>CADAMO010000024.1:24723-27082 GCA_902788995.1 Oscillospiraceae bacterium
AAACTTTCAATCAGTCGGTGTCTATAGCATTGAGGTTCCACCCGTTCCCATCCCGAACACGGTAGTTAAGCTCAACTGCGCCGAAAATACTTGGCGGGCAGCTGCCCGGGAAGATAGGTCGTCGCCGACACAGAGCGCATTCTTTATGAATGCGCTTTTTTGTTATCTGTTACGGATCATGGAAGGGCATAACGGGGGTTGCTGTGGCAGCGTGCTGCGATGATGACCCGACAAATCCCCCTTGTGAGGCGCATCATGTATTATCTGGATGAAATAAAAGCCTATACCCCCTGCTGCGAGCAGGAGGCGGCGGACAAGGACGCCATGCTGGTCTTTGCGGAGGGCAACCCCGGCTGCCTGCTGCGCTCCTGCCTTGCGGGGCACTTCACCGCCTCCGCATGGATCGTGAATCCGGCGCGGGACCGGGTATTGTTCTGCTGGCACAATCTCTACCGTTCGTGGAGCTGGGTGGGCGGTCACGCCGACGGCGAAAGCGACCTTGCCGCCGTGGCCCTGCGGGAAGCCCGTGAAGAGACCGGGATCACCGACGGCCGGCTCGCCCGTGAGGGGCTGCTTTCGCTGGAGATCCTTACTGTGGACGGACACGAAAAACGGGGCGTCTACGTGCCCAGTCACCTGCATTACAACCTGACCTATCTGATCGAAGCGGGGGAGGAGGGGCCCATTCGCCCCAAAGCCGATGAAAACAGCGGCGTGCGGTGGTTTTCCTTTCCGCAGGCGCTGCAGGCTTCCACCGAGCCGTGGATGCGGGAGCGGATCTATCAAAAACTGATGACAAAGGAGTATTGACGATGGAAAACTTATATGTCGGAAGAGGAAAAGACGAGGATAACGCGGCGCTGCTGGCGTTTCTGGACGAGGTGTTTTTTGCCGCGGACGGAAGCGACACCCGCTTTCTGACGCTGCTGCCCAAAATCTATAAGGATCAGTACCGCCCCGCCTATAACAACTTCGTCGTACAGGAGCCGGGCGGCGCGTTCCGCGCGGCCATCGGCAATTTTGACAACGACATGACCGTGGGCGGCGTGGACCTGAAAACCTGCTGCATCGGCAACGTGGCGGTCGGGAAGGACTTCCGGGGGAAGGGTTACATGATCGATCTGATGAACGCCTCCCTCGAGGATATGAAGCGGCGGGGCGTGGCGCTCTCCTATCTCGGCGGCCAGCGCCAGCGCTACGGTTATTTCGGCTATGAAAACGCCGGCGTCAGCTATAATTTCGGCTTCTCCGTCCGTTCCCTCAAGCACGCGCTGAAGGGCGTGGAAAGCGGCCTGACCATGGAAAAACTCTTACCGGACGACAGGGAAGCCATCCGGTTCATCGACGGGATCTACACGAAGTCCCCGGTGATCTCCCGCCGGGCAGAGAATGCCTATTTCAACATTCTCTGCTCCTGGGAGGATATCCCTTATCTTGTCAAGGAGAACGGGAACCCCGTCGGCTACGCGGTGCTGTGCGACAGCATGGACCACGTCTGCGAATTCGGTCTGACGGATTACGAGCTGCTGCCCCGGTTCGTTTCCGCTGTGCTGGCCCTGTGCGGTAAGGACAGCGTCGGCTTCACCGTCGCCCCCTTCGAGACGGAAAAGCTGGATTTCTTCTCAAAAAACGGCTCCTGGATGAGGATCGACCATTGCGAGTCCGTGTGCGTGCTGGACTTCAAAACCGTTCTGACGGCCTATCTGCGGGCAAAGGCGGCCTATTCCGCCCTCTGCGACGGCGAGATGACAGTACTGATTCACGGCAAGGCGGGGGACGAGCGTCTGAGGCTTGCCGTGAAGAACAACGAAGTCTGCGTGGAGGATTTCGCCGGAACGCCGCAGTTTGAGCTGGATTGCCTCACGGCGGTGCGGACGTTTTTCTCCAACTATCCCGCCGATCGGGCGGCGTTTCCGCCGGCCGTGCAGCAGTGGCTGCCCCTGCCCATGTTCTTCTCCTCCCGCGATACCATGTAAAAAGACAGAAAAAGCAACGCAGCGGTCCCCGGACGTTTCGGGAACCGCTGTTTTTTTATTAAGACGCTTCTGCCCGGTCATCCCCGGGGGAAATGTTCATCTGCGACGGCAGGAATTTGCGCGTGTAATATACCCGGAAAAGCACCAGCAGCAGCATGTTGTTGCCGATCATGCAGGCCCAGGCGGCCTCCAGTCCCAGGTGCAGGCAGGTGACGCAGATAAACGTGCCCACGATGCGCACCCCCCACATGGAGACGATGTTGAACACGAAGGGCATGGTGGTCTTGCCCGCTCCCTGCAGCATGCCCTCGGTGATGATGGAAACCCCGTAGAAGGGCTCGGAGAGGGCAACCATCCGCAGCACGGTGCTGCAAAGGGCGATC
>CADAMO010000025.1 GCA_902788995.1 Oscillospiraceae bacterium
TTTTTTGCCGTGTTACGGCAAAAAACGGCGTTATGATTGATTTATTAATGCGGCAGATTACGTTCCTTTTCAGAAATATTTAATTGCCGCATTAATAAATCCAATGTTTTGGCAAAATTCCAACGTTCCAAAAATCGGAATCGCGTTGCGGGCGGGCAAAATCGCCGAAGCGCCGCCAGTGGGGAGAATCCCGAAGCGCCACCTGTGGCGGATGCAGCAAGGGATTCGAGTGAGCAAACAACGAGCGATGCAAGCGCTCCAAGCGCAGCAGCGCGACTATGTTTGCGAGGGCCAAGATGAAGCGAGGCGGTTTTGGTGAGCAAACACAGAGCAATGGCGCCGCTCCAAGGCGACAGTGCGACAATGTTTGCGAGGGCAAGACGGATCCGCGCTACGATTATAGCGGCGCTTCGCACCGCGCCTATCATCCAAAGACCTCGCCAAACTCACAATTTGTCACTCTGATTCTAATCCCACAGAAATCCGTGATGAACCTGTTTTTTTGTTCTGAAAAAAGTTGTTTATGTCACGAGCGGCACTGAGGTGCCGCGCTACCGGATCAGCTCGACAAATCGCCAATTTAACGACTTAACTCATTTTCTGCCGCAGCTTCAGCAGAATGGCTTTTTCCTTGCGGGAGACCTGCACCTGCGACATGCCAAGCCTGCCGGCGGTGACGGTCTGGGTCAGCCCCTGAAAATACCGCAGGTCGATGAGCCGCCGCTCCTGTTCTGTCAGGCAGCCCATGGCGTTTTTCAGGTCGATCTGTTCCGTCAGCTTTTCATCCGGCGCGGGGACGGGGATATCCGTCTGGCCCTCATCCTCGTCGTCTGTCAGGCTGATGACCGGCAGGGAGGCGCTCAGCAGGCAGCCGGCCTCCGCCGCGTCCATGCCCGCCTTCTCCGCAAGCTCCGCCACCGTGGGTTCCCGCCCGGTTTCACCGGACAGCGTTTCTTTCAGTTCCAGCAGGCGGCGGGCTTTTTCTTTGGCCGAACGGCCGATCTTCACCGTGCCACCGTCCCGGAAGATCCGCCGGATCTCGCCTAAGATAGCCGGCACCGCGTAGGTGGAAAACCGGTAGCCCAGCGCCGGATCGAACCCGGAGGCCGCTTTGATGAGCCCCACGCACCCCGCCTGAAACAGGTCCTCGTACTCCACGCCCCGGCCACGGAAGCGGTTGGCGCAGGCGTGCACCAGCCCCAGGTTTTCCGTAATCAGTTGTTCGCTCTGCGAAATGGTCGTCATCCGTCACACTTTCCCGTGATTTTTTTCGTGAGCGTCACGGCGGTGCCCTTGCCGGGCTTCGAGCGGACCTTCAGCGAATCCGAAAAGCTCTCCATCACGGTAAAGCCCAGGCCGGAGCGTTCCCCTCCGGCGGTGGTAAACAGCGGTTCCATCGCGGCGCTCACGTCTTCGATGCCGCAGCCCTTGTCCCGGATCTTTATCCGCAGGACGTTTCCCTCCAGCAGCGCGGCGTCTATGTAGATGCGCCCGGTTTGTTCCCGGTAGCCGTGGACGATGCAGTTGGTCACCGCCTCGCTGACGGCGGTGCGGATGTCGCTGAGCTCCTCCACGGTGGGGTCGCACAGCGCCGCAAAGGCCCCCATGACGGCCCGGCAGAAGCTCTCGTTGACGGATTTCGCCGCCACGTTCATTTTAAAATCGTTGATTACCTTTTTCATCGCCTTCACCTGAATTCGATCCCTTCCATTTTCTGCATGCCGGACAGCTTCATCATCCGCTTGTCCCGCTCGTTAAGTCCCGCCAGCACCAGCGTGCAGCGGGTTTCTTTTGTTTTTTTGTATCGGCCCAGCGCCAGCCCCACGCCGGAGGAATCCATAAAGGTCACGCCGGAAAAATCAAGGATCAGCGTTTTCGGCTTCTGCCGCACAAAGGCGGCGTCGATGCCGCTGCGCAAAAAAGCGGCGGTGTGGTGGTCGATCTCCCCGGTGATGTGCGCGGTCATCTCCGCGCCGTCGAGTGTGATGGTCATGCTGCAACATCCTTTTTTTTGAAATAAAAAACGGTCCGCTGATATCATAGCGGACCGTTGGTGAATAATTTGTCTGATTGTGAAAGAAGTCTGATTTTTCTCGTCCCGACGGACGATGGATGATGTTATCCGATCACCGCCGGGGCGCTTAAAATACCCGTGCGGCGGAGGACGTATTCATAGGTCCAGCGGCCACGGTCGCTGCGCCACGCGCCGGGGCCGTGCCAGCTTTCCGATTCATCCACCAGGTGGATGGGGCCGAAGGTGTTGTAGCGGTGGATGTAAAGGGTCAGCTCCACCTCGTGCTCGCCGTCGGCAAGGCCTTCCACCGTCAGCAGATAGGGCGGGTAGATGATGTCACCGCGCTCCACGCCGTCTACGGTCACGGCGATCACCGCGCCCCGGTACCAGTTGACCCGGATCGTCAGCTTGCCGTCCTTTGCGGCCGCCTTGCACTTATAAGTGACCGCGCCGCCGTAGAAGGGGAAGCCCTGTTGCGTCAGGTCGCCGAAGCCGATCTTTTCCGGCAGGGCGGTGAGGGTGGCCCTGTTGCCGGTCAAGCTGACGCCGAAGTCGCCGAGGATGAACATGTTTTCGATATCGCTGGTCTTTCCGAAGGGATAGCTCACCTCCAGGACGTTCCGGCCCTTGACGATGGGCGGCAGCGCCACCTTGTCGATGGAGATATCCACGTACTTGCCGAGGGAGGCGTTGGCCACGGGCGCGCCGTTGAAGACGATCTCCGCCTTATTCGCCATCTCCAGCGCCAGAACCGCGCCTTCATAGCCGATCTCGCTGTCAAAGGTGAAGCGCATGGTCAGCCGGTCGACGTCCGGCACGTTGCCCGTCACCCAGGGCTGCACGATGGCGCCGCCCCGCTCCGGGAGGCCGAGACGACGGCGGCAGACGTTGTCCAGCCGCAGCACTTCCTCCGCGGGGGAGAAGTCCGCCTCGCCGGAAAGCTTAAATTCCGCCATGTCCAGCACCAGCACGTTGGGCTCGGTCAGTTCGTAGTCCACCGCGCTTTGCAGGTAACGGCCCTCCGGCAGGTCGATTTTCTGTGCCGGTTTCGCTTCCGCCTGACCGGGGGTCAGCTTCAGCAGCAGCGTGTCATAGCGCTCCAGCGGATAAGGGATCACGGTCTTGCCGTTCTGGTAGACCGCGCCCAGCTCGCGGACGTCGCCGGTGTTGGTGTCGTACAGATGGGGGATATATTCGCCGTCAAGGATCACGCGGATCTCCTCCGGGCCGTCCACGTCCTTGTTGCGGGGCTCACGGGTGTGGGCGATAAACAACCACCGGTCGTCCCCGTCCCGGCGCATCTGGTACAGCAGGTCGTCCGTCAGGCGGCCGTTGGCGTAGCGCAGGGTCACGGTGCGGCAGCCATCCAGCGCCGTCAGCAGCGCGGCGCGGGAGAAGTCCACGGCCTCGCTCGCATCGTAAAGGGCCTTGCCCCGGTCGGAGGCGGCCGCGTCGCACAGCTCCGGCGCGTCGCCCATAAAGATCAGCTTGCCGCCGGCCTTGCGGAAGGCCTCCAGCCGTTCCAGCGTGGTTTCTCGCAGGGTCTCGCAGCCGGGCACCACGATGGCATCGTATTCCATTTCGCCCACTTTGAGGGGCGCGGAGCCGGTTTCGCACAGGGAGGGAAGCAGCGATTCGGAGATGAAGTTGAAGTCTACGCTGCCCTCCAGCAGCCACTTGGTCACGTTCTGGAAGCGCTCGTCCAGGCTCTCCCGCAGCAGGGCGGATTTGTCGTTGGGGCCCCAGTGGAGCCAGAAGCTTTCGATGGGATGGATGACGCCCACCTTTACCACGGGCTTGCCGCGGGTCATGGCGGTGTTCACCCGGGCGAAGTGGTCCTCCACCAGATGATATTTTTTGTACCACGGGGACTGGTAGTGGATGGAGGCGGGGTAGTCGCGCTTGGCCTCGCCCCCCATGGCGTACCAGGAGAGGTGGGGCACCCGCACGGTGACGCCCAGCGCCGCCTGCCAGTCGCCCTGGTGCTTGTAGGTGCGGAAATCGCAGTCCCAGCCCGTCACGCCGTAGAGTTCGGAGAGCATGCCCTCATAGCCGAACTGATGGACGGCGGACTGCGCCTGCTTGGCAGTGGTGAACTCGTGGCGGTTGCACAGCAGGTCGATTCCCGGCAGGTCGAAGCCCCGGTAGCTGCGCATGGCCTCGCCCAGCGCCGCGCACTGGCTGTGCAGGGTGGGCTCCTCCATCATGTGGCCGGTGAGGGCGATGTGGTGTTCCCGGCACCAGCCGCCAATGGTATCCGCAAAGGAGCGGGCGAACAGCTCCGCGATGAAGTTGTGGTAGCGGTAGCGGGCCAGGGAGGGGGCGGAGCCGGGCAGATCCCAGAACAGCTCCGGGAGCGTGGCGAAGATATCCTCGCCGGTGAATTCTTGATAGAGCTCCGGCACCTTGTCGGTCCAGGGCATCATGATGTCCATTTGATCGAAGGAGTTGTTCAGCACCTTCTTGCGGGTGAACTGGGGCTCGTCGGTGAAGATGGAGGGCACGGTCCCGTCGAACTCGTCGCCCACCGCCTCGGCGTAGCGTTCGTGGGTCACCTCGATGAACTTTTCAATCGCTTCTTTGCTCAACGTATCCGCGTAGGTCTGGCCGTTGTACCAGCTGGACGGCGTATGAATTTCCAGCAGGGCGTACCACTTCACGCCCTCAGCCTCTTCGTCCTCGCCGATGCGCTTGTAGGAGGCCAGATAGCCGTCGCCGTCCAGCGTTACGTCGTAGCAGGCGATCACCGTACCACGGCCGCTTCTGCCACCCTCTGAGCGGGAGTCGTTGGGGTGGTAGTTCTCCGCCGTTTTGAAGGGCGTGAACAGCAGGCAGCGGGCGCGGTAACGCTCGTCCTTCGTCACAAGGCCGCCCGCCGCGCCGCTGGGCCAGCGGTCCTCGTCGTAGAGGTATGCCAGCATCTCTTCCGATTTTGCCTTGCTGACGCAGTCCTTCACCAGCTGCATGTATTCGTCGCTGAGGTATTGATTCTTGAGGCCGGTCCGTACGTGCATGTGGAAGCCGCCGAGGCCCATCTCCTTGAACACCTCGATCTGGCGTTCCAGCTCTTCTTTCGTCAGATAGCTGTTCCATGCCCAGAAGGGCGTTCCGCGGTATTCGCTTGTCGGGTTCCGGAATAACCCGTCGGTCAGTGTTTTTTCTCCGTTCTTTTTGTAAAGCAAGATGTCATTTCCCCTTTTCTTGAAGATAAATTGGCAGTTTGTCGAGCAAAGCTCGACGAGTGGGAAGTCGTCAGTCGGAAGTCGGAAGTCAATGATCGGCTTTGCCGATCAGGGTCGCTTCGCTCCTCGGTGGGCCGTCTGACGACGGCTGATTCTATTGATACCAAGAAGGAAGAGTCTTTTTTCTCGTGACTGATTCGTAAAATTGCAATAACGAACGGACCGGTCCCGGGACTTCCGACTGATGACTTCCGACTGGATTCGAAGCATCCCTACAAATCCCACTGTGTAACTTTCATGTTTGACGTTCCCGTCACGTCCATTTTAACATAATTGTTAAAAAATACAATCACTTATTGATTTTTTTTGAAAAACATGTCATAATAAATGCGGATTTTTTGAAAGGGGAATGATCATGAAATCTTTAAAAAAAGCATTATCGTTACTGCTGTGCGCCGCGCTGCTGCTGAGCGCGGGAATGGTCTGCGTTTGGGCGGACGACGTTACCCCCACGGACGCGGAACCTGAAACGCCGGTTGCCGCCGCTGCGGAGGGAACGTTTACCTTTTTGAATTATAACGTGGCGGGGCTGCCCTCGCTGAACGCCTCCTCCGCCAAGGCCGCCCGGCAGAAGCTGCTGGGGCAGAAGGTGGGCGCGGACGGCTACGACATCGTGGCCGTGCAGGAGGATTTCGGCTATGACGCCGATTTCGCCTCCGGCCTCAATATGCCCTACCGCACCTTCGGTCAGTCGAACGTGGTCACCGGCGACGGCCTGAACGTGTTCTCGAAGACCCCCGTCTATAACGAGGCGCGGGAGACCTGGAACAAAAAGGGCGGCATGCTGTGGGAAGGCGATATCGTCTCCCAGAAGGGCGTGATGCTGGCGGTCGTGGAGCTGGCCCCCGGCGTTTACGTGGACGTGTACAATCTTCACGCGGACGCCTTCGGCGGACAGGAATCCGTTGAGGCCCGTCACGACAATTTCATGCAGACCATGAACTTCATCAACAGCCACAGCAAGGACCACGCGGTCATCGTCACCGGCGACTTCAACAACGCCTTCCACTTCGGCGCCGAGGGCAAGGATCTCTACAACATCTTTGTGGAGCAGCTCGGCTTCCGCGACGTGTGGGTGGAGATGGTCAACGACGGCAGCTATACCGATTTCTCCGGCTATTCCGGCAGCTATTGGGGCCGCTGGGACAGCGTGGAGTGCATCCTCTACCGCAGCAGCGATACCCTGACCCTCACTCCCACCTCCCATGAATATATCAATTATACGGATGATAACGGCAGCGCCCTGTCGGACCACTCCTCCGCGGCGGCTACCTTTACCTATACCGCTACGGCGCTCTCTTCCGCCGACGGCCTCACCCCCGCCAGAAAGCAGGGCCTGTCCTTGATCAAGGTCATGCAGGTGGTTTTCGCCGATCTGAAGTACGTCTTCTCACACTTCGACGAACTGACCACCATGCTCAAGTACATGAACGACGAAGAGTACCTCTACACCCATTATTCCAGATAATCGCGGCTGACAGCGCGGGAAATCCCCGCCGCCGGTCCCGATACGGTAAGGACCCGTGAACCGGATGGTTCACGGGTCCTTTTGCCGTTGAAAACAGAGTATGGAAAAACTCTTTTGTGCCGCGATCTGTCGGTGAGGCGCTTCCCGTCCCCTGCATTTTCCACGGCGGACGAGGGGCTCTTGCAACCGCGCGTCAATTTCAAAACGTCATGCCGTCAACCGCAAAGGCGCGTGGTCAGGGCGGCGAGCGTTTCTTCCGGCATGCCGGCCTTCAGCAGATAGGTTCTGGCCGCGTCCTCCAGAGCTGTCGCCGCAAGGTCCGCTTCTTCGCTGCCGACCATGCTGCGGATCATGGGATCCAGCACGTTTTCCACGATCACGGTATAGCGGGCGCTGTCGTCGGTCGGATTGATCCGGTAGTAATTGTCGTAGGTGATCATATAGTCCGCCGCGATCTCATCGTAGGTCGCGCCGCACAGCGCCTCCACCAGCATGCAGACAAAGCCGGTCCGGTCCTTGCCCTCTGTGCAGTGGACCAGATACGGGCCGTCGTGTTCCGCCATGGCGGTCAGTCCCCGCACGATCTTTTCCGCAAACTCGGCGGAACCGAAATTCATGTTCAGCGCCAGCGGGATCACATTCCCTTCTCGGTAAAGGTCAAGGAAGGCGTCGCAGGCGAAATCCTCCGCGGCGATATACTTTTCGATTTTTTCCTCATTGTCGGCCAGGTCGACGATATACCGCACGCCCGCTTCTTTCATCAGCCCGTTGACGAAGGTGGCGCGGTTGTGCTGGTTGTCACAGGGGGAGGCGGAGCGATAGAGGGTCTCCGGCAGAATACGCCCTNNAAAGACCGCGTCGTCCGGGTAGTCCGTCCGCACGTCCGTATAGTGGATATCCCTGGCGGACTGAATATCGGCGAAAGTGCCGCGCTGGTCCAGCGTGACGGTGGCCGTGTCGCTTTCCGAAAGGCCCGCCACCGTCCAGAGGTCGTCGCCGTTGTTGATGGCGGCCTTGATATAGTCGTACCCGGGGTAGGCGATCAGCAGCGGGTGACCGTTGGGCGTATAATAGCCGTTGTAATAGGGGAGCCCCTTCAGACGGTAGCCGTTGGAAAAGGCCACCGTGACGCTGTCGCCGTATTCGAAACCGAGGGCGTTGAAATCGTCGATGGTCATTTTGATATACACGCCGCCGAACTCCGGCTCGTGGATGATGTCCAGCGCTTCGGTGCCGATCTCGTCCGGGACCAGGAACCGCAGCATCCGTTCCTTGTAGTCCGGCGCCAGGTCGTAGGCCGCGTGGCCGTAGCCCTCATACAGGTACAGTTCCGCGTCCGGCAGCCCCTGCGCGAGCTGCTCTGCGGCGTCGCCCCCGATCACCCGGTCGTCCTTCGCCCCCAGTACCAGCGTCGGGCAGGTGATCGTCGCCAGCTTCTCCGTCGCGTCGAAGCCGTTCATGGCGCCGGCCAGCGCGACGAAGCGTTGCAGATCCGCCTCGGTGACGGTTTTGGCGGCGTCGGTCAGCTGCTCTTTTGACTGCTCAAACACCGCTTCCGGATACAGCGCTTTGCCGAAGGCCAGATACAGGTCTTGGGTTTTGCTGTCTTTTGCCAGCGTTACCCAGTTGTCCAGCGTTGCGGAAAGGTTCTCCGTCTCTCTGGCGGCGGTGGAGCCGAGAACCAGCCTGTCCACCAGCCCCGGATAGCGGGCCGCCGTTTCCAGCGCGACCATGCCGCCCTGCGACACGCCGAAAAGACACACGTTTTCCAGTTGCAGCGCCTGAAGAGCCGCCGCCGCGTCCTCCGCCATGTCGCCGACGGTGAAACCCTCCGGCACGTCGGTGCGGGGCTCCAGCAGCCAGACCGTGAATTCGTCGGTCAGCGCCGCATAGGCCTCTTTCACCGCCTCAGCGGAGCCCATCACGCTCTGCACGCTGAGCCCCGGCAGGATTACCAGCGTCCGGCTGCCCTTGCCGAACCGCATGTAATTCATCGTAAAATCGTCTGTTGCGACGGAATCGACCAGCAGATCCGTTTCCTGCGCCACCTCCGTCGGGGTGGCGGTTTCCTCTGCCGGTTTCACCGCACAGCCGGTGAGCAGCAGCGTCAGCGCCAGCGTCAGAACGGTTATCCGGCGGATTTTTCTCATCGTTTTCATGGGATTCGTTCCTTTTATTTTTTTTTCATAAATTATAGCATTCTTTGCGGTGTTTTGAAAGAGTTATTTTTTCCGTTTTGCGTCATAGGTTTTTACGGAGCGGCATACAGATGAATACAAGCCAAAACGAAGGAAGGGGCGATGGGATGGAACGGTCCCGGTCGAGAACGAAAAAGTCGGTATGGGCGGCGGTTCTGTTGCTCTGGGGGCTGGCGGTGGGGGCCGTGATCTGGCTGTCCCTGACGAAAACCGCCTCCGCCGGGGCGCGGCAGCTGCCGGTCTATTCCGTTGAGACGGAACAGAAGCGGGCGGCGTTGACCTTCAACTGCGCCTGGGACGAGACCGGCCTTGACGAGCTGCTGGGGATTCTGAAGGAAAACGAAGTGAAATGTACCTTCTTCGTGGTGGGGGAGTTCGCGCAGCGCTGCCCGGAGGCGGTGCGAAAAATCTATAACGCGGGGCATGAGATCGGCAACCACTCAATGGCCCACAAGGACCCGGTGAAGATGGCCTACGCCGACCTGCTCACGGATATTTCCACCTGCAACGAACTGCTGTATTCCCTGACGGGGCAGACGGTAACCCTCTACCGTGCGCCGTCGGGCTCCTACAACGATGACACCGTGGAGGCCGCCCGGTCCCTGGGCATGACCGCCGTCCAGTGGGACGCGGATTCAGTGGACTGGAAGGACAAAACGCCGGAGGAGATCACGGAGCGGATGCTGAAAAAGATCGGCCCCGGCTCCATCGCCCTGTTCCACGTGGGCAGGGAAAACACCGTGGCGGCGCTGCCCGGGATCATTGAGAAGCTGAAAGGGGAAGGGTATTCCTTCTGCACGGTCACCGAGCTGCTGCCGGAGGGGGAGATCGTGATCGACGGGCAGGGGAGAGCGAGAGCGGCGGAAGGGTAAAGGGGGATTTGCCGGGGTAATATCGGTAGCGCGGCACCTCAGTGCCGCTATGAACAAATGTTGCTTTAAAACGGATTTGGGATCGATCAATCGTTTTCCTTTACAAGATAACCGTTATCTGATCGGGGAAACTGTCTGATATGTTGTTTGTGCCAATAGCGGCACTGAGGTGCCGCGCATCGGGGAAACTGTCTGATATGTTGTTTGTGCCAATAGCGGCACTGAGGTGCCGCGCTACCGGGTTACCTCGACAAATCGCCAATTTGCCACCCTCTTTTTTCTCCACAAAATCCTTGAACTTCCTCAAAAAGACTTGCAAAACAGGGCAAATGCGCCTATACTGGATAATCGGAATTAGAGTCCCCTAATAATTTGGGGAAAATGCTTGAAAATGCGAGGATTCGGACGAATGACGCTGAAGGAACTGGAAATCGGAAAAAGCGCGGTGGTCAAGGCCGTGGGGGGCGAAGGCGCGCTGCGCCAGCACTTTCTGGATATGGGGCTGATCCCCGGCGCGGAGGTGACGGTGGTCAAATACGCCCCCATGGGCGACCCCGTGGAGGTGCTGCTGCACGGGTATAAGCTGACGCTGCGGTTGGCAGAGGCTGACAAAATCGACGTGGAGCCGGTGACCGCTGCGGCGGCAACGGAAGGGAAGCGGGCGAAAACCGACAGCCGGACCCCGCACCCGGGTCTAGGCGAGGGCGGCAAATTCCATCCCAAGGGCAGCGGCGACCCGCTGCCGGAGGGGACGCTGCTCACCTTTGCGCTGGTGGGCAACCAGAACTGCGGCAAAACGACCCTGTTCAACCAGCTCACCGGCGCCAACCGCCACGTGGGCAACTTCCCGGGGGTGACCGTGGACCGCAAGGACGGCGCCATCAAGGGCCGCCCCGATACCTCCGTCACTGACCTGCCGGGCATCTACTCCATGTCCCCTTACTCCAGCGAGGAGATCGTCTCCCGCAACTTTGTGCTGGAGGAAAAGCCGAAGGGCATCATCAACATCGTGGACGCCACCAACATTGAGCGCAACCTGTATCTGACCATGCAGCTGCTGGAGATGAACGTGCCCATGGTGGTGGCGCTGAACATGATGGACGAAGTGACCGCCAACGGCGGCGCGGTGGATATCAATGAGATGGAAGCCCTGCTGGGCGTGCCGGTGATCCCCATTTCCGCCGCCAAAAACGAGGGCGTGGACGAGCTGATCGACCACGCGGTCCACGTGGCCAAATACCAGGAAACGCCCCTGCGGGTGGATTTCTGCGACGAGAGCCGCAACGGCGGCGCAGTGCACCGCTGTCTGCACGGCGTGCGCCACCTGATCGAGGACCACGCCGAGCGGGCGGGGATCCCCACCCGGTTCGCCGCCAGCAAGCTGGTGGAGGGCGACGGGCTGATCCTCGAGCAGCTGGATCTGGACGATAACGAAAAAGAGATGATGGAACACATCATTTTACAGATGGAAAAGGAACGGGGCCTGGACCGCAGCGCCGCCATGGCGGATATGCGCTTTTCCTTTATCAAAAAGGTCTGCGAAGCCACCGTTACCAAGCCGAAGGAGAGCCGGGAGCACATCCGCAGCGAAAAGCTGGACCGGGTGCTGACGGGCCGCTGGACGGCCATCCCGGTGTTCATCGCCATCATGGGGCTGATCTTCTTTCTGACCTTCAACGTGATCGGCGCGGGGCTGCAGAGCCTGCTGGAGCAGGGCATCGACGCTCTGACCGGGGCGGCGGACGCGGCCATGACCGCCGCCCACGTGAACGGGACCATCCACGGGCTGATCACCGACGGCATCTTCGCCGGGGTGGGGAGCGTCCTCAGCTTCCTGCCCATCATCGTGACGCTGTTTTTCTTCCTCTCCCTGTTGGAGGACAGCGGCTATATCGCCCGGGTGGCCTTCGTGATGGATAAGCTGCTGCGTCGGATCGGCCTGTCCGGCCGCAGCATCGTGCCCATGCTCATCGGCTTCGGCTGCACGGTGCCGGCGGTCATGTCCACCCGGACCCTGCCAAGCGAGCGGGACCGGAAGATGACGATTTTGCTGACGCCCTTCATGAGCTGTACGGCGAAGCTGCCCATTTACGCCTTTTTCGTGGACCAGTTCTTTTCAAAGTATAAGGCCCTCATCATGATCGGTCTGTACGTGCTGGGCATTCTCACCGGCATTGCTGTGGCGTACCTGTTCAAGGGGACGCTGTTCAAGGGCGAGGCGGCTCCCTTTGTGATGGAGCTGCCCAACTACCGGCTGCCCGGCGCGAAGAACGTGGCCCGGCTGCTGTGGGAAAAGGCCAAGGACTTTTTGCAGCGGGCCTTCACCATCATTCTGGTGGCCACCATTGTGGTGTGGCTGCTGCAGCGCTTCGACTTCCAGCTGAACCCCGTCACGGATTCCCAGAACAGTATCCTGGCCACCATCGCGGGCTGGCTGGCGGTCATTATGAAGCCTCTGGGCCTCGGCGACTGGCGCATCTGCACGGCGCTGATCAGCGGCTTTATGGCCAAGGAGAGCGTGGTTTCCACGCTGGAGATTCTCTTCGGGCAGAACGTGGCGGCGGCCATGTCGCCTCTTTCTGCCGCTTGTCTGCTGGTGTTTTCGCTGCTTTACACCCCCTGCGTGGCGGCGGTGGCCTCCATCCGGCGGGAGCTGGGCCGGGGCTGGGCCGTGGGCGTGGTGGTCTGGCAGTGTGTGATCGCATGGATCGCGGCCTCCGTCGCCCATCTGATCGGCATGTTGATCGGAGGAGCATCAGATGAACGGCGTGGATATCGTTTTGATCGTATTGATCGTGGGCGCGGTCGTCGCCGCCCTGCTGGTCCTTCGGCGCAATAAAAAGCACGGGAGATCCTGCTGCGGGGACTGCGCTTCCTGCGAAACGAATTGCTCCATGGGAAGGGAAAAGAACAACCGGTAGATTTCGGAGGAAAAAACATGATTGTCCCGGTCGATCAACGTAACGTCCTGCAGGCTGCGACGGTACATTCCATCGCATGGATCGCGTCTCACCGTTCGTTCTGTGCGCCGGATTTTGTGGCAGTTCATACGCCGGAACGGCAGCGGCAGTACGTGCTTGACAAAATGCGTCAGGGCAGCCGCTTTTTTCTGCTGGTGGATGATCTGCCGGTCGGCGTGGTTTCCGTCAACGGCTGTCTGATCGAGGATCTGTATGTTCTTCCCGAAAAACAGCGTCAGGGCTACGGGACGAAATTGCTTCAATGGGCGATTGAACAATGCGACGGCGTCCCCACCATATGGATCCTGGAAAACAATCGGAACGCTCAGCGGTTCTATGAAAAACACGGTTTCCTGTTGACCGGCCGGATCCACCGTATTACCGACGGGCTTTCGGAGTTGGAACTCACGTTCGCTTCCAAGGAAACGTAAGCTTGCTGCGGGGTTCATGTCGCCCCGACAAATCCCTCTTATCTGAAATTATATAACAATCGAAGTGATATGTCATGAAACAACAAGAACCCCTGCCGGAGGGCCGGGAAGTGATCGGCGCTGGTTTTGAAACGACGGCGGTGCGGGTGTCGGGCGTGAGCATAGGCGTCAATCTGTTTTTGTCGCTGTTTAAACTGCTGGCGGGCATTATCGCCCACTCCGGGGCCATGGTCAGCGACGCGGTCCACTCCGCGTCGGACGTGTTCAGCAGCATCATCGTCATCATCGGCGTGAAGCTGGCGGGCAAGGAGGCGGACAGGGACCACCCCTACGGTCACGAGCGGTTTGAGTGTGTGGCCGCCGTGATCCTCTCCGTGGTGCTGCTCATCAGCGGTCTGTTCATCGGCTACGCGGGCATCGAAAACCTGCTGGCAGGGGAGTCCGCCCTTCAACAGCCGGGGCTGCTGGCCCTGATCGCAGCCGCCGTCTCCATCGCGGTGAAGGAGGGCATGTACTGGTTCACCCGCCACTACGCCAAAAAGATCAACTCCGGCGCGCTGATGGCGGACGCCTGGCACCACCGCAGCGACGCGCTGTCTTCCGTCGGCGCGCTGGCGGGCATCGCCGGGGCGCGGATGGGCTATCCCATCGCCGATACCGCGGCGAGCCTTTTGATCTGCGTCTTCATCGCCAAGGCCTCCTACGATATCTTCAAGGACGCGGTGGGCAAAATGGTGGACCGGTCCTGCAGCCGGGAGACGGAGCAGGCCATCCACGACTGCGCCGCCGCCATTCCCGGGGTCATCAAGGTGGATCTGCTCCACACCCGCGTGTTCGGCAGCCGGATCTACGTGGATATCGAGATCCGCGCCGACGGCAAACTGACGTTGGAAGAGGGCCATGAGATCGCCCGGCAGGTGCACGTGGCGGTGGAGGATCGGTTCCCGGACGTGAAACACATCATGGTGCATGTGAATCCCTATTCAGAAGAGATGGAGACAGGAAAATAGGCAATAGGCAATAGGCAATAGGCAATAGGGACGCGGACTGTTGCTTTGTTGCATGTCAACCATAAAGAATACCCCGGACGGTCAATGGACCCGTCCGGGGTATTTTGCGTTATCAAAAAGAGTTTTTTCGTGAGACGCCGATCAGTCGGCCTTTTCCACGGGGGCGTCGGGGGCGTTGCGCTTGACGCTGTCAATGCCGTTGAGGCAGCCGGCCTTGGCCTTGTAGCCTTCGGAGGTGGCGATGATCTCGCCGTTGCGGGCCTTCAGGCGGAAACGGTATTCGCCGGCCTTATCGAGATACATTTCATATTTGGGATGCTTGACGGTCTCAAAGCCTTCCGCTGTCTGGTCCTCGATCTCGCCCACGCAGTTGTTGCGGACGCTCTCGATGCCGTTGAGGCAGGCGGCCTCGGTGGTGTAGACTTCGGAGGTGGCGATCACTTCGCCGTTGCCGGCCTTGAGGTCGAATTTAAAGCCGGTGGCGGTCTGCTTGACTACGAATTTTCCCATAATTTTTCATCCTTTCAAGATCGAAATCTGTGCGGCAATACGCCAGCGTAAAAAGTATAACACATTCCTGAAAAAATGTCAAATCGGAGGTTCATCACAGATCCTTGCGGCAGCCAATAATGATCCGTGATGAACAAAAACCGCCCGCGGTCCGTCAGGGATCGCGGGCGGCTGCCGTTTTGGCGTGTCTGTTCAGTCGTTGAAATAATCGTCAAAGAAGAAGTAGGAATCGATATCGTTGGCAATATTGAATTCCAGCGAACCGGTCTTCTTGTCGGTCTTTTCAAAGGTGATCTCGTTGAGATACGTGTCAACAACGAACTGGATGCTCACCGCGTCGTCGTAATAAGCGGCGATGGGCGCGTTGGTCACTGCGTCAAAGTAATAATGCAGCGTGATCGTGGCGACAGAATCCAGCGAGATGGTGGAAGCTTCAATGATGGGGCCGAAGATCGGGATTTCCGCGATCTCTTCGGAGGACATATTCAGTTCCCCCATGAGGGAATCCGCGTCCACGTCCGCCATGGCGGAAAGCATGTTGTCGATTCTGCTGATGGGCGTGTTCTGCGGATCGGCCAGCTCGGAATGACGTTCCGGCGCCAGCGTGACAGTCACTTTTCTGACGGCGCCGATGGGCGTCTGTTTGAGCTTTGTCAGATCATAGGTGCGGCTGTTTTGGGCGCTGCTGTCCTGCGAGAACGTGTCGGGAAGCGTCTTGAGGAAGTCGATCCCGGTCATTTCCTCCGTGGTGATGGAGACGATATCGTCCTCCGTCAGCTCGCTGACCGTATCCTTGGAATAGAGATTGAAGGAATTGCGGGTGAGCCTCTGGTTCTTAACGTACATATTTTCAGAGTCTGCGAAGTTCAGATCGTTGAGCATGGAGGCAAGGTCCAGTTCTTCCCCCTGCTTTTTTGCCAGCGCCTCGATGATGCCGATCAGCGCATCCGTGATGCCGCTGCGCTTGGGCGGTTCGGAAGAGGAGCTGTTGAGGGTGACGACGGAGAAGGTGTGGGTACCGTCCTTCAGTACGTTGACCAGATCGTTGAAGCCGGGCACGCCGATCTCGCCGCAGCGCTCACAGCGCATGCCCTTTGTGATCGTCACAAACGCGCCGGTCTTGTACTTATGCCCGAGGGAAGGCGCCAGCACTTCGCCGCAGCGGGTACATACCTGCGGGTGGGTGCAATCCGGTTCCAGCCCGGGATTGTGGCCCTTGGGAACGGTCAGCGTGTCGGTCTTGCCGCAGACGGCGCACTTCACGTTGACGGAACCGTCTTCGGTGCAGGTGGCTTCCTTTTTGGTGCCTTCGATTTCTTCCCACGTATGCTGGGCGGGCACTACGACGGTATCGCCGGTGAGGCCGCAGACGCACGTTTCAACGGCCCAGCCGTCCTTGGTGCAGGTGGGTGCGGTGGTGATGGCCGGCTCAAGTTCATGGTCCGCGAACAGTTTTTCGCCGCAGATGACGCACGTGCCAATGTGATAGGGGGCCGTTTCACCGTTTTGCTGCAGCACCGGACTCCACTTTTTTACCTGATGCTGGCAGCTGCTTTGGAAAATGGTATCAAGGCCCACTGACGCGCGCAAAATCGTACGGGCGTCCGCCGGGGAAACCGTTCCGTCCGCGTCCACGTCGGCCCGCATCAGAAAATCCGCGGTGAGATTTTCCAATCCGACCGCGCCGCGCAGCGCCAGACGGGCGTCTGCCGACGAGATCTTTTCATCCGCGTCCACGTCGCCGCGCGTGAACGACGCGGCGGACGAAGACAGGGAAAACAGGGCGGTCAGCAGCATAACGGCTGCCAGCGTCAGGGATAAGATTTTTTTTGTCATGATGTTGCGTTGCCTTTCTTTGCTTGGATTTCCTCGTTTTTCAATTCATGCGCGAAAGGATCAGTTGTTGAAATAGTCGTTGAAGAAGTAGACGTAGTCTCTGTCGGTCACGATGACGGGCTTGATAATGCCCTT
The DNA here is from genome assembly GCA_902788995.1 of Oscillospiraceae bacterium. GTDB lineage: Bacteria > Bacillota > Clostridia > Oscillospirales > Acutalibacteraceae > RUG806. The sequence continues at coordinate 16,677 of CADAMO010000025.1, forward strand.
TACGCTCAGGATCTCCATGTTGAGGTCCTGATCCATGGATTCCGTCAGGTGGTACACGGCGGCGATGGGCGCATAGTCGTCGGCGGCAAAATAGTAGGTAATTTTGGCGTCCGCTTTGATGACGTTCAGCTTCATGGACATCTCATAGCCCTCGCCGTCGCCGCCGTCCTTGATGGTCCAATCGCTTTCGGAATAACCGGCGGAATCGACGACCTTACGGATATCGTAATCACAGACCTTGGAGATGTGCGTCTCATTGGCGTACGTTTTGATGTTGCCGTTGTAGGTGTGGTCGCTGTTGATATTGTTGATGGACTGGTCTTTTGAATAGACCTCGTTCTTCATATCCAGCGTGACTTTGATGACCTTCTCATTGATCGTCTTGTTCTTCAGACTGTCAACGTTGGGGCCGGACCCTTCGGAGGGCGTTTCGTCAAAGCCGGTCAGCAGGGCGTTGGTGTTCAGTCCGTCAAGTCGCTCCACCTTGATGTTATCAAGGTCGTCTGCCCCGAAGCCGTCCTTGATCGCTATGCTTCTGTAAGCGAAGGGGAAGAGGTAGCGAAGCTTGCTGGTCTCTGCCGCTTCATAGGTCACCGTCGTGCCGGACACCTGTTTTTCGTACATATCCTTCACAAGGGAAGTGTAGATGCCGAAATCGAACTTGGAATAGGAGGTGGACATTCTGGATTTGCCTGCCGCCGTGACCTCTCTTGTGGAGCCTGTGGGATCAGACAAGACGTAGGCGTCGGATTTGATCAGGTTCAGCAGGTCGGCGAGGGCCGTGGCCTTTTCATTGGCGGAGGGCCTTACTTCGCCGCAGCGGTTGCAGTAGAAGCCGCGCGCCTGATCGGTGATGGCGCAGTTCGGAATGGTGTAGTCGTGACCGAGGGCGTCTTCAACGACTTCGTGGCACTTGGTGCAGTAAACGGCTTCCGTACAGGTGGGGTATTTTCCTGCTTCCGACGTGTGACCGGTTGCCTTCAGCGTGATTTCTTCGCCGGAAATGGTCAGGCCGCAGTTTTGGCACTTGCCTTCATAGCGGTAAATGCCGTCTTCCGTACAGGTCCTTTTCTTGATTTCCGTATAGGTCGGCACGTTATGTCCCTGCGCCTCCGTTTCCACCGCCTGCAGCGTGTAGTCGGTGATATCGTTCGCCGTCAGAGTGACGACGCCCTTGCTTTCGTCAAGCAGCGTAAGATCGACTGTATAAGTGCCGTCCTCGTTGACGGCGGTCACGGTACCGTAGTCGCCGTCATTGGTGAGAACGACGGCGCCGGCCTGCAGGGTTGCGGGATCCGTACTGCAGTTGATGCAGAAGTTAATGTCAACGCCGGTTTCCGTGCAGGAGGGTCTTTTGCTATCCAGCAGCTGGAAGTCATGCGCTGCGGGAACTTCCTCCTGCTTGACGACTTCGTTGCAGCGGGTGCAGGTGTATTTCAGCACACCGGGGGTCGTGCAGGTGGGTTCGGGATCCGCCGCTCTGTTGAGTGCGCTGTGCCCCAGCGCTTCGGTTTCACGGGTGTAGGTCTCGCCGCATCTGCTGCAGACGTTGGATTCCACGCCGCCGCCGAGGCAGGTTGCGGCAGTCACGACCGTCCAGCCTGCGTTCTTCGGCGTATGACCGAGCGCGGGCTCGTTCTCTTTTTCGATTCTTTCAAGATAACCGCAGACGACCGTCTCGGTATAATTGGAAAGCGGATCGTCTTCCGAGGTGGTCACGATGGTAAACTCTCTGGTGCAGTTGGTTTCGTCATAGCCCGGTTCCGTGCAGGTGGGGGCGTGATAAACGGCGTCTTCATGGCCCAGCGGTTCGGGACTGTTGGGATCTTCCACCGACTCAAGGATCGCGTCGCACACGGTGCAGCGCTTCTCGGTGAACGCCTTTGCGGTACAGCTGACAGGGGTGTAAACGAATTTGAAGGTGCTGCATTTGACCGGCTCGCTGAACTGATCGCAGCCGTTGACGCAGCGGCGGGAGTGGGTCCCGTCTCCGTTGCTCCTGATTTCCCCGGTGTAGGAGTGGGGGAGCTTTGCGATGGTCTGCGCTTCAACGGTGGTCTCATTGCCGCCGTTTTCATCGGTAAATACCTTTTCGCATCTTTCGCAGGTGTAATACGCGTTGTTGCCGTCCGCAACGCAGTCGGCGGCTTTGGCTTCCGTGAAGGTCATATCGTGACCCAGCGCGGGAATGACGGTCGGTTCCGTCAGAATCGTTCCGCAGACGGCGCAGCGGCTGCCTTCGGTACTGCCATCGGCGGTGCAGGTGGCGTCCGCCGCGGGAATGCTCTCGGGGGTATGGCCGGATTCGGAGATGACAAAGGTTTTCGTTACGGTCCCCTTATAAAGGCCTTCGCCTGTCACGGTGACCGTGTAGCTTCCGTTTTCGGTGCGTCCGTCGGAAAGGGCGACGGTGTAATCCGTGTTTTCGATGAGCGTTGTGCCGTTGCAGACAACGGTGACGGAAGGAGCCTTCTGCGTGCCGTCGTACTTGAAACAGGTACCAGAAAGGGTTACGTCGCCGTCAGCGAGCGCGATCTGCGCCAGAATCGTGTATTCTTTGACGACGGAACCGGTGAAATTGCCTTTGCCGGTGACGGTGACGGTGTAGACGCCGGGCTCAGAGCTTTCCGCTGAATAATCAACGGCGAAGGAGGAGCCCTTTGTCAGCGTACCGCCCGTGGAGCTGGTGACGGTGACGTTGGGTTGCTGAGCGCTGCCGTTTTCGATGAAGGTCTCTTTTGACAGGGTCACACGGGAAGCGTCAATGGGCTGCTTTGTGATGGTATAGGTCTTTTTGACGGTGCCGGTGAAATTGCCCTTGCCGGTGACCGTGACGGTATAAGAGCCGGGCAGGATGCTGTCTTCGGAATACGCAACGGCATAAGAAGAACCGTTGGTCATTGTGCCGCCGGTGGAGCTGATGACGGTGACGTCAGGCTGCTGGACAAGGCCTTTTTTATATTCAAAGGAGTCGGCAGACAGGGTCACGCGGGATCCATCCAGCGGCTGTTTTGTGATGGTATAGGTTTTGGTGACGGCGCCGGTGAAATTGCCCTTGCCGGTGACGGTGACCGTATAGGTGCCGGGAGTGATGCTGTCGGCAGAATAGGCGACGGTATAGGAAGAACCGTTTGCCAGCGTGCCTCCCGCAGCGTTTTTAACCGTCACAGTGGGCTTCTGCACCACTTTGCTCTTATAGGCGAACGAGGAGGCGGACAGGGTCACGCGGGAAGCGTCCAGCGCCTGCTTCGTAATGGTATAGGTTTTGGTGACGACGCCGGTAAATTTGCCAGCGCCGGTGATGGTGACGGTGTAGGTGCCTGCTGCCTTGCTTTCACCGGACCAGGAGAGCGTATAGGAGCTTCCCTCGCTGATGGTGGTGCCGTGAGAAGACATCACCGTGACCGTGGGCTTCTGCACGCTGCTGTTATAGGCCTTGCTGGTCCAGGACAGGGTGATATTGGAAGCGACCAACGGTTGTTTTGTGATGGTGTAGGTCTTCGTCACCGTGCCGGTGTAGTTGCCCATTCCTTTTACTGTAACCGTATAGCTGCCGGGGGCTTTGCTTTCGGTAGAATAAGTGAGGGTATAGGACTTGCCTTCAGTGATAATATTGCCGGTGGAACCCTTCACCGTGACAGCGGGCTGCTGCACCGCGCCGTTATAGGCCTTGCTGGTCCAGTTCAGCGTCACGTCGGAATCGGAAATCGATTTTGTGACGGAAGTAATGGTGAAGGTCTTTTTCACCGTGCCGGTGAACTTGCCCGCGCCGGTGACGGTGACGGTGTAAGTACCCGCCTCCTTGCAGTCGCCGGACCAGGTAAGGGTGTAGGAACCGCCCTCACTGATGGTGGTGCCGTGGGTGGACTTTACCGTGACCGTGGGCTTCTGCACGCTGCCGTTGTAGGCCTTGCTGGTCCAGCTCAGGGTGACGTTGTCGGCAACCAAGGGCTGCTTGTTGATGGTGTAGGTCTTTTGGACTGTGCCGCCGTAGTTGCCCATGCCTTTTACAGTTACAGTATAGCTGCCGGGAGCTTTGCTTTCGGCGTTGGACCATGTTACCGTGTAGGACTTGCCCTCCGTGATAACGTTGCCGGTGGCTCCCTTCACAGTGACCGTGGGTTTCTGAACGGCTCCGTTATAGGTGAAACTTGACGCAGAGAGCGTTACCTTCGCGGAGGTCAGTGTCGTCGCGCCGACGGCGGAAGTCGCCAGACCGGGGATCAGCCCGATCAGCAGCACGGCGAAGAGAATAACGGGAACAAACAGTTTTTTCTTGTTCATGTTTTCTTTGCTCCGATCTGAAAAATGTCAGGGAAATGCTATTTCCTTACTTTATTTATATCATAAACAAATTCCTTTGTAAATGGAAAAATCCCGGCGCAGGTTGAAGTTTGTCGCATTTCATAACCGCACGGGGTGCTTTTTGTGCTGAATCACAACTGACGTGTTCTTTTTTTCAGTCTCATTTCAGAAAACGGAGCGGGCGTGGCGGCGGGGGGGATTGCAGCAGAGGGATAAATTGGCGATTCGCCGCGCTGCCAATGGCCGCTCCGACCCGCAAAACTTTTTATGATAAGGCAGGCTGCTTTGGTCAGGCGTACATCTCCCGGATGAAGGCGAAGATGGCCTGAAGGCCCTTTTTCGCTTCCGGGAAGATCTGATAGATCTCAAAGGCGTGGAACATGCCCTCGCCCACGTACAGCTCCGCGCGAAGGCCCGCCTTGCGCCATTTTTTCACCAGCGTCTGCGCGTCGCTGAGCAGCATTTCGTTGCCGCCCGCCGAAACGAAAATGGGCGGGTAGCTGTCGTCGATCTCGGCGAACACGGGGGAGATGTAGGGGTCTGTCCTGTCGTTGTCGCCCAGCCACATATACAGCTCGCTGCTCATCAGCAGGTCCCTGACTTCCTCGGGTTGAATGGTCTTCCCCTTGATACCGAAGACTGGGTCCACCGGATAGTTTTCCATATAGGTTTTGCCGGAGGCGGTCATGTCCAGCCACGGGGACATCATGACCGCGGCGCGGGGCTGCGCCATGTGCAGGTCGTGCAGCTTCATCATCAGGTTCACGCACAGGTGGCCGCCGGCGGAGTCCCCTACGATGATGATGTTTTCGGGGGAATATCCGTCCTTCAGCAGCCGGTTCCACACCTTCATCGTGTCCTCCAGCGCGCAGGGATAACGGTATTCCGGGGCGCAGCGATAATCGAAGTGGACCACCGTCCCGCCGCCGGAGGCCTTGGAATAGCGCTTGTTCAGCAGCCGGTAATAGAACATCATGCGGGAGATATAGGCGCCTCCGTGCAGCACTAGGATCACGTTTTCGCTGCCGTCCTTTTTCGGGCGGAAGATTTCGGTGGGGACTCCGTCGGAATCCGATTTTTCAAAGCGGTAGCCGATGGGCGGGAAATAGTGACGGAACAGCGGCTCCATGCTGCGCAGGTCCTTCACGACGTTTTTCTTCTTTTCCTTCACAACGATGGGGTTGACGTTGCCCGCTGCGCGGGCGATGGCGGAAAACAGCTTTCCTCTGATGCTGACGGACATGATTATTTCTCCTCCTCGTTAGATTGTATGTTGAAGTCCTTTTAATTGGACAGAATTCCGGTGCAAACGCCGTCGGCGGTTCCCGTGATGCGGACCGGCAGAATCTGCCCCGTCAGGGGCTGCGACGCGGCGACGGAGACGGGGGTATAGTTGCGGGTGTAGCCGTGCTGCACGCCGTCCTTCGCCGTCTCGAACAGCACGTCGACGGTCTGCCCGGCGAGCGTCCGCATGAAGGTCTCCCGCACGGCGTCGGCCGCGCTTTGCAGCTTCGCGCAGCGGGCCTCCTTGACGGCGGCGGGCACCTGATCCGGATAGCCGAAGGCGGGGGTCCCTTCCCGCGGGGAGAAGGGGAAGACGTGGACCTTCATAAAACCGATGCGCTGCGCAAAGGCGACGGTCTCGTCGAAATCCTCTTCCGTTTCCCCCGGAAAGCCCGCGATGATATCCGTCGTCAGCGACAGGCCGGGGAAGGAGGCTTTCAGCTTTTCGCAGAGGGCGGCGTATTCCGCCGCGGTGTAGTGGCGGTTCATCCGTTTCAGCGTTTTATCGCAGCCGCTCTGCAGCGACAGGTGGAACTGGGGGCAGAATTTTTTCATCCCCGCCAGCCTTTCGATCACCTCGTCGGTGATGTGGTCCGGCTCCAGCGAGCCCAGGCGGATCCGCTCGATCCCGTCCGTCTCCTCCGCCGTTTCCAGCGCGTCGCAGAGGTTCAGCCCGATATCCCTGCCGTAGGCGGAGAGGTTGATTCCCACGAAAACGACCTCTTTATAGCCGTTCTCCGCCAGCAGCGCCACCTCCCGCCGGATCTCCTCCAGCGGCTTGGAGCGGGAAAACCCTCTGGCCTTGGGAATGATGCAATAGGTGCAATAGCGGTTGCAGCCGTCCTGAATTTTGACAAAGGCGCGGGTGTGCCCTTCAAAGTGCGTGATGATCCCGCCGGAATAGGCGTCGTCCCGCTGGTGGGGGCGGGTGGCGGCGATGCGTTTCCGATCCGCGAAAAACTCCTCCAGCCGGGCCGTCAGCTCGCCGTTGGCGCGGTTGCCCAGCACGATATCCGCCTCCCGCAGCTGTTCCACCTCCTGCGCGAAGGCCTGGGGATAGCAGCCCGTCAGCACGATGACGGCGTCCGGATGGTCATGGCGCAGGCGGCGCACGGTCTGGCGCGTCTTGCGGCTGCTCTCCGCTGTGACCGTACAGGAATTGACCACGTACACGTCCGCGTCGTCTTTGACGTCGACGGGTTCGTATCCGTGCTGCTGCAGCAGACCGAGCATTTCCTGCGATTCATATTGATTGACCTTGCAGCCCAAGGTGTAAACGGCGGCTTTCATGGCGTTCTCCGATTTCTCGTGGTAGTGCCGCCCTGTTCCGGGACGGCCGATTTCTTTATTATAATGGAAAAACAGACCGGAATCAATTCCCAAAATCGCATTTTTTGTAAAACCGGCGCATATTGATAAATGGAAAGGGGACTGACGGAATGAAACGATTGACGACGCTATGGCTGGCGCTTTTGCTGCTGCTGTCAATGGCAGGGGCGGCCTTTGCTTTGAATGAAACGCCCGAAACGGGCGGGCCGGATGAAATACCCGTCGCCGCGCTGCCCGCCGCGGCGGAGGAGGTTCTGGCGGGGCAGGTCCGCGCCAAGGCCTGCGTGCTGATGGACGTGAACACCGGCACGCTGATGGCGGCCTCCGCGGAGCATGAGCGGCTCTATCCCGCGTCGGTGACGAAGATCATGACGCTGCTGCTGGTGTGCGAGGCGGTGGAAAGCGGCAAACTCACACTGAACGACGTGCTGACCTGCTCCGATACCGCCGCGGCCAAGGGCGGCTCCCAGATCTGGCTGGAGCCGGGGGAGGAGATGACCGTGGACGATCTGATGAAGGCCGCCGTCATCGGCAGCGCCAACGACGCCTGCACCCTGCTGGGGGAGACCCTCGCCGGCAGCGAAGCGGCCTTTGCCGCCATGATGAACGACCGGGCGGCAAGCCTCGGGATGGAAGACACCCATTTTGACAACTGCACCGGGTTGGACGACGACACCACCACCCACCTGACCTCCGCCTACGATATCGCGCTGATGGCCAGGGAGCTGCTGGGCCATGAACTGATCCGGCGGTATTCCACGGTGTGGATGGACAGCCTGCGGGAGGGGAAGACCCAACTGGTGAACACCAACAAGCTGGTTCGGTACTATTCCGGCTGCACGGGGCTGAAGACCGGCACCACCGGAAAGGCGGGCTGCTGCGTGGCGGCCTCCGCCGAAAGGGACGGCATGGAGCTGGTGGCGGTGATCCTCGGGGCGGACAGCAGCAGCGACCGGTTTGCCGGGGCGCGGGCTCTGCTGGATTGGGGCTTTGCGAACTTTGAGATCTTCACGCCGGAAAACGACCTCTCCCTGCTGCAGGAGGTGACGGTGAACCACGGCCTGATCCGCAGCTTTCTGCCCGCCTGCGAAAAGGGCGAGCCCCGGCTGGTGGCAAAGGGCGTTGGCGCCGGGGTGACGAAGCGGGCGGCCTATGCGACCGAAACGGACGCCCCGCTGGCTCAGGGGCAGCCCATCGGGAAGATCGTCTTTGAGGCGAACGGGGAGACGGTGGCGGAAAATACGGTCTACTGCCCGGAGGAGATCCCTGAAATCGGCCTGTTCGGGGCGTGGAAGCTGCTGTTCCGGGCCTTTTCACGGGAAAATTAAAAAAAATGATTTTTGTTATTGAAAAAAAGATTATTTTATTGTAAAATACTCTGTAACAAAACGGAGAGGATATCTGTATTCAAATGGCATTACGACTGAACTGTAAGTATCTGGAAGGGTTTGTCTCGGAAAACGAAGTGAAAGAGTTGGCGCCGGAGATCGCCGCCGCCCACGGTTTTCTCTATGAAAACAGGGAACAGGCGGTCGGCAACGGTTATCACGGCTGGCTGACCCTGCCAGAGGATTATGATAAAACGGAATTCGGCCGCATCAAGGCCGCCGCCCGCAAGGTGATCTCCGATTCGCAGGCGCTGGTGGTCATCGGCATCGGCGGGTCCTATCTCGGCGCCCGGGCCGCCATCGAATTCGTCAAATCCAAAAACTACAATCTCACCGCGAAGGACACGCCGAAGATCTTCTTCCTCGGCAACAGCCTGTCGCCTACGGAAATCACGGAAATTGCGGACTACTGCCGCGGCTGCGACTTTTCCGTCAACGTGATCTCCAAGTCCGGCACCACCACGGAGCCGGCGGTGGCCTTCCGCGTGTTCCGCAAGCTGCTGGAGGAAAAGTACGGCAAGGCGGAAGCCGCGAAGCGTATCTACGTGACCACCGACAAGGCGAAGGGCACGCTCAAGGCGCTGGCGGACCGCGAGGGCTATGAGGAGTTTGTGGTGCCCGACAACGTGGGCGGCCGCTACTCCGTGCTCACCGCCGTGGGCCTGCTGCCCATTGCCTGCGCCGGCGTTGATATCGACGCGCTGATGGCGGGCGCGGCGGACGCCATGCGGCAGTACGCTGTTCCCTCACTGGAAGAGAACGACTGCTACAAATACGCCGCCATCCGCAACATTCTGTACCGGAAAGGCAAATCCATTGAGCTGGCGGTCTGCTACGAGCCGGACTACACCATGATGAACGAGTGGTTCAAGCAGCTGTTCGGCGAAAGCGAGGGCAAGGACGGCAAGGGCCTGTTCCCGGCCTCCGTCATCTATTCCACGGATCTGCATTCTCTCGGCCAGTACGTGCAGGAGGGACGCCGGCTCATGTTTGAAACGGTGGTGGATTTCCGTACGCCCAAGCGGGATCTGATCATCGAAGAGGATCCGGACAACGCGGACGGCCTCAACTTCCTGACCGGCAGGGGCATGGCGTTTATCAACAAGCGGGCCTTTGAAGGCACCGCGCTGGCCCACACCGACGGCGGCGTGCCGAACATCGTCATCGAGGCGGACGCCATGGACGAGTACGATCTGGGCAGGCTGATCTATTTCTTTGAGAAAGCCTGCGCCATCTCCGGCTATGTGCTTGGGGTCAACCCCTTCAACCAGCCCGGTGTGGAAAGCTATAAAAAGAATATGTTCGCCCTGATCGGCAAGCCCGGCTACGAGGAGCTGGCGGACGAACTGAAAAAGAGACTCGGCTGACGAGCATTCTGTTTGAAAAAGAAAGGATTTGATAATTATGGTTAAATTACTGATCGGCGAAAAGGGTACCGGCAAAACGAAGCGCCTGCTGGATAACGTCAACACGGCGCTGCAGAACTCCAAGGGCCATGTGGTCTGCGTGGAAAAGGACGACCTGCTGCGGTTCCAGGTGAGCTACCGCGTCCGTCTGCTGGCGGCCAGCAACTACGGCATCAGCGGCTACGACGCCTTTTACGGCTTCCTCAGCGGCCTGTGCGCCGGCGACCACGACATCACCGACATTCTGGTGGACGCCACCCTCAAGATCGGCGGCAAGAACTACGACGAGCTGGCGGCCTTCCTGGGCCGGATCGCCCGCCTGAGCGAGCTCACCGGCACCGTGTTCACCTTCACCATCTCCACGGAGAAGGAGAATCTCCCCGCGGCGATTTTTGACTGCTGCACGGTGGAATAATACCGTTCAACCAGCGCCAAACAGCGTAAATTTTTCAAAAAAACAGATTTTCTGTTGACAAACCGGGAATCTGTCGATATAATATTGTTTGCGTTTTGCCGCAGGGTTGCGCATACCGTTCGGGAGGTACCGGCTTTGTACATCGATCTTTTGCCTGTTTTTGACAAAGAAGGCGAGCGGATTGAACTGGGGTTTTCGTTCCGACCGGACGACGAATGCTTTGCGACGCCCGTCAGCGTAACGGGTTCCATCGAGAACCGGACGGGCATCGTGCGGATCAGCGCAACGGCGAAGTTCGACTACGCCGCCGCCTGCGCGCGCTGCAACAAGCCTTTGCTGCGCCACGCCACCGTGCCGGTCCGGCACATCCTCGTCCCTGAACTGACGGAGGAGGACGACAGCGACGAGTATATCGTCGTGGAGGACCGTAAGCTGGACGTGGACGCGCTGGTCAGCGAGGACGTGTACCTCGCTATCCCTTACCGGCTGCTGTGCAAGCCGGATTGCAAGGGGCTGTGCAGCATCTGCGGCGCGGACCTGAACGAAGGTCCCTGTTCCTGTGAAAAACCGACCGATCCGCGCTGGGACGCGCTGAAGGATCTGTTGAACTGACAAGAAGTCTAATTTTTAGGAGGATATATCATGGCAGTACCTGCAAGAAGAGTTTCCAAGGCAAGAAGAGATAAGAGACGCAATAATCTGTGGAAGATCTCCGCTCCCGAAATCGAGAAGTGCCCGCAGTGCGGCGAATACAAGAGAACTCACAGACTTTGCCCGGCTTGCGGCTATTACAACGGCCGTCAGGTCGTCGCGGTCGAAGACTGATACCGATATTCCGATATCCGATATTCTTGTACTTTGGCGCAGGTGGAGAAGAGAACCTTCCCCGCCTTTTTCTTGTTTCACAAAGTGAGTTAGAATGGCTGTGCAGATTGCGGACGTCCGCAAAAAATCCGCCTGTGACAAGAAGGGAATCGGCCCGGGCGATACGCTGCTGTCCATCAACGGCAACGAGATCGACGACGTGCTGGATTACCGTTTCTTTACGGGCGACGAGAAGCTGAAAATCGAATACAGGGACCAGAAAGGCCGGGTCAGGAAGTGTCACGTCCGCAACGACGGCGACATCGACAACATCGGCCTGATTTTTGATACCTATCTGATGGACCGCCAGCGGAGCTGCAGGAACAAGTGCGTTTTCTGCTTCATCGATCAGCTTCCCAAGGGGCTGCGCCCCAGCCTTTACTTCAAGGACGACGACTCCCGTCTGTCCTTTCTGTTCGGCAACTACGTCACGCTGACCAACCTTTCGGAACACGACGTGGAACGCATCATTCGTTATCACATCAGTCCCGTCAACGCATCCGTGCATACCATGAACCCGGAACTGCGGGTGAAGATGATGAAAAATCCCCATGCGGGGGAGTCGCTGGCGCTGCTGAAACGCTTTTCCGACGCGGGGATCTCGATCAACGCCCAGCTGGTGCTCTGCCCCGGCCTCAACGACGGTGACGAGTTGACCTTTTCGCTGGAAAAACTGGCGGAGCTGGAGAGCGTTGCCAGCATCGCCGCGGTACCGGTGGGGCTGACGAAGTACCGGGAGGGGCTCTATCCCTTGCGCTGTTACGAACCGGCGGAGGCGGCGGCCGTGATCGACCTGATCGACGGCTTCAACGCTCGTCTGGCGGAGCAGGGCAGGGAGAAGCTTGCCTATCCTTCGGATGAGTTTTTCCTGCTCTCCGGCAGGCCCATTCCGCCCTATGACTATTACGGCGACTTTCCCCAGCTGGAAAACGGCGTGGGGGCCTTCGCCCTGACCTCCCACGACTTTTATGAGCGGCTGTCGGAGGAAGCGGGCGACGGCGAAAAACGGCTGCTGTCGGTTGCCACCGGCGCGGCGGCGGCCCCGCTGATCCGTGAGATCGCGGCGGCGTTTACCGGGAAGTTCCCCGGCACGGTCATCGACGTGTTTGAGATCAAAAACGAGTTTTTCGGCGAGCGCGTCACGGTGGCGGGCCTGATCACCGGCGGCGACCTGATCCGCGCTTTGAAGGGCAAGCTGCGCCCCGGCACGGTGCTACTGCTGCCCTCCGTGATGCTGAAAAGCCGGGAAGAGCCCATCTTTCTGGACGACGTCTCCGTGGAGGACGTGAAAAACGCCCTCGGCGTGAAGGTGGAAGTGACCGACTGCGGCGGCGACGCGCTGTTTGATGCGTTTTCGCGCAAACAACTGTCGTAGCACGGCGCATTGCGCCGTCTGATGGGTCCGGTAAAGAGAATTGAATTGCGGCGAAAGAACTGTCCCCAAATGGTATTACCCGGAGATAAAACAAATCATCATGGGCAGCCGCGCTGCCGCATGGGGAAGGTTTTTGTGCGGCGAATAACGGCTGTACGATCTCCGATTTTCCTCATGGGTTAAACGGGGTATTTTGTAATAAAAGCAGGTGAGAATATGAAACCGATCGTTGCCATCGTGGGGCGCCCCAACGTGGGCAAATCCACGCTGTTCAATAAGCTGTCCGGCAAGCGGCTGGCCATTGTGGACGACCGCCCCGGCGTGACCCGTGACCGGATCTACGCCGACTGCGAGTGGCTGAACCGGAAATTCCTGATCGTGGATACGGGCGGCATCGAGCCCTATTCCGACGACGTGATTTTGTCGCAGATGCGCATTCAGGCGCAGATTGCCATCGACCGGGCGGACGCCATCATCTTCGTCACGGACGTGAAGAGCGGCGTGGTGGCGACGGACGCCGAGGTGGCGGCCATGCTGCAAAAGAGCGGCAAGCCGGTGATCCTCTGCGTCAATAAGTGCGACACGGTGGGGGAGCCGCCCGCCGATTTCTATGAATTCTATAATCTCGGTCTCGGCGACCCCGTGGCCGTCTCTTCCGTGCACGGCCACGGCACCGGCGACCTGCTGGACGAGGTGGTCAAAAACCTGCGCTTCACAGAGGATGATGAGGAGGACGACGACGATTCCATCCGCGTGGCGGTCATCGGCAAGCCCAACGTGGGCAAATCCTCTCTCGTCAACGCCCTGTGCGGCGAGAACCGGATGCTGGTTTCCGACATCGCCGGCACCACCCGCGACGCGGCGGATACGGTGGTGGAAAACGAGCACGGCCGCTTCGTCTTTATCGACACCGCCGGTCTGCGCCGGAAGTCCAAGGTGGACGACCAGATCGAAAAATACAGCGTCATGCGGGCCGTCATGGCGGTGGAGCGGGCCAACGTCTGCGTCATTATGATCGACGCGACGGAGGGCTTTACGGAGCAGGATTCCAAGGTGGCGGGCATCGCCCATGAGGCGGGCAAGGCCTGTATTATCGCCGTCAACAAGTGGGACGCTTATGAGAAGGACGGCCGCACCATGGACGCCTACCGCAAGAAGCTGATGACCGATTTTTCGTTCATGTCCTACGCCCCCATCATCTTCATCTCCGCCAAAACGGGGCAGCGGCTGGGCCGCCTGATGGAGCTGGTGAAATACGTGGACGACCAGAACGCCGTCCGCATCCCTACCGGCCGGCTCAATCAGGTGCTGGCCGACGCGCAGGCGCGGGTGCAGCCCCCCACGGATAAGGGCAAGCGGCTGAAGATCTACTACATGACACAGGCCTCCACCCGTCCGCCCACGTTCGTGGCCTTCGTCAACAAAAAGGACCTGTTCCATTACAGCTACCAGCGGTATCTGGATAATCAGATCCGCGAGGTTTTCGGGCTGGAGGGCACCCCCACGCGTCTCGTGATCCGCGAGCGGGCGGAGAAGTAGCACGGCGTCTTACGCCGTTTTTTAGGCAATAGGCAGTAGGCAATAGGCAGTAGGCAATAGGCAACAGGTATTATCTTGGCGTCGGGACGTTTGGTTCCGGCGTTCTTTTTTGGTTTTTTAGGACATTTAAAGGTTGAATTATAAAATAATATAATAATCTTGATTTTAGACTTGCCAACGGAAAATGAGTGTGTTAAAATATATAAAATATTAAATATAATAATGGGGAAAACTATGTCTGGTTTATTGAGAGATTATTCGCCGGAGGCGCTGGCGCGGTTTGAGCGCGAGGCTGCCGAACGGTACGAAGCATACAAGGCGAAGGGGCTGGCGCTGAACATGGCGCGGGGAAAGCCCTCGCCGGAGCAGCTGGACCTGTCCGATCCGCTGTTCAACCTGACCCGGAATGAGACCGGCGTGAAGTCTTCCGACGGCTGGGACTGCCGCAACTACGGCGTTCCCTTCGGGCTGGAGGAGACCCGCTCCCTCTTCGGTGAGATCATGGGCGTCGGCAAAGAAAACGTGATCGTCTGCGGTTGTTCCAGCCTCAACATCATGTACGACTACGTCTCTCAGGCCATGACCCACGGGATCGCGGGAGGAGAGCCCTGGCTCTTCTGCCGGGACCGCAAGATGATCGCGCTGGTGCCCGGCTACGACCGGCACTTCAAGGTGGCGGAGCACTTCGGCTTTGATTTTGTCTGCGTGCCCATGACGGCGGAAGGCCCCGATATGGACCAGCTGGAAGCGGCCGTGAAGGACCCGGCGGTCAAAGGGATGTTCTGCGTGCCCAAGTATTCCAACCCCGACGGCGTCACCTTCTCCGCGGAGACGGTGCGGCGGCTGGCGGCCATGGAGACCGGCGCGAAGGACTTCCGGGTGATCTGGGACATGGCCTATACGGTGCACGACCTGTACGACGAAACCGACGAGCTAGCCAACGTGTTCGAGGTGGCGAAGGAATACGGCACGGAGGACCGCTTTATCGCGGTGGCCTCCACCTCCAAGATCACCTTTGCCGGGGCGGGGCTCTCCGCGCTGGCAACCTCCGACGCGAACATCGCCGAGATCAAAAAGCGTATGGCGGTGCAGATCATCGGTCACGACAAGATCAATCAGCTCAAGCACGCGTATTTTTATCGCAATCTTGACGATATCAAGGCGCAGATGCGCCGTCACGCCGAGCTGCTGCGGCCCAAGTTCGAGACCGTGCAGAAGATCCTTGACGAGGAACTGACGGGGCTGGGCGTCGCCCAATGGAGCAAGCCCAAGGGCGGCTACTTCATCAGCCTGGACGTGACCACCGGCTCCGCGAAATACGTGGAGACGCTCTGTAAGGACTGCGGCGTCGTTTTGACGCCCGTCGGCGCCACCTGGCCCCTGGGCAAGGACCCTGAGGACAAGAACATCCGCCTCGCGCCCTCCTATCCCTCCGTGGAAGAGATCGCCCTGGCGGCGGAGATCGTGGCGGTTGCGGTAAAGCTGGCCGCCTGCCGCGCACTGCGGGAAGGACAGACGGGCTGAGCAAAGAAGTATTCAGTCGGAAAACAAGTCAGAAGTGGGAAGTCGGAAGTCCTGCGCCGGAAGGGATCGCTTCCTCTATGAACGTCCTGTATTTTCCAACGCTCCCCATAGGATTTGTTGGGTGATCGCTGTTGCGTTATCCAAAAGGGACTTCCGACTTCCGACTGATGACTTCCGACTCTCTGATACAGGTTCCGCAACGGGAACGTGATAACAAAAATGGAAGTGATACAAATGATCAGAGTGGGGCACGGCTACGACGTGCACAGATTCGCCGAAGGCCGGCAGCTGATCCTCGGCGGCGTGACGGTCCCCTATGAAAAGGGGCTGCTGGGCCATTCCGACGCGGACGTGCTGCTGCACGCGGTCAGCGACGCGCTGCTGGGCGCGGCGGCGCTGGGGGATATCGGAAAGCACTTTCCGGATACCGACCCCCAGTATGAGGGCGCCGACAGCCTGCTGCTGCTGGAAAAATGCGCGATGCTGCTGCGGGACGAGGGCTGGACGGTGAGCAATATTGACGCCACCGTCATTGCCCAGAAGCCGAAGCTGGCGCCGTATATCGGGCAGATGCGCGTCAATATCGCGGCGGCCTGCGGGCTGGATACCAACGCCGTCAGCGTGAAGGCGACGACGGAAGAGGGCCTCGGCTTTACCGGCGAGCTGCTGGGCATCAGCGCCCACGCGGTATGCCTGATCGAAAAATAATCTGATTGGTGGAATCAAACATGTTGATGGAAACGGTACAGACCTTCTTCCTGAAGCTGAAGGATCTGTTTATGAATTACGACTGGCTGACGGATACGCTGGATATCCTGCTGGTGGCGCTGATCGCCTACGGCATCATCATCCAGCTGCGCAAGTCCCAGTCCATTCAGGTCATCAAGGGTCTGGCGCTGGTCGTGGTCGTTTACCTCGCCATCTCCTTCGCGGGCATGAAGACCAGCACCTTCATCTTCTCGAAGCTGTTCAACGATATCATCGTCATCTTCGTGGTGCTCTTCGCGCCGGAGATCCGTCAGGTGCTGGAAACCGTCGGCAAGCGGCGGATCAGCAAGCGGTTCTCCTTCTTTTCCTCCTCGGCCGACGAGGAGGAGGCGACGGCCATCAACGCCGTCTGCCGCGCCTGCGGCGCCATGAGCGAGAGCAAGGTGGGGTCGCTGATCGTCTTTCAGCGCAATTCGCTGCTGGGCGACCTGACCAAGCACTCCGTGCCCATTGATTCCGAGACCACCTTTGAAATGGTCTGCAGCATTTTCTATCCCAAAGCGCCCCTGCACGACGGCGCGATCATCATCAAGGACGGCCGCATCGTCGCCGCCCGCTGCGTGGTGCCCATGAAGAACGACCGCGAGGTCAGCGGCCACGTGGGCACGCGTCACCGGGCCGCCTTGGAGGTCAGCCTGAATTCCGACGCGGTGGCGGTGATCACCAGCGAAGAAACGGGCATCATCTCTCTGGCGGTGGACGGGCAGCTGCGCCGCGGCCTGACGGACAGCGAGCTGCGGGAGCAGCTGAGCATGCTGCTGCTGTCCCGTGAAAGCGATAAAACCAAGAAGAAAACGGAGAAAAAGAAACGCGGCGCGCTGCCCGCGGCGGAACCGCCCGCGGACGCCCCGGTCGGCGAAGGAGGGGACAGCGATGAGCAGGAATAAGAACGCCAGAGATAAGGGCTCCCGCTCCATCATGGATAATAACAAGATCGTCTTTGCTATCTCTCTGCTGATTGCCGTCATCTGCTGGGGCTCCGTCTCGCTGGTCAACACGCAGGAGACCGAGCGGACCATCACCGGCGTGAAGGTGCAGCTGACCCAGACGGACGAGCTGCTGGCCGATTACGGCCTCTCCGTGTTCGATCAGACGGACTTCTTCGTAGACGTGACGCTGAAGGGCTACAGCTACCTGCTGCGGGACGTGACCTCCGACAATATCGAGCTCACCGCCTCCTGCGCCTCCGTCGCGGCGGCCGGCACCTACGATCTGCCAGTGGTCTCCACCCTTGAGGGCGGCGTCAACTCCAACGTGCGCATCACCAAGCTTTCCTCCGGTACGATCAAGGTCTATTTTGACAAAGAGGTCTCCAAGACCTTCAACCTGGTGGAGGACGTGGTGGAAAAAGAGGGCTACGCCGTAGCCGAGGGCTATGAGCGCGAAAACCCGATCCTCAGCACCGAGCGCTGGTGCTGGAATCCGACGTGGGCGAGCTGGATCCTTCTCTGTTCACGGTCGCGCCGGACGGGCCGATCTATATCACCATCCCCATCAACCATACGGGCACCTATGAAGCCGTGGTGGATTTCTCCAACATGCCCCAGTACTATAAGACCAACGGCTTTGACTACACGGTTTCGCCCGCGACCATTGATATCACCTCCACCACCGGCGTGGACGCCACTCAGATGCAGTCGCATCAGATCTCCGTCGGCACGGTAGATTTCAGCGATATCGTCCCCGGTATCGTCAATGAGATCCCGCTGACCTTCGACGCCGGCGACGGGGCGCATGAATATACCGTCCGCATCGACATGACCGGCATGTCCTCCCGGACCATCACCGTTCCGGTGGACGTCTCCAACATCACGATTCCTTCCCGGGTGAAGATCGCCTCTTCCGAAGTGGCCGAGGTAACGGTGGCGGGGCCCGCCGACGTGCTGAAAGCGCTGGAGAAAAACGCGGTCTATGCCGTTCCGGTGACGGATGGGATGGCGTCCTTTACGGAGGGGAGCTATGCCGTACAGGCGAAGATCGTCTTCCGCACGGCCACCAACTGCTGGGCCTACGGCAAGGACTACACCATCCGGATCGAAGTTTCATAACGAATGACGAGATGAAAACTGTTTGCAAGCTGCTGCTGCCGCTGCTTTGCGCCGCGCTGCTGCTGGCCGGGTGCTCCCCGGTGGATTTCTTCTCCACGGATTCGCTTCTCCGCGCGCCGCGGCTCACCGGCACCAACGCCGCGCTGCAGCAGGCCTTTGAAGCCGCCGTGGGCAAGGACGTGTTCCTGGTCAGCCCCCTGACGGGGGAATACCGCTCCGCCTACGTCCTCAAGGACTGCAACGGGGACAAGGTGGAAGAGGCCTTCGTGTTCTACGTCCGCCACGGGTCGGAAAACACGGTGCACGTCCACTTGCTGGAATACGCCGAGCACGCCTGGTACTCCGCCGCGGATATCGCGGGAAACGGCAGCGAGATCTACAAGGTGGAATTCTTCAATATCGACGGCGACCCGGATCAGGAGCTGGCGGTCACCTGGACCGTCTCCGACTCCCGCCGGGACAAGACACTGTCGCTGTATAACCTTGATTTTGCGCACGACCCCGGTTCCGATCTGTTCAATCCGCTGGCGTCGGTACAGGTCTTCGACTACTTCGTCGCCGACTTTGACAAGGACAGGCAGAACGAGCTGTTTTACGTATATTTCGATTCCACGGAGGAGAAAAACGGCGCTTACGCCAAGCTGCTGAAATACTCCGAAGCGGATACGGTGCTCTATCCTGTCAACGAGGTGAAGTTTGACGGCAGAGCCTCGAACCTGCTGGCGGTAAAATACGACTATGCCGACGGGCGGTATGAGTTCTACGCCGACTGCGCGGTGGGCGAGAACTCCTACTATACGGAGCTGATCCTCTATGAGCCCGAAACGGCGACCCTGTCGCTGCCATTGCGGGCGCTGTATGAGGACCCCGTGGCGCAGACCCGCCGTTCCTCGCTGCTGTACGCGGACGACGTGGACGGGGACGGCAGGATCGAGATCCCCGTAGAGCGGAATCTTGACAATTCCTTTGTGATCAACTATCCCGAGAGCGAGACCGTCCCGCTGCGCTGCGTCAGCTGGCTGCGGTTCGGGCAGGAGGGATTCACCACCACGGTGACCTATTACGTCAGCGACGCTTACGGCTACCGGCTCCGGCTGGATCCCGCCCTCGGCGCGTTATATATCATCAACGACTACATGACCGGCGAGGTGCAGTTCCGCTCGGTGGAATCCCTTTCCGGAGAAACGAATGAGGGCGATGAATCCGCCGCGCCGGACGACCTGCTGTTTACGGTCTCCCCTGCAGTGAGGGCGAGGACGGCGGCCCCCGACGCGGACCCCGCCGCGGACGCCGCGTCGAAGCTGCGCATCGTGGTAACCGACTTCGGCCGTTCGCGGAACATTACCAGGAAAACGGTTGAAGCGCTGATTGAAACGGTTGACGCCTGAAAGGAGAGGTGACGACGGAAATGAAACGGATCCTGATCGCGGAAGACGAAAAATCCATCAGAGAGCTGGTGGCCTTCAATCTGAAGCGGAACGGCTACGACGTGGCGGAGGCGGAAAACGGCAGCGCCGCGCTGAAGCTGTACGACGAGTATAACGGCAATTTCGATATCGCCCTGCTGGATATCATGATGCCGGAGGTGGACGGGCTGGAGGTCTGCAAGCAGCTGCGCAAGCGCAGCAGCACGCTGGGCATCATTTTGCTCACCGCCAAAACCCAGGAGATGGATAAAGTCACCGGTCTGCTGGTGGGCGCCGACGACTACGTGACGAAGCCCTTCTCCCCGGCGGAGCTGATGGCGCGCATCGACGCGGTCCACCGGCGGGTGACCCTCAACCGGGAGTTCGCCTCCAAAAGCCGCGATAAGAGCTACGTGATCGAGCTGGGCGAGTTCGCGCTGAACCTGCGCAACCGCACGCTGACCAAGAGCGGCAAGGTGATCGAGCTGACGCAGGTGGAGTTCCAGATCATGGAGTTCTTCTTCGCCCAGCCCAACACCCCGCTGGAGCGCAACGCGATTCTGTACCACGTATGGGGCGATATGTATTACGGCGACGAAAAGGTCGTGGACGTGAATATCCGCCGCCTGCGGATGAAGCTAGAGGACGACCCCTCCAACCCCAAGCACCTGACGACGATCTGGGGTGTGGGCTACAAATGGCTGGTGTGATTTTATGACAAAAAGCGGTATTACGAAGCGCTGGCTCCTTACCACGATCCTCGTGATCGCGGTCATTCTGCTGCTGATCGACACCGGCATCATCTTTTTTCTGAAAAACTACTATTACAGCACCGTGGAGCGCAAGCTGCAGTCGCTGGGGCAGAGCTCCGCCGTGGCAGATTTCTTCAGCTCCTACATCGGGGCCTCCAACGACGTTTTCTCCTCCCGCGCCAACGAGTACGTGGAAAACTTCACCGATATCAACGTGTCGGAGGTGTGGGTCCTCAATAAAAACGGCGAGGTGATCGTCACCTCCACCGGGTTCATCCCCGACAGCCCCGGCATTCCGGATTACGCGCTGGCGCTGGATTCCTCCACCGGCCGCTCCTTCTGGACGGGGCCGATGCCCTCCGGCGAAAAGGTCATGGCCATGACCACGCTCTTGCCCCTGACCAGCAGCCGCAGCAACGGCGCGGTGCGCTACATGATCTCGCTGGAGCTGGTGGACCGGCAGATCGTCAAGCTGGCGGTGCTGTCCTCCGCCGTCTGCGTCTTCGCCATCATCCTCGTGCTGATCTCCGGCATGTTCTTCGTGCGGTCCATCGTGGGGCCGGTCAAGCGGCTGAACGCCGCCGCGCGGGACATCGCGGAGGGCAACTTCAACCAGCGGGTGGAGGTTCCCAACCGCTACGACGAGCTGGCGGAGCTGTCGGAATCCATCAACTACATGACGGAGGAGATCGACAAGACCTCCCGCATGAAGAACGACTTTATCTCCACCGTTTCCCACGAGCTGCGCACGCCCCTCACCGCCATCAAGGGCTGGGCGGAGACGCTGCTCTCCGTCAACGAGGGCAGGGATGAAACGGTGACGGACGGCCTGAAGGTCATCGTCAGCGAAACGGATCACCTGTATTCGCTGGTGGAGGATCTGCTGGATTTCTCCAAGATCGAAAGCGGCCGCATGACGCTGTTTCTGCAGCAGATCGACGCGCTGGCGGAACTGGACGACGCGGTGGTCGCCATGCGGGACCGCGCCAACCGCCGGGGCATCGAGATCGTCTATTCCGCCCCGGAGGCGGCGGCTCCCATGAACGCCGACCCCGACCGGATCAAGCAGGTGTTCGTCAATATTCTGGATAACGCCATCAAGTACACGCCGGAGGGCGGCCGTATCGCCGTGACGGCGGAGCTGTCGGCGAAAACGCTCGGCATCTGCTTTGCCGATAACGGCTGCGGCATCGCCGAAGAGGACCTGCCGCACGTGAAAGAAAAATTCTATAAAGCCAACATTTCGGTCAAGGGGTCCGGCATCGGACTGGCCGTATGCGAGGAGATCATCAGTCTCCATAAAGGCAGCATTCAGATAGAAAGCAAGCTCGGCGAAGGGACGCAGGTCACGGTGACGCTGCCCCTGCGTGCCGAGAGAAAGGACAGTTAAATGTCAGATAAACAGACAAAAAGCCGCCCCTCCATCGGCGGGCAGGCGCTGATCGAAGGGGTCATGATGAACGGCCCCGAGGGCGTGGTGCTCTCGGTCAGAAACGAAAAAGGCGAGATCATTACGGAACAGCAGGATTACAAGCACGCCCGCGACAAGTATAAGGCGCTGGGCTGGCCGCTGATCCGGGGCGTGGTCAACTTCGTGGAATCCATGATCATCGGCTACAAGAGCCTGATGCGGTCGGCGGAGCTTTCCGGCCAGCTGGAGGCGGAGGAATCCACCGAAAACATGGGCAAGGTGGACCGCTGGCTCAACGACCACATGGGGCCGAAAATGTTCGCGGTCATCAGCACCGTCGCCTCGGTCTTCGCCGTCGCGCTGGCCTTCGGCCTGTTCATGTTCCTGCCGGCGTGGCTGGTGGATCTGGTGGACGGCAAGCTGCTGCACGACGCGCTGAAGGATTTTCACCCCTTCTTCGAGGGCATCATCCGTCTGGTGATCATGGTCCTCTACATGTTTGCCATCTCCCGCATGAAGGATATCAAGCGGGTGTTCATGTACCACGGGGCGGAGCACAAGTCCATCTGCTGTTTTGAAAAGGGGCTGCCCCTGACCGTGAAAAACGTGAAGGGCTGCCGCCGCTTCCATCCCCGCTGCGGCACCAGCTTCATCTTTGTGGTCATCATTATCAGTATTCTGGTTTCTTCCATCGTCGTTCTGATCATTCCGCAGCTCAACGATACCGCCAACCGCCTGTGGTGGATGGTCTGCAAGATCTTCGTGGTGCTGCCCCTTGTGACGGCCATCAGCTACGAGTTCATCCGTTACGCGGGCAAGCACGACAACGTCTTTACCAAGATCCTCTCCGCGCCGGGGCTGTGGATGCAGCGCATCACCACCGCCGAGCCCACCGACGACATGATGGAAGTGGCCATCGCCTCCATCCTCGCGGTGCTGCCGGAGGACCTCAAGGCGGAGGTTCAGCCGAAAGAGGCCGGCGAATGACGGAGCGGACGCTCCGGGAGCTGGCCCGCGAAGGAAGTTTGTTCCTGACGGAACGGGGCGTTGCGGACGCGGCCTTTGACGCCCGTCAGCTGCTGGCGCACCTGCTCTCGCTGGACGGAACGGCTTTTCTGCTGAACGGAGACAGACCCGTGAGCGGAGAAGACGCGGCGGCGTATTCCGCCTTGCTTGAGCGCCGTGCGGCAGGGGAGCCCCTGCAATATCTTCTCGGCGAATGGGATTTCTGCGGCGGGACCTTTTTTGTCGGGCCCGGGGTCTTGATCCCCCGGCCTGAGACGGAGCAGCTGGCGGAAACCTGTATTGACGCGGTCGTTTCCCGCGGACTGAAAACGGTGTATGACCTGTGCGCCGGTACCGGCTGCATCGGACTGACAGTCGCCAAAGCCTGCCCGCAGGCGGAGGTTTATCTCTTTGAATTATACGACGGCGCTTATGCCTATCTGGAAAAGAACGCGGCGGCCTTCGGGCTGCCGAACGTCCGGCTCGTAAGGGCCGACGTGCTGCAAAGCCCGCCGGAGGGGCTGCCTGCGCCGGAGCTGATCGTCTCCAACCCGCCCTACATCCGGGCGGAGGAGATCGCCGGTCTGCAAAAGGAGGTCGGCTTTGAGCCGGTCACGGCTCTTGACGGCGGCGGGGACGGGTTCGTCTTCTACCGCGCCATCGCGGAAAAATGGCTGCCGTTGCTGCAAAAGGGCGGTTTCGTCGCGGCGGAATGCGGCGAGGGCCAGCCGGAGACAGTAGCCCGTCTCTTCGGCCAATATCTTGACTGCGCCGTGGTCAATGACCTGTACGGCGTTTCCCGGTTTGTGACCGGGACAAAAGTGTAACCATATCGGAGGTAGCTATGCTTTCCTATTTATTCGGCGTCATCTCGGGCGAATATGAGATCAAAGACGTGATTTTGCAGCTGTGTGTGCTGGCCTTTGTGTGGGCCTGCTGTCTGCCGGTGCATGAGAGCGCCCACGCGTGGATGGCCAACAAGCTGGGGGACGCCACCGGGCGGCTCAGCGGGCGCATCACCCTCAACCCCATGGCGCATCTGTCGCTGCCGGGCACGCTGATGATGATCGTATTCGGCTTCGGCTACGCAAGGCCGGTGCCGGTCAATATCCGCAATTTCCCCGTCAAAAAGCGCAAGCAGTATTTCGCCCTGACGGCGGCGGCAGGTCCCCTTTCCAACCTGCTGCTGGCGGTGATCTTTACGCTTTTTGCCAATATCGCCTACTTCGCTTTGATGAAGAGCGGAGCGGAGAACACCGCGCTGGTGGCGGCCTATCAGTTCTTCGGGGGCGTGGCCTACGTCAACGTGGCGCTGGCCATCTTCAACCTGATCCCTTTTCCGCCGCTGGACGGCTCCCGGCTGATCTCCATGTTCCTGCCGGATGAGCTTTATTACAAGCTGCTCTCCTATGAGCGCTACACCATGTATATCCTCTTCGGCCTGATTTTTCTGTTCAACCGCATCGGCATTTCCCCCATCGGCATCTTGACGAAGCTGGTCTACGGCGGTATCGACAAGCTGATCGGCCTTCCCTTTGAACTGCTGCTGCGCTGACGAAAGGAACCTATGAGCGAACCGATTCAATATAAGATCAAGGACTTCGAGGGCCCCATGGACCTGCTGTTGTTCCTGATCAGCAAACACAAACTGAATATTTACGATATCCCCATCGTGGAGCTGGTGGAGCAGTACACCGCCTATATCCGTCAGATGAAGGAGGCGGACCTGGAGGTAGCCAGCGAGTTTCTGGAAATGGCGGCCCGCCTGGTACACATCAAGACCATCTCCCTTCTGCCGCGGCAGGAGGAGGGGGAGCAGCTCCGCCGGGAGCTGTCGGGCGAGCTGATCGAATACGCCGAGTGCAAGCGCGTGGCCCAGGAGCTGTCCCAGCGCACCCAGGGCTTCAACGCCTACGGCCGCCCCATGCAGCCCTTCAAGAGCGATATGAAATATACCCGGGTACACGACCCGCTGGAGCTGCTGGACGCCTATATGCGGGTGGTGGGCAAGCGGCTGCGGAAGATACCGCCGCCCCTGGACGCCTTCCGTACCATCGTGGCGAAAAAGATCGTCTCGGTGTCCCATAAGATCAATTCCATCGTCACCCGGCTGACGCAGGTGAAAAAACAGCGGCTTTCGGAGATCTACCGTCAGTCGGAGAGCCGCTCCGACCTGGTGGCCGCCTTTTTGGCGGTGCTGGAGCTGGCCAAGACCAACCACGTGCATCTGGAGGGCGACGGCGACGATATGACGGTTGAGCTCATTAAGATCCCGGAAGGAGAGCTTGATTTTGACTGAACATACCATGAATATGAAAAGCACGGTGGAGGCGATCATCTTTGCCTCCGGCGAGCCGGTGGAGCGGCTGCGGCTGATCGAGGTGCTGGGCTGCTCCCCCGAAAGGCTTGACGCGCTGATCAATGAGATCAAAGACGACTATGACGAGCGGGGCAGCGCCGTGGAGCTGCTGTGCCTCGGCTCGCAGGTGCAGTTCGCCACCCGGCCCGCCTATGCGGAGGCGGTGAGAAGCGTGCTGGACCTGAAAAAGAACCAGCCTCTTTCCCCCGCGGCCTTTGAGGTGCTGGCCATCGTGGCCTATAATCAGCCGGTGACCCGCTCGTTCATCGAGCAGGTGCGGGGCGTTGACTGCGGCGGCGTGCTGAACACCCTCTGTCAGCGTCAGCTGGTGGAGGAGTGCGGCAGGCTTGACTTGCCCGGCCGTCCTTTGATATACTGTACCACAGCGGAATTTCTGAAGTGCTTCTGCATGTCGACGCTGGCGGAGCTGCCGGATATCCCCGACACCAAGGCGGCCGCCGCCGCGCTGGAGAATATCCAGAAGGATGAAAACGTACCCGCCGGTCAGATGTCCATTCTGTGACCGGAACCCTATTACGGAGGTGAGCGAGTGATCGTTCTGAAAATTATCGGCTGGACGCTGCTGGGCATCCTGGCGCTGATCGTTCTGGCGCTCTGCATCAGGCTGCTGATTGAAGTCGAATACTCAGACGATGATACCCACGTCACGCTGCGGTGGCTGTTCCTGAAGGTGCCGCTGTACCCGGCTGCGCCCAAAGCGCCGAAGAAGAAAGCGCCCAAAGAGGAAGAACCTCCCAAGGAAGAGAAGCCGGAGGAGGAAAAGCCTGCCCAAACCGAAAAGAAGGAAGGCCTGCTGCATATCCTCTACCGGACCCACGGCGTGGACGGGCTGCTGGAGCTGGCGCGCAAGACTGTTTCTTATCTGAATTCCTTCTTCGGCGGGCTGATCCGCTCGGTTGTGATCGAAGAGCTGTACCTTGACGTGGGCTGCACCAAGGGGGACGCCGCCGAAACGGCGATCTACTACGGCGAGGTCTGCTCCGCGCTGTTCCCGCTGCTGGGGGCGCTGGCGTCAAAGTGTAAGATCAAAAAGTACGACGTGAACGTCTATCCCGATTATCTGGCCCGGTTCAGCCGCGCGTCGTTTTTCGTGAAGTTCCACGTTTACCCCATTTACGTCACGGGCATTACCCTGCTGCTGGTATTCCGGCTGGTGTTCAGGGTGCTGCTCGGCATGCTTGTCAAAATTTTTCTGCCGAAAAAAGACAAAAACGCAGAAAAAGAAAATATAACGAAAGAAAAGGAAGATGAATCCCATGAAGGATCAGACAGCGGCAGGAATCCTGTCAACAACGATCGAGAAAGTCCGTCAGCTGGTTGACGTCAGCACTATCGTCGGCGAGCCCATCGTGCTCTCTGACGACATCACCGTCATTCCGGTGTCCAAGGTCACCTACGGCTTTGCCTCCGGCGGCTCCGATTTTCCGTCCAAGAACAACGTCCAGCTGTTCGGCGGAGGCGGCGGCGCTGGTATCACCATCAATCCCGTGGCCTTCCTCGTGCTCAAGAACGGCGAAGTGACGCTGAAGCACATCACCGCCAACGACAACGCGGCCGAGCGGATCGTCAACATGGTGCCCGACGTGATCGACAAGTTCACCGACGTGGTGGGCAAGGTCAAGTCCTCAAAGGAATAATACTGCAACCGGATTACAATGACGGCGCGTCAGTCTGATCAATCCACGGCAGACAGCGCCGCAAACGCGGCGGATTGCCGGGGTCGGACGCCTTCGGGCGGTTCGGCCTTAGGTTATTGCCGCCCGGCGTAATTATATTTAACAGGAAAGCAATATGCAGGAATCAGTCAGATTACAGAAATTTATGGCGGATAACGGCATCGCCTCCCGGCGGAAGTCCGAGGAGCTGATCGCCGAAGGCCGTGTCAAGGTGAACGGCAAGGTGGCGCAGATCGGCGACAAGATCGATCCGAAGCACGACGTGGTCTCCGTCAACGGGCGCAAGATCGTCCGCGAGACCGGCTACGTCTACCTGGCCCTCAACAAGCCCCGCGGCTACGTCACCACCATGAGCGACGAAATGGACCGCAAGTGCGTGGCGGAGCTGGTGGCGGACGTGGGCAAGCGGGTCTATCCCGTAGGCCGGTTGGACCGGGATTCGGAAGGGCTGCTGCTCATCACCAACGACGGCGAATTCGCCAACGCCATGACGCACCCCTCCCGCCACATCGCCAAGACCTACCGGGTCAGCGTGCGGCCGAAGATCACCGACGACCAGATCACGGTGCTGACCTCCTCCATGATGATCGACGGCAGAAAGACGCTGCCGGCGGAGGTGCGGGTCGTCAGCTCCGAAGAGGACAAATCCGTGCTGGAGATCGTGCTTTACGAGGGGCGCAACCGGCAGATCCGCCGCCTGTGTGAGGAGGCGGGGCTTGAGACCGTGCGGCTGAAACGCACCGCCATCGGCCAGCTGAAGCTGGCGGGCCTCAAGGTGGGCGAATACCGCAGCCTGACCCATGACGAGGTCAGCCTGCTCAAGCGCCAATCCGGCAATTACTGATTCCCGAAAAGGTGAATAGTGATGATCAGAAGTATGACAGGCTACGGCAGGGCGGTGCAGACCGTGGAGGGGATGACCGTCACCGTAGAGATCAAAAGCGTCAACCACCGGTTCTTTGAATTCAGCCCCAAGGTGTACCGGACCTACTCCTTTCTGGAGGATAAGCTGAAGACCTACTTGCAGCAGTACATTTCCCGGGGCAAGGTGGATTGCTTCGTACAGATCGAGACCGACGCCGACGACGACAGCACGGTGGAGATCAACCGCTCGCTGGCCTCCGGCTACATGCGGGCCATCGACGAGCTGTGCGCCGCCTACGGGCTTGAAAAGGGCAACTCGGTGGAGCTGCTGACCTCCCACCCGGATATCTTTTCCGTCCGCAAGACCCCCGCGGATGAGGAGACGGTGTGGAACCGGGTGCGCCCGGTGGTGCAGGAGGCGGCGGAAGCCTTCATCGCCATGCGGGAAACCGAGGGGCAGAAGCTGAAAGCGGACGTGCTCTCCCGGGCGGACAGCATCCTTGAGGCCGTCTCGTTCATCGAGACCCGCTCGCCGGAGACGGTGCGTCTATATAATGAAAAGCTGAAAGCTCGCATCCGGGAGCTGCTGGAGGACGCGCCGGTGGATGAACAGCGGCTGCTGACGGAAGCGGCCATCTTCGCCGACAAGATCGCGGTGGCGGAGGAGACGGTGCGGCTGCGCAGCCACATCGACCAGCTGCGGACCATGTTCGAATCCGGCGAGCCCATCGGCCGGAAGCTGGATTTTCTGGTGCAGGAGATCAACCGGGAGGCGAACACCATCGGCTCCAAGGGCTCCGATATCGAGATCGCCCGCAAGGTGATCGATATCAAGGCGGAGGTCGAAAAGATCCGCGAACAGATCCAGAATATCGAATAACGGCGGTGACGCAATGAAACTTATCAATATCGGCTTCGGAAATTTCATCAACGCCGACCGGGTGGTGGCGGCGGTCTCGCCGGATTCCGCCCCCGTGAAGCGGATGATCCAGAACGCGAAGGAGACGGGGCGGCTGATCGACGTGACGCAGGGCCGCAAGACCCTCTCCGTCATCGTGACGGACAGCGAGCACGTGGTACTGTCCTATCTGAAGCTGGAAAAGCTCGGCGAGCGGTTTTCAGAGGAGACGCTTGCCGAACCGGAGGTGTGACCAATGAAGAAAGGCGGCATTTTTATCCTCTCGGGCCCCTCGGGCTGCGGGAAGAATACCGTTTACGAAGGGCTGCGCGCCCTTGACCCGGATATCGTCCAGACGGTCTCCGCCACGACGAGAAAGCCGCGTCCGGGGGAAAGAAACGGCGTCGATTATTATTTTGAAACGGTCGAGGAATTCAAGCGCCGGATCGACAACGATGAGTTCGTGGAGTACGTGACATACGGCGGCAACAACTACGGCACCCTGAAAAGCGAGGTGGAGCGGCTGACCGCCCTCGGCAAAACGGTGGTGCTGGTCATCGAGGTGCGTGGCGCGCTGAACATCAAGCGCATGTTCCCCGAGGCGGTGGCGGTCTTTATCGAGCCCCCCTCCATGGAGGAGCTGATCCGCCGCATCAACAAGCGCGGCGACAACAACGAAACGGAGATCGCCCTGCGGATGAATATTGCGGCGGAGGAAATGACCTACCGCGACCGTTACGACTACCGTGTCGTGAACGGCGAACTGGATACGTGCATCAAAGAAGTTTACGATATTATCAAAAAGGAGACTGATCAGCATGATCAACATTGATTTGAAACCGCTTCTGAAGGGCGGCATCAGCAGATATTCCCTTGTGGTGGCCGTGGCCAAGCGCTCCAGAGACATCGCCGACGAGGCGAAGGAAGAGGGCGAGATCCTGGTGGAAAAGCCCGTCAGCCTTGCGGTGGAGGACTTTCTGAACGACAGGTATTCCATCCGTGAATCCGACGAGATCAAAAAGTTTTAAGGACCGACGGATGTGAGCGATCTGACAATCGCGGAGGTCGGCGTTGAAAAATGCGACCTTTCCTTCGACCGCCTGTTCAGCTATACCGTGCCGGAAGCTTTTGCCGGAACGGTGGAGCCCGGCGCGCGGGTGCTGGTGCCCTTCGGCGGCGCCAACGCGAAGCGGCAGGGGTTTGTCTTTGCCGTCAGAAGCGCGGCGGAAGGGGAGTCGCTTGCCGGTCTGAAGTCCGTTGATTCGGTCGTCGACGCCCGGCCTCTGCTGAACGCTGAGCTGCTGGAAACGGCCCGCTTTATGCACGACCGCTGCTTTTGCACCTGGTTCGCCGCCGCCAAGGCGGCGGTGCCCGGAGGCGTCTGCGGCGGCACCGAGAAGCTTTACGCCCCTTCGCAGGACCTGACGCAGGAACGTCTGTCTTCTCTCTCCCCGGAGGAGAGGGCGGTGGCGGCATACCTGCTCAAACGGAACGTCCCCGTGAAAAAGACGTTTCTCCGGCGGAAATTCGGTTTGAAACCGGAGGATCCGCTGCTGATCCGGCTGACAAGGCGGGGCGTTCTGACGGAGGACGCGGACGTGGCCGCCGGCGTGGGGGATCTGTCCGTTTCACGGGTCACGCTGGCGCGGGACTATGCGCCGGAGGACTTTACCGAAAAGCAGAACGAGGTGCTGTCCTTCCTGTCGGAAGCAGGCCCCATGAGCGCGGCGGAGCTGTGCTATTACACCGGCGTCAGCCCGTCGGTGGTGCAGGCTTTGCTGAAAAAGGGCGTCTGCCGCACGGAGGAGGAGGTCGTTCTGCGGACCCCGCAGGTGGAATACCGGGCGGAGGACTACCGCAAGCCGACCCTCTCCGACGAACAGCGGGCCGCTTTCGACGTGCTGTGGGAAGCCTACCGGCGGGAGGAAAAGAAAACCGCCCTGCTCTTCGGCGTGACGGGCAGCGGCAAGACCAACGTCTATCTGGAGCTGATCGACCGGGTGCTGTCGGACGGCAGGAACGTGATCGTCCTGGTGCCGGAGATCTCGCTGACGCCCCAGACCTTTTCCCTGTTCCGGGCCCGCTACGGCAGCCGCATCGCCGTGCTGCATTCCGGTCTTTCCATGGGGGAACGCCGGGATGAGTGGCAGCGCATCCGCGACGGCCGCGTCCGGGTGGTGATCGGCACCAGAAGCGCCGTCTTCGCCCCGCTGGAAAACCTCGGCCTCGTCATCGTGGACGAGGAACAGGAACATACCTATAAATCGGAAAACGCCCCGCGCTATAACGCCAAGGAGATCGCGCGGTTCCGCTGCGCCTATCACGGCGGCCTGCTGGTGCTGGCCTCCGCCACGCCTCTCGTGGAGGATTACGCCCGGGCGCAGAACGGCGCCTACGTGCTGGCGGAGCTGACGGGCCGCTACGGCGAGGCGGAGCTGCCGGAGGTGCTGACCGTCGATATGACGGATCAGACCCTGCTGGAGCGGTACCTTTCCCTCAGCCGCCCGCTGACGGAGGAGATCGGCAAAAACCTTGTGGCGGGGGAGCAGACCATTCTGCTGGTCAACCGCCGGGGCTACAACACCTTCGTGGTGTGCGCCGAGTGCAAAAAGGTGCTGACCTGCCCCCGGTGCAGCATTTCGCTGACCTATCACGCCGCCAACAACCGGCTGATGTGCCACTATTGCGGGTATTCGGTTCCCTATAAGGACACCTGCCCCGACTGCGGCGCGCAGAATATCCGCTACGCCGGCACGGGCACCCAGAAGATCGAGCAGGAGCTGAAGCACCGTTTCCCCGAGGCGCGGGTGCTGCGCATGGATGCTGACACCACCGCCGCCCGGAACGCCCACGACCGCATGCTCTCCGCCTTCGGACGGGGAGAGTACGATATCCTGCTGGGCACGCAGATGGTGGCGAAGGGGCTGGATTTTCCCCGGGTGACGCTGGTGGGCATCACCTCCGCCGACCGGGAGCTGTATAATGACGACTTCCGCTGCACGGAACGCACCTTCGACCTGATCACGCAGGTGGTGGGCCGGGCGGGCCGGGGCGGCAGAAAGGGCCGGGCGGTGATCCAGACGGTGACGCCGGACAACGACGTGATCGCCACCGCGGCGGCGCAGGATTACAAGAAGTATTACGCCACGGAGATCCTGCTGCGCCGGGCCATGATCTATCCGCCCTACTGCGATATCTGCGTGGTGGGCTTCACCGGCGCGGATAAAGGGCTGGTGGCCGCCTGCGCCGCTTCGTTCCTGGAAGAGCTGCGGCGGCGGAGCGATACGGAGTACAGCGACGTGAAGACCGTGGTGCTGGGACCGCTGGCGCCGAAGGTCTCCAAGGTGAACAACCGCTACCGGCAGCGCATCATCATCAAATCGAAAAATACGGCGCGCTTCCGCCGTTTCGTCCGCGAGACGATGGAAAGCATCTTCGCCGAAAAACAATATCATAAAGTGACTGTTTACGCGGATATCAATCCCGAAAACATGAATTGATCGGAGTATCGTTATGGCGATAAGAAAAATCAGGGTGGACGACGACCCCATTCTCAGAAAAAAGAGCAGACCGGTGGAGCAGTTTGACGAAAAGCTGTTCACGTTGCTGGACGACATGAAAGAGACCCTGGCCAAGGCGGAGGGCATCGGCCTGGCCGCCGTGCAGGTGGGCATGCTCAAGCGGGTGGTGATCGTGGATTACGACGGCCGTTATCTGGAGCTCATCAATCCGGAGATCACCAAGGCGGAGGGGGAGCAGCAGGCGGACGAGGCCTGCCTGTCCCTGCCCCACAAAGCCGGCAAAACCACCCGGCCCCTCACCGTGACGGTGAAGGCCCAGAACCGGGAGGGCAAGTGGTGCCTGTATTCCGGCACCGACCTGATGGCCCGCTGCTTCTGCCACGAGCTGGACCATCTGGACGGCGTGCTTTACACTGACCGGCTGGCCCCCGGAGAAAAGGTCTTTATAACAGAGGACGTATGATGAAAAAAGTGGTGTTTATGGGAACGCCGGATTTCGCCGTTCCCGCCCTGCAGGCGCTGATTGCGTCGGAGGAATACGACGT
>CADAMO010000026.1 GCA_902788995.1 Oscillospiraceae bacterium
TTTCATTGCAAGTAGAATTATACCACAAAAAAGGCTGCAATCCCAGTTCTTTCTGAGATTGCAGTCTTGTTTTTTTCAGAGACTTTTTTTTACAGCCCCCTTTCTTTTTTTATTGCCTTATTCCTCTTCCGGCGCGTCCGGCACGGAGGATTTCACCCGGATCGTGCGGATCGTCACCGGGCCGATCAGGCCGCTCTTGGCGTCCTGTGGGAAATTGGAATAATAGGAGGGAATCGTCGAATAGTGGTTGCACAGGGTGTTGGAAACCGTCAGCGCGATCTCGTTTTCTCCGTTCACCACATACTCCGTGATATCCGCGCGGAACGGCCGGTAGGTGAATACCGCGGCGGTCTTTCCGTTGATCTCCGCCTTCACCGTCGAACCCGCGTCGCCGATCTCAAGGATAAACCGTTCATCCAGGTTGATCCTTTCAATGCTGACCTTTTTCACGTAGCGCATTTTGCCGGAGTAGCAGACCAGCGCCCCCACCTGCGACACGTCGCCGCAGGGGAGCTTGCCCTCGCCGCAAATCAGGGCAAGGGGCTCCGGCAGGGCGGCGGTGTATTCATACCCCGGCCACGCTCTGACGAAAAACGCCGCCACGGATAACTGTCCGCCGCCTTCAAGGTCCGTCACGGTATAGCGGTTGCCGCCGAAGTTCCCTTGTCCGGCGGCTTCCACCGCCATGGGCGCGCCGTTGTTGAAGGCGCAGAGCAGTTCGCCGAAGACGTTGGCGGTAAAGCCCCTGAATCCCGGCGCAGTGACGAAGCGGTAACAGAAGACGCGTCCTCTCGTCGCAACGTTCACAAATCGGAAGTAATCGCCGTTGGCAAAGGATGGGACTGCCAGCGGGTAGCCGGTCTCCCGGGGCGTTTTAACCTTGGTGAAATGGATGCCCGCCCGCTTGATTTTTCCCCGGTTGCGGTAATCCGGGCAGTTGTTCCGGTCATAGGTGAAGCCTGCGACAACGCGGTTCGCTCCTTTTTTCAGCGTCACGGTCTCCGGCAGGTCGGTGATATCCGTTCCGTTCAGATACAGCTTTGCCGGAGCATAGCCTTCTGCGGTCAGATAAGCCGTCGTCTCTTCCTCCGCGAATACGTCCGTCACAAAGACGCAGTCGCCGTCAAAGTACAGGTTGTCGCCGTAGACGCGGCCCTTCAGGCCGTGGTGGCCCTGTTCATACAGCCGCGTTTCATAGTCGTCGGCGCAGATATAACCGTAGCGGTCGTGAAGCGTCGGCACGGTGAAACGATATTCCTTCCCGGTGAGATAGAACTTCTCCTTTGTCGCCGCTTTCGGTGAAGACGCCAGATAGTCGCTGACGAAGGCGGTCTGACCGGGCGTATCCAGCTTTTTGAACGCCACACAGCTGCAACAGGGAAGCTGCCTGTAGGGATAGTCCTTGGGCGGGGTCAGCGTCTCGTCTGTTTCGGAGCAGTCGAAAAATCTGGCCTGCGGGCCGATCATGCCGCCCGCGGGCAGATAGAAATCCCCGTAGGCGTTGTTCAGGGTGGGTATCAGCGAAAAATCCCAGTCGCCGTCCAGCAGGGTCTCTTTTACCGTTTCCGGCACGGCAAAACCGGCTGTGTTGATCTCCATGTCATAGCCGATAGCGTCCTCTGTAAACAGGATCAGCGTGTCCGCCGCTGCTTCCAGCGGCATTTTGATGAACGTAAAGCCGTCCTTCGCCACCGTGCCCGTCAGCAGGGCGGTCTCGCCGGTGTAGGCGTCCAGCAGATAGGGCGTCCCCGTCGCTTCAAAGCGGCAGACACTGTCCTTGGGCGCGTAGCGGACGAAATAGAGGCAGTCTTTGCCGTCGACGCGTTTTGTGGCGTAGACCCTGCCTTGGGCGGCGGCGTCCGGCAGAAAGCTGCGGGTGATCTGCCTGTTGAGAAAGTCCAGCAGATCGTCGGGATCGTCGATCAACCGGCAGCCCGGCAGCGCCAGCATGGCCTCCACCGTCTCCTCCAGCACCGCGTCGTTTTTTCCGGCCCGGTCGCTGCAATCGGGCGTCAACCCGAAAAAGATCACCGTTCCGCCCTGTTCGGCGAATTCCTTCGCCTTCTGCAGCGTCTCATAGCGGATGCAGTCCACGCCGCACAGCAGCAGCGCCCGGTAGCGTTCGCCTGCCACCCGCAGCTCGCCCTCCTCAAAGGTCGCCCTGCCGATGGACTGGTGGTCGATGAAATCAAAGTCCAGCCCGTGCTCCATCAGAAATTCCGCCACCGCGAAGGTGGCCCCCACGCACTGTTCGGCGTTTTCGCCGTAGTCGCAGGAGGAGACGGGGTAGAAGATCGCCGCGTCGCAGCGGTGCACGCCCGTGGTCAGCATGGCGGAAAGCCGACGGTATTTCAGCAGCCAGTGCGCCATATCGTCCCAGTAGGGCATCCGGAAGTGGAAATCCGGCGGCGCCCATTCGAAAAAGCCGCCATTGGTGGAATAGTACAGCCCGTGCAGGTTCAACAGGTTGGCGCCGAACAGGAAATTGTCGCCCGTGGGGGCGGTGATGCTTTCCAGCGTGGTGCCCCAGCCGGAGGAGTGATAACCCTCCAGCCATACCCGGGGCCGCTGATACAGATGTGCGATGGAGCTGTTGACCTTCACCTTGATCAGGTCGGCGGCGCGTCCAGGGGTATCGTTTCCCGGGGCGGTGAACCAGCGCACGGCGCGGAAATAGTCGGAAAACTCGGCGGGATCCTTGCCCCGGCTGGACTGGTCGCAGCCGTAGATCATCCCGCGGGAGGCGTGAAAATCATAGATCGGCTTAAAATAGCCGTCCTCCATCAGTTGGGTGCGCACCTCCGCCAGATCCAGCCGGATCTTCGGCGTCACATCCCCCAGGTCGAAGAACAGATGGGGCAGAAAGCCCAGCACGTCATAGCCGAACTTTGCCTTCACGCCCTGCCGCAGGCTTGGCCGCCACAGCCGTCTGACGTCGCAGCCGAACAGCAGCTCGTCCTGGAAAAAGTAGTTGAGGGTCCCTTTCTTCAGGTCCGGCAGCCGCCGCTCGAATTCCTCAAAGTAGATGCGCACCAGCTCTTTTCCGCAATCCGGGTGCAGCGGATCCACGGAGAGGGGCTTTTTGATCCCCCTGACCACCCACACCTCCGTTTCGGAGACGATGGGGCGGTCCCAGCCCGCGTCCTCCGCGTAGAGAATGTCCGGCAGGTTGCAGTTGGGGTCGGGGTAGTTGACCGCTACGATCACGTCGTCCTCCAGCGTGGTTTCATCTCCCGGGCGCAGCGTCCGCTTTTCGCAGGTCATCTCACAGGCGTTTTTGTCCGGGTCGGCCGCCAGCCGGTCGGTGAAATAGCCGTTGCCGATCCACGCCAGCGTGTAGTCGCCCACGCCGATGCCCATGCCCAGCCGTTCGCATTCCCGGGCGGCGTAGCCGAACATCTCCCACCAGTCTTCGGAAAACTGCACGGGGTCGCCGGGAATGCTGTGCCCGTGCCCGCCGTAGGGGAGGTTCTCTTCACCGCCCCGGTTCATGTGGGCGTAATTGATCTGTACGCCGGCCACGCCTTTCGCGGCCAGCGCCTCCAGTTGGGCGGTCAGGCGGGCCTTGTCCAGCTTGTCGCCCGTCCACCAATAAAAGGGGACCTCACCGAACGAGCGGTCCGGTGAGATCATTGCTTTCAAAAAGTCGTGGGATTGTTCCGACATTTATTTCTTTTCCTCTTTTTTTGCCTTGGAGGCCTTGGGAGCGGTCTTCTTCGCCTTGGGGGCGGCCTTGACCTCTTCCTTGACTTCCTTCACGGCCTTTTCCACCTTCTCGGCGGCTTTCCGGGCGGGCGTCTTTCTCTTGGCGGGCTCCTTCTTCAGCGCGCCGATCATCATCAGCGCATGGCCGAGGTTGCCGGTTGCTTCCAGCTCGCCGGCGTTGTAGGCTTCCACCGGGTCCTTTTTGCCCTTGAGGATCTCCTCCAGCAGCACGCTGTTGACGGTGACGGCCACGGTGTTGTCGTGGTAATCGTAGGGTTCAACGGCAAGCGTTCCGTTCAGGTAGGCCACGTAAAAAATGCCGTGGCAGTCGTCGTCCGTCATGGTGATCTGGGCTGCGAAATCCTCGGTGAGCTTGGTCATGTCGGGCTTTTTGCCGTAGGTCTTTTTCAGGTGTTCAAATTTTTCAATGTAAGTCATGGTTGTTGCGTCCTTTCTGTCTCAGTTTTTCAGTGAATGGATGGGAGCGGGTATCCTGCCCCCGCGGGAAATAAACTTTTCAGGGGAGTTGCGGTTCAGCCGGATGATGGGCGCGTAGCCCAGCAGCCCGCCGAAGGAGACGACGTCGCCCTCCTTCTTTCCGTAGGCGGGGATCACGCGCACTGCCGTGGTTTTGGTGTTGGCGACCCCGATGGAGATCTCGTCGGCGATGATGCCGGAGATCACGGCTTCGGTGGTGTCGCCGGGAATGGCGATCATATCGAGGCCAACGGAGCACACCGCCGTCATGGCTTCCAGCTTTTCAATGGTGAGTGAGCCGTTTGCCACCGCGGCGATCATGCCCTCGTCTTCCGACACCGGGATGAACGCGCCGGAAAGCCCGCCCACGTGGGAGCTGGCCATCACGCCGCCCTTTTTCACCGCGTCGTTGAGCATGGCCAGCGCCGCCGTGGTGCCGTGGGCGCCGCAGCACTCAAGGCCCATGTTTTCAAGGATCCGCGCCACGGAATCGCCGATGGCGGGGGTGGGGGCAAGGGAGAGATCCACGATGCCGAAGGGGACCTCCAGACGCCGGGCCGCTTCGCTGGCCACCAGCTGGCCCACGCGGGTGATCTTGAAGGCGGTCTTCTTGATCACGTCCGCAAGCGCTGACAGGTCGCAGTCGCCCGCCCGCTGAATGGCGGAGCTGACGACGCCGGGACCGGAAACGCCCACGTTGATAACGCACTCCGGCTCGCCGATGCCGTGGAAGGCCCCCGCCATAAAGGGGTTATCCTGCGGCACGTTGGCGAACACCACCAGCTTGGCGCAGCCGAGGGAGTCGTTGTCCCGCGTCAGGTAGGCGGTCTCTTTGATGGTGCGGCCCATCAGGCGGATGGCATCCATATTGATGCCCGCCTTGGTGGTGGCTACGTTCACGGAAGAGCAGACCTTGCCGGTGGTGCTCAGCGCCTCGGGGATCGCCGCGATCAGCTGGGTGGCGCTGTCGGTGAAGCCCTTGTCCACCAGCGCCGAAAAGCCGCCGATGAAGTTGATGCCGAGGGTATCCGCGGCACGGTCCAGCGTCTGCGCGATCTTTACGTAGGCGTCCTTTCCGTGCGCGCCGCCGATGAGCGAAACCGGCGTGACGGAAACACGCTTGTTGACGATGGGCACGCCGTATTCCTTCTCTATATTTTCCCCCGTTTTTACGAGATGTTCCGCTTTTTTGGTGATTTTATCGTAAATTTTATCGCAAAGGCGTTTTTCGTCTTCGCTGACGCAGTCCAACAGCGAGATCCCCATGGTGATGGTGCGGATATCGAGGTTTTCCTGCCGGATCATGTTGATGGTCTCTAAGATATCTGCGGTATTGAGCATAGTTGTTGCCTCTTATATCAGATATGGTGCATGGTGTTGAAAATATCCTCGTGCATGGTGTGGATCTGCAGTGCGCGGCTGTCGCCGTAGCTTTCCAGCAGATCGACAAACTCGGAAAAGGGGATGGTCAGCCCGTCGATATCCGCCAGCATGATCATGGCGAAATACTCGCTGAGCACGCTTTGGGTGATATCAAGGATGTTCGCGCCCTTGTCCGCGCAGATGGCGCTGACCCCCGCGATGATGCCGACGTTGTCCTTTCCCGTAACGCTGATCACAGCCTTCATATTGGTATCCTCCGAAAAATGTGTTGCCTGTGTATTTGATATGTTTTAATTGGAAATATAGTATGATTCTATTTTACTATATTTTATCCGTAAATTCAATGGATGATCCTGAAAAATAAGTTGCAATCCGCCGCAAAAAACTGTATCATATCCATAAGAAAAAACGAGGGAATGGGGGCGCGGAGACATGCGCACGTTCAGAACGGCGGCGGGGGAGCTGCCGCTGGGGCAAAAGACGTATCTGATGGGGATCCTCAACGTCACGCCGGATTCCTTTTCCGACGGCGGACGATTCAACAGCGTTTCCGCCGCGCTGCGCCACGCGGAGGAGATGGCATCCCAGGGGGCAGACCTGATCGACGTGGGGGCGGTCTCCACCCGTCCCTTCGCGTCGCCCGTGTCCGAAGAAGAGGAATGGGCGCGGCTGTCTTCCGTCCTGCCGGCGCTGCTGCGGCAGACGGCGCTGCCCGTCTCGGTGGATACCACCTCGGTCTCTGTGGCGCGGCGGTGCCTTGACCTGGGCGTCGCCGTGATCAACGACGTCAGCGGCGTGTTCCGCCCGCAGATGGGGGAATTGATAAAAGAATACCGTGCCGGATGGGTGCTGATGCACGGCGGCACGGCGTTGACGGGGGCGGAAGCGGCCGCGGATTATCCCGGCGGCGTCGTCGCCCACGTGCAGGCGTTTTTTGACGATATGGTTCGGCAGGCGGCGGAAAGTGGCCTTCAAAAGGAACAGCTCTGCCTTGACCCCGGCTTCGGATTTGCCAAAGACGTAGAGCAAAACGTAGAGCTGCTGCGGGGGCTTTCCTCTCTCGATCCCCACGGCGCGGCGCTGATGGCGGCCCTGTCCCGCAAGCGTTTCATCGGGGCGATCTCCGGCGACCCGGACGCCTCCGACCGGCTGGGGGGCACCCTTGCCGCCAACGTGGCGGCGGTGCTGGCCGGGGCGGATCTCATCCGCACTCACGAAATCGCCCTGCACCGCAGGGCGATCGACGCGGCGGCGAAATTAAAAAGTCGCAAGTCGTGAGTCGTAAGTCGTAAGCAGCCCTTCGGGCGATCCTGCCATCCGAAAAACAATATGGATTCTTTCTCAGCAGAAACAACTATCTCTTACGACTCAAGACTTACGACTTGCGACTGGATTCGTCGGGTACGGCCCGACGGATCCTTTATTCCGACTCGCTGAAATCCGTATCCAGCGCGATCTGCAGGGTATAATCCGGGTACATCGCCTGTACCTTTTCGCAGATCTGCTGATACACCGCGGCGCGGTCCTTCGCGTCGAAGCTGACCACCACGTCGAAGCGCAGTGTCTTCTTTTCCTCGTTTACGTAGAAGGCGTGGACCTGCAGCACGTGCTCTACCGCCAGCACCTCTTTGTAGACGGCCTGCTGCATTTGCAGACGGCCCTCGTCGGTGGTGTTCTGGGAATACACGCCGATGGCGGTCAGGATCACGTTGTGCTTCTGATAGACCGTCACGGAGATGGTCCGCAGCAGCTCGTCGATCTGGTCGGCAGTGTAGGTATCGGGAATCTCGATATGCACCGATCCGTTGAAGGTATCGGGGCCGTAGTTGTTCAATACAAGGTCATAAGCGCCGTTCACCTCCGGGAAGGAGAGAACGGTTTTTTTGATTTCCTGCGCCAGTTCCGCGTCGGCCCGTTCGCCCAGCACTTTTGAGAGGGTCTCCCGCAGCATTTCAACGCCGGATTTGATGATAATCAGGGAGATCACCGCGCCGAGCCACGCCTCCAGGCTGATGCCTTTCCAAAGGAAAATGCCCGCCGCCACAAGGGTAGAGGCGGAGATCACGGAGTCAAGCGTGGCGTCCTTGCCGGAGTTCACCAGCGAATCGGAGTTGACCTTTTCGCCCACGCTCTTCACGAACCGGCCCAGCACGATCTTCACCAGCACGCCCGCCGCCACAATGATCAGCGTGGCGGTGCTGTAATCCGGCGTTTCGGGGTGAATGATCTTCTTGACGGATTCCGTCAGAGAGGTGACGCCGGCGTAGAGGACGATCACCGAGATTACCATGGCGCTGAGGTATTCCACCCGGCCGTAGCCGAAGGGGTGTTTTTTATCCGGCGATTTGCCCGCCAGCTTGGTGCCGATGATGGTGATGATGGAGGAGGCGGCGTCGGAGAGGTTGTTTACCGCGTCCAGCACGATGGCGATGGAATGGGACAGCAGCCCCACGGCGGCTTTGAACCCCGCCAGAAACAGGTTGGCGGCAATGCCGATGATACTGGTGCGGACAATGACCTTGTCCCGGGAGACGTTCTGGGTTTGTTCTTTCATTGTGATCCTTCTTTCTTTTGCATGTTGGGAGTTTGGCGAGGTGTTTTAATGCGGAATTCGGAATGCGGAATGCGGAATTTCGGAAATCGCTGACGCGATTTGATTGTAATTGGGTGTCTTAAAGAGTCAACAAACCAATCAAATCCGGACGTTGCAAATTGTACGCAAACGAAGGTTCACAATCATTCCGAATTCCGAATTCCACATTCCGAATTTACTTGACAAATCCCCCTTTTACAGCTTAAAACCAATGCCCGTATACTGCGCGATATCCCGTCCCGTGTCGTCGGTGACGTACACGTTGACGACGCTGGAGGTGCGGCCGTTCTTTTTCAGCTCCGCCCGGGCAAACAGCCTGCTTCCCTTGGGGGCG
This sequence comes from Oscillospiraceae bacterium, assembly GCA_902788995.1. GTDB lineage: Bacteria > Bacillota > Clostridia > Oscillospirales > Acutalibacteraceae > RUG806. The sequence goes on from CADAMO010000026.1 coordinate 8,493, forward strand.
CTGAGAAAGTTGACGCTGACCTGCTGGGCGACGCTTGGCATGTGGATCTGGTTGACCAGCGCCGCGAAGGCCAGGTCCGCCAGCGTAAAGATCGCGCCGCCCTGCACGCCGCCGTTGGCGTTGTAAAGCCCCTCGTGGATCGGCACGCTGCACAGGGCGTAGTCCTCGCCCAGCTCTTCCAGCACCATACCGGCGTTGAAGGCGTAAACGTCCTTCTTGAAATACTCTCTTGCTTCTTCTGTGGAATGGAAAGTGCCCATTTTTCTCTTCCTTTCTTTTGGGACGGTTGGGATTTGTCGTGCTGCCGCGCGGCAGGTTTGAGGTTTGAGGTTTTAGGTTTGAGGTTTGAGGTTTGAGAATGGCGGCTGCATTATCGGGAGACGATATTGCTCACACCTCACACCTATCACCTTACACCTGGATTTGTCCGGCATCAGCTCGATAAATTCCTCTTACCTTTGTATCATCAATCTTGAAATCTGTTCTTTCCTGAATTCGATAAACTCGTCGGCCACGGAATGGAACCCCACGGCGAAGCGGCCTTCTTCCGGCTGCCAGCGGCAATAGCTATCGGCGGCGGTCAGCAGCCGTTTTCTCTGCGCTTCGTCCGGCGTGACGGTTTCCGGAATCGCGGTTCCCTCCGGGGCGGGGAACAGAATGGTTTCCAGATATTCTTCCACCAGTGCGCAGCCGCCCTCTTCCCTCAGTTGCAGCGCCGCCTTGGCAAGGGCGGTGTGGTCCGCGTTCTGGTGTTGCCAGTCAACGGGCGACAGCGTCTTCACCGCGACCTGCTCCGGCGGATAATCTTTGATGGCGTCCCGCATGATCTGTTTTGCGCCGTCCACGGTGCTGCCGCCGTCCGCCATGCGGTTCCGCGGAATGATGATATGGTCTTCTTTCACGCCTAAGGCACGGCAGCTTTCGGTGAATTCCCGGTCCCGCGCGGCGGAAAAGGACGCCCGGTCCATGGAATAGTCGTGCCGTCCTTCGTGCCATTGGCAGCAGCCCCCGTCGCCGATCAACAGCCTTGCCCCGCTGGCGCCGCCGTCGGTGCACAGCACGCAGAAAACCTCGTAACCGGCGTCGATATCCCGGCACATGGCCGCGCCGAGGTTCAGCAGCTCGTCGTCCTGATGGGGTGAAAAATAGAACACGTATTGGATGATGCTCATTCTGACACCTTCCTGAAATAGTGGTTAACGGGGGAGCCGTTGCAGTCGGGGGCGCTCTTTCTTTACCGTTTCAGCGTTTTCAGATACTCCTTCTGCTCCGGGGTGATACGATAGCTCTCTCTGGCCTTTTGGATCGTCTTATTGTGGGTCCAACCGTCAAGGCGATTGTTCTGCAGATAGGGGATCACCGCGTCGTACTGCTTTGCCAGCGCGGTGGCGAAATACCACGCGATCATCATATTGACGTAGTATTCCTCCGACTTCACTGCCGCCACCTTTTCAAGATAAACAGGGTCAAAGTCCCCGTCAAGGAAATACCGCATCAGGTTCAAAATCCCGAAGCGGATCATGTACGTCTCGCCGGAGGCGATCCAGCGGTCAATATGCGGCAGCAGTTCCTTGCTGCGCCGTTTGAATACGGAGGGGGAGAGCTGGTCGCAGGTGGCCCAGTTGTCAACGAAGGGTAAAAAGCGTTCCACCGCCGCAAGGCAGTCGCCGAAATCCTTGATATCGGCGATCAGAAACGCGTGGAGCTGCTTTTCCTCAAAATACAGGTGGGGCAGGTTGTTCAGAAAATCGCCGATATCGCTTCGCTGACCGAACTGCTTTGCCAGCGCCTTCAGCTCCGGTGTCTTCACGCCGATCACACGGTCGTCGTTGACGCCCGGGATCAGTTTCGCGTTGAACTCCCGGAAGGTCTCGTTCTGCATGGACAGCAGCGCCGTCCTGATCTCCTCTGTGACCGTCATCGTTCTCCCTCCCATTCCGCGTAAAACTCTTCGAGAAACGCCCGCATATAGCGGTCCCGTTCCTCCGCCATCCGTCTGGCGGCGTCGGTGTTCATCATCGCTTTCAGCTTCAGCAGCTTTTCATAGAAATGGTTCACCGTGGTGGCCTCATGGGCGTAATACCGCGCCGCGTCCATGTTCTCTTCCGGCGCTGTTCCCGGGTCGTGCATGGGCCTGCCGTGCGCGCCGCCGTAGGCAAAGGCGCGGGCGATCCCGACGGCCCCGATGGCGTCCAGCCGGTCCGCGTCCTGTACGCATTTCCCCTCAATCGTGGAGGGCGTCACGGAATCCGTTCCCCGGTAGGAGACCTCGCCGATGGCCGTCAGAATGCGTTCTTCCGTCTGAGGCGCAACGCCGTTTTCGCGCAGAAAGGCGCGGGCGTTCGCTTTGGTTTTCGTCGTCTCCGGCGACAGCTTGCGGTCGTCCGCGTCGTGCAGCGCCGCCGCCAGACCGGTGACCAGCGGATCGGCGTGTTCCGTCTCCGCCAATGTCAGCGCCGTCTTACAGACCCGCAGCGTATGGAAATAATCATGCCCGCTGCTGTCGTTCTCAAACAGCGCTTTGGCGTATTTCAGCGCCTCCCCGATCAGCGTGCTCTCCATTCGTGCCTGCTCCTTTTTTCAGGGACGCCTTTTGTTTTTCGCCGTGCCCCTGTCATTATAAAACATTATAACAACCGTCGAAAAAAAAGTAAACCTCCATTTTGTGAAATTTGGGGGTTGACAAGTTAGCTTTAACTTACTATAATAAAAATGAAAGTTAGGAGTGCCTAACTTTTGATTTTTGGCGTGTTAGTTAGATTAGGCTAACAATACAGGAGATGTTCAGAATGATCCCGTTGTGTTACGCGAATCCCGGAGAGGAATCCGTGATCCGCAAAATCGGCGGCAGCCCGGAAGTGAAGAAGCACCTTGAAAATCTGGGCTTTGTGGTAGGCGGAACCGTGACGGTCATCACGTCGCTGAACGGTAACGTCATCGTCAAGGTAAAGGAATCACGCGTGGCCATCAACGACGAGATGGCGCGTAAAATCATGATCTGATCGACAGGAGGAAAACAGCATGAAAACGTTGCGGGACGTGCCGGTAGGCGGCACGGCGAAGGTAGTAAAGCTGCACGGCGAAGGCGCGGTGCGGCGCAGGATTATGGATATGGGCATCACCAAGGGCGTGGAAGTCAGCGTCCGCAAGGTGGCCCCGCTGGGCGACCCCATTGAGATCACCGTCCGCGGGTATGAGCTTTCCATCCGCAAAGCGGATGCGGAGGATATCGAGGTGGAGTGAGAGTTGAGAAAAAGAGGTTAAAGTTTCAAGGTTTAAGGGTTAAGTTTTTATCCTTACACCTTGCACCTCACACCTCACACCTATTTTTTTTGAACAACCAGTTAGAATATGCTAATCACATAAAGGAGAGAATTTTATGGATATCCGTATTGCCCTTGCGGGCAACCCCAACTGCGGTAAAACGACCCTGTTCAACGCGCTGACCGGCTCCAACCAGTTCGTCGGCAACTGGCCGGGCGTTACCGTGGAGAAAAAGGAAGGCAAGCTGAAAAAGAACGACGGCGTCATCATCACCGACCTGCCCGGCATCTACAGCCTGTCCCCCTATACGCTGGAAGAGGTGGTGGCGCGGAATTACCTGATCGGCGAGCGCCCCAACGCCATCCTCAACATCATCGACGGCACCAACCTGGAGCGCAACCTCTACCTGACCACGCAGCTCACAGAGCTGGGCATCCCCGTGGTGGTGGCCATCAATATGATGGACGTGGTGAAGAAGAACGGCGACAAGATCGACACGGCGGCGCTGTCAAAACAGCTGGGCTGCAAGGTGGTGGAGATCTCCGCTCTGAAGGGGGCAGGCGTCACCGAGGCCGCCCAGGCCGCGGTGGAGGCCGCCAAAAACGGCAAGACCGTACCCATGCACACCTTCTCCGGTCCGGTGGAGCACGCGCTGGCCCATATCGAAGAGGCCGTGGTCCACAACATGCCAGAGGAGCAGCAGCGCTGGTACGCCATCAAGGTGTTCGAGCGGGACGACAAAGTGCTGGAAAAGCTGAACATCCCCGCCGATACGCTGGCACATATTGAAAAGGACATTGCCGCCGCTGAGACAGAGCTGGACGACGACTCCGAAAGCATCATCACCAACGAGCGGTATATCTACATCGGCTCCATCATCAAGAGCTGCTACAAAAAGAGAAACGCCGGGTCCCTTTCCACCTCGGATAAGATCGACAAGGTGGTCACCAACCGCTGGCTGGGCCTGCCCATCTTCGCGGCGGTCATGTTCCTGGTGTACTGGATCGCCATGGTGGCGGTGGGCGCTCCTGCGACCGACTGGGCCAACGACGGCGTGTTCGGCGACGGCTGGCACCTGCTTGGCATCGGCTCCTCCGCCTATGAGGAGGACGCGGGCGCTTACGAAGACGTTCTGAACGCCGCCAACGCGTTCTGTGAGGTGGATCCCGAAGCGGAAGACTTTGACGCCGACGCGGCGCTGGCGGCCATGCAGGCGGTCACCGGCAGCGGCACTTCCACGGTGACGGTGGAGGACGAGGAGACCCTTGAAACCACCGATCTGACCGTCTACTTCGACGAAGTCCCGGAGATGAGCGAGAAGGAGATGGAAGAAGCGGGCGTCGTCGGCGTGTCTTATCAGGAGGCTGTTGCCTTCTTCACGGAAAAGGGCTTTGACGCGCCCGATCCCGCCGACTACGGCGTGTGGGTACCCGGCGTGCCGGTTCTGATCGGCAACCTGCTGGAAAAGGCCAACGCCGCTGACTGGCTGCAGGGGTTGATCCTTGACGGCATCGTGGCGGGCGTCGGCGCGGTGCTGGGCTTCGTGCCCCAGATGCTGGTGCTGTTCCTCATGCTGGCGTTCCTGGAGGCCTGCGGCTACATGGCCCGTATCGCCTTTGTGCTGGACCGTATCTTCCGCAAGTTCGGCCTCTCCGGCAAGTCCTTCATCCCCATGCTCATCGGCGTGGGCTGCGGCGTGCCCGGCGTCATGGCCAGCCGTACCATCGAAAACGAGCGTGACCGCCGCATGACGATCATGACCACCACCTTCATTCCCTGCGGCGCAAAGGTGCCCTTCATCGCCATGATCGCCGGCGCTATCTTCAGCGGCTCCGCCTGGGTGGCCACCTCCGCCTATTTCATCGGCATGGCGGCGATCATCACCTCCGGCATCATGCTGAAAAAGACGAAGATGTTCGCGGGCGAACCGGCCCCCTTCGTCATGGAACTGCCCGCCTATCACTGGCCCACTGTGGGCAACGTGCTCCGCTCTATGTGGGAGCGCGGCTGGTCCTTCATCAAAAAGGCCGGCACCATCATCCTGCTTTCTACCATCCTCGTGTGGTTCACCTCTTATTTCGGCTTCACGTCCGAGGGCTTCCGCATGCTGGCGGAGGATGAGCTTGACCTGTCGATCCTCGCCCGCATCGGTTCCGTGATCGCCTGGATCTTCGCGCCGCTCGGCTGGGGCACCTGGCAGGCGGCGGTGGCCTCCATCACCGGCCTTGTGGCCAAGGAAAACATCGTCGGCACCATGGGCATCCTCTACGGCGGGGGAGACGCCACCGTGTGGCAGACGCTGGGCGAGGCCTTCAACGGCGTCACCGGTTATTCCTTCCTGGTCTTCAACCTCCTGTGCGCCCCCTGCTTCGCGGCCATCGGCGCCATCAAGCGCGAGATGAACAACGCCAAATGGACGTGGTTCGCCATCGGCTATCAGTGCTGCTTCGCCTATGCTATCGCCCTGATGATCAACCAGTTCGGCGGTATCTTCACCGGGAATTTCAACGTGATCGGTTTCATCTGCGCCCTGGCGCTGCTGGGCGGCATGATCTATATGCTGTTCTTCAAGAAGTATCACGAATCCACCAAGCTGACCGAAAAGCTGAAATAATTCAGTTGACAGGCAGTAGGCAATCGGATGCAGCACGGCGCCCCTGCGCCGTTTGCAGACAATGGTCAATCGTTTATGGTCCGCGGTGATTGTTCCGCCGCGGACCGCTTGAGAAAACCGTGAAAGGAGCGTATTTCAAATGCTGAGCTGGTTGACGGCAAACGTCGGTACCGTGATCATTACCCTTGTGCTGATCGTGGCGGTCGTGTTGATCGTCGTCGTTCTGCGCCGGGATAAAAAGCAGGGGAAATCCTCCTGCGGCGGCAACTGCGGCCACTGCCCCATGGGCGGGCAGTGCCATGGGCAACGATAAATTGGGGTTTGTCGCGCTCATGGCGCGACAGGTTTGAGGTGTTAGGTTTGAGGTTTGAGATCTTTCAAACTAACGTTTTTTCCTTAATCGGAAACAGGTTTCTTCTCACACCTAACACCTATCACCTCACACCTGCGACGCAAAGCGTCGCCTCGACAAATCCCCCTTTATGAGGTAAAACTATGTACAAAACCACCGTTTCCGTCTCCGGCATGATGTGCAGTATGTGCGAGGCGCACGTCAACGACGCGGTCCGCGCGGCAATGCCGGTCAAAAAGGTGACCTCCTCCCACAAAAAAGGGGAGACGGTCATCTTCTCCGAAGTGCAGCCCGACGCCGCTGCCCTGAAACAGGCGATCAACGCCACAGGGTACGAGGCGCTGGACGTGAAAACAGAGCCCTATGAAAAGAAAGGTCTGTTCCGCCGGTGACGGATAAATCAACAAAAAAGCCCTTCGGACGTATCGTTTCCCGTCCGAAGGGCTTTCTCTTTTGTGTCAAACGTTCATGCGCGGCAGCGCCGTCATATCTCCGCTCTCCGCATTCCGCTCTCCGCTCTTAATTGAGTATCACCTTTTTGATCGCCGCCAGCAGGTCGTCATACTCCTCAAATGCGGGAATGTCGGGGTAGTCGGCTTTGATTTTCTCCGTGCTCTTGAAGAGGAATCCAGCGCGGCTTGCCTGGATCATGCCAAGGTCGTTGAAGCTGTCGCCGCTGGCAATGGTGGTGAAGCCCACGCTCTGCAACGCCTTTACGGTGGAAAGCTTGGATTTCTCCACCCGCATCTTATAGCCGGTGATCTCGCCGTTCTCCGCCACCTCCAGCGTGTTGCAGAACAGGGTGGGGTAGCCCAGCTTTTTCATCAGCGGCATGGCGAACTGATAGAAGGTGTCGCTGAGGATGATGACCTGCGTGAATGCGCGCAGCTTGTCCAAAAACTCCTTGGCGCCGGGCATGGGGTCGATGGTGGCGATGGTGTCCTGAATCTCCTTCAGGCCAAGGCCGTGCTCCTTCAGAATATTGATGCGGTAGCGCATCAGTTTATCATAGTCCGGCTCGTCGCGGGTGGTGCGGCGCAGCTCCGGAATGCCCGTCGCCTCCGCAAAGGCGATCCAGATCTCCGGCACCAGCACGCCCTCCATATCCAGACATACCACGTACATATCGTTGCTCATGACAGTGTCCTCTTTTCCGTTTTTTGGTATTGTATCACTTTAATTGGTTAAAGTCAACAGTCAGTTCTCCAAATGGGCGTGGAAAATGATCGTCTTTTACGTCAGGTTGTGTCCTTCGCACAGCCAGACGCGGCAGGGGATACTCTCGCAGGCAGGGTCGGCAAATACGGCGGTGATCTTCACCGTCTTTCCTTCGCTTCCCTCCGGCAGCGTCATATAGAAGGTGTTGTTCTTGTCCTTGCTCAGCACCCGGTGCTCCCAGATGTTGGCCTTATAGTCCGGCGCGCGGCGGGGAAAGCCGATATTTTCGCCTTCGATCTCTGCGGCGCAGTAGACGCCTTCCACGCCGTGAACGCCATCGATGCCCACGGCCAGATAGCTGCCGGGGCGGTGCGACGGAACGACGAGCTCGCCGCTCTTGCTCGCGCCCGCCCGGTCCGGGGAGAAGGGGGCCTGCAGGTTATTGGCGTGGGCGGCGGTGAGGTCCAGCGCTCTGCCGTCCTTTTTCACCCGCACCGCGTAAATGCGGTCCGGCGGGCAGGGGAGCCGAAGATAGCGCAGCGCTCCTTCCACCGGGAAGACCGCGCACAGCCGCTTGCCCTCCGCCATATAGGTGGTGTGAACCGACATCCGGACGACCTCCACGGTCTCTTTTTCGTTGACGGTGAGGAGTTCTCCGCGTTCCGACGTATTCCACCGGGCGAAGTCCGTCCCGTAGGTCAGCGTCTCCGGGATCAGCGCGGCTTTCACCTCCCGGGTCTCTTCCCCGACGGAGAAGAACTCGACCTCCACCGTGTCGGCTTCCACTTCTCTGCCGCAGTCCACCCGCAGGCAGCCGCCGTCGATGCGGAAGGAATGATCCTGATAGACAAGGCTCTGGGTGTCATAGAAGGTGTCGGGATCGCCGTCGAACAGCGCCTTTGCTTCGCAGCCCCGCAGCCGGTAGGTCTTCTGTGCAAAAAAGGCGTTTCTTGCCGCGTTCACCTCCGGGATTTTGCTATCCCCGGAGCGGTCGATGGAGCGGCGTTCCAGACTGTCGTTGTCGGCGGGGAAGACCGCCTTTTCATACATTTCTTCGCCGTTTGCCGGGGCGACGGCTGTCTCGCTCAATTCACCGAGGAACACCGGCGGCTGCTCCTGAATGTCCACCGCGCCGATCACGGCGAAATCCGTTTTCTCGCCGTTTTTCAGCAGATGGACCGTTCCCCCAGCCGAACGCAGATATTTCACCTCGACCGGGGTGCCGTCGGCGTCTTCTTTGACCGTCTCATACCGGCAGCCCGTCAGCACCGGGTCGGCTTTTTCCGGGCGGGAGACCTCGATCAGCGTCGCCCGGAAGGGCAGCAGCGCCACAGCCACTTTATCGCCGAAGTGGAACGCGCCAAGGTGTTCTTCATAGGGGTGGCGAATATTGACAATGTAGTCGCCCGGCTCCGTCAGGCCGATGGTCTCATTAAGGGCCACGGTGATCTCCCGGCTCTCCCAGGTGTCGTTGCCGGTGCAGAGATAGCGCTTTTCGCCCGTGCCCCGGCTGACCGCGTCGCAGCCGTACTCCGTCGGCAGCACCAGACCGTCCACCAGTATTTCCGCGTTGTGTTTATGTAAATTATACACCCTTGCCAGCTTGGGCAGCTCGTTGTCCCGCACGAACCAGGGGTTGCCGTACATCTCCGGCGCCAGAATCAGCGACCGGCCGAAGGCCTGATAGATCAGGTCGTCCTCAAAGTAGTCCACGGCGGAGGAGATACACACGCCGTGGTCCTCCATCAGCCGTTTCAGCCCCTCCGTGTGGCCCCGGCGGAAGATAAAGCCCCGGTTGTGCATGCAGGTGAAGTCGTTGCCCAGGTGCACGTCCACGTAGGTCTCGTCGCCCTTCCACAGCTCGGTGGTCACGTAGGGGGCCGCCTCGTAGAGGTCCAGCCGGTGGTTCAGTACGATCAGGTCCGGGGAATACTTGCGGCACTCCTGCAGCATTTTGGCATACAGCGCCGCCTTTTCCGGCCGCAGGCGCCCGCAGACCCCGTCGATCTTGAACTCGGCGAAGTGATAGTCCCTGCACAGGTGTACGAAGAAGTCGAACCGTTCTTTTTCCGTGTCGGGGTCGTCCCCGAAGCCGTCGGGGCTGCCCCACAGGCCCATGCGGACGCCGATCTTTTCCGCGGCGGCCACCACGTTTTTGTAGCCCTCCGGGTACTGGGAGCGGAACTTCTCGGATTTCAGATCCCCGTACCCCTGGGAAGCGCCGTCAAAGTTGCCCGCGTCCCAGGCGTAGATGCGGATCTCCATGCCGTAGGTCTCCTTCATATAGCGGAAAAAGTCCAGGTTCACCAGCGTCTGCGCTTCCGTCGCGCCCTCGTTGGTGTTGTTGATCCAGGAAAAATACTGGGGGATGGAGGGCGTGCGCTCATCCGCCCCCGCCGGTAACCGGTTGTTCTGCATTTGCGTCTCCTCCTTTTCGGAATGATCTGATTATAGCGCAATATCATGGCAAAGGCAAGGTTCAAAGAAAAAATACACAAAAGAATGATTTGTGATTGCTTTTTTCTGTTGAATTTTATATAATAGTTAAGATAGAGCGAGGGAGGGATACCCGATGGAGAAAAAGAAGAACTACGACAAGCTGATCAAAGCCCTGCAGATCGCGGCGGGCGCGTTCATGCTGGCCATGGTGACGGCTATCGTGTTCCTGATGGCGAAATACCACATCTCCGTGAAAAACGCGGATCAGATCGCCGGAATGCTCACCGGCGGGACCTTCACCGTGGCGCTGATTCTGATCGCCTTCTCGGTGGTGAAGTCCTTCGCGCTGGTCTTTCCCCCGGCGGTGATTTACGCCGTCTCCGGCATCTTTTTCAAGAACTACTTCACCGCGGTGCTGGTGAACCTGATCGCCACGGTCCTCAGCCTCGTGCTGCCCTACTTCCTCGGAAAATTCACCGGCAAGAGCATGGTGGAGTCCCTGAAAAAGCGCTTTCCGAAAATCGCGAAGCTGGATAACTTCGCCGGGGAGAACGAGTTTGCTATCGTCTTCGTCATCAAGGCATCAGGGATGCTGCCCTGCGACCTCTCCAGCCTGATCTTCGGGGCCATGGATATGACCTTCCCGAAATATTTTCTAGCGGCCAACCTCGGCATGCTGCCGCTGAACCTGTTGTGGACATTGCTGGGCAACAAGGGGGACCTCTCCAATCCGCTCAGCTTCTTATACGTCCTTCCGATCCTGCTGTTCGCCGTGGCTGCGGCGTTCATCATGAAGCGGTTTTCCAAAAAACACGAAACAAAACCAACCGATACCACGGAAAGGGAAGAAAGTAAATGAACAACAACTATGACGTCATTGTGATCGGCGCGGGCAACGGCGGGCTTGCCGCCGCGGCCTACTGCGCCAAAGCAGGGCTGAAGACGCTGCTGCTGGAAAAGCACAACCTGCCCGGCGGCTCCGCATCCTCCTTCGTGCGGGGCCGATTCGAGTTTGAGCCTTCGCTCCATGAGCTGTTCGGCGTGGGCCTGCCGGATAACCCCACCGATTATGCCAAGATGTTTATGGAGTTAGGGGCCAATGTGGACTGGCGTTCGCATAATTCCACCTACCGGCTGATCGTCCCCGCGGAGGCGGACGACCCGGAGGGCTTCGTGGGCGAAAACGGCGTGCGCGTAAAAGTGGACGCCTCCATGCCCGTTGGGTTTGAGGCCTTCTCCCGCAAGCTGGATTCCCTCGTGCCCGGCTCCTACGAGCCCGCTATGAAGGTTTTCCGGCTCTCCACGCTGATGTATGAAGCCTTCGATATGCTCACCTCCGGCAAGATCAACCCGGTCAAGCTCCTGACGAAGTACGGCGACGTGTTCAAGATGGCGGGCCACACCGTGAAGGAGTGCCTTGACGAGCTGGGCATGCCCGAAAAAGCCCAGGGCATTTTTACCGCCTACTGGTGCTACATGGGCGCACCGCCTATGCGCTTCGATATGCTGTACTATATGTCCATGATGCACGGCTACGTGGAGCGGGGCGCCAGCATGCCCCATCTGCGTTCCCACGAGATGTCCTGCGCCATGGATAAGGCGATCCGCGACAACGGCGGCGAGATCCGCTACAACAGCGAGGTCACGAAGGTGCTGATGAAGGACGGCAAGCCCTGCGGCGTGGTCATCAACGGCAGCACCGAGGTCTACGGCCGGTATTTCATCTGCAACGTCCACCCGGGCTTTGCCCTGCCGGACCTGTTCGCCCCCGGGGAGGTCCCGGAGGACGCCAACAAAAAGGTCAACGGCCGCCCCATCGCCGCCTCGCTGGTGACGGTGTACCTGGGCATGAACCGCACCAAGGAGCAGCTGGGCTTCCACGACTACTCCATCTTTATCGCCCCGACTTCGGATTCCGACCGGCAGTTCCATCTCTCCCAGGGAAAGATGGGCGCGGATTTTGTCATCATCAACTGCATGAACGAGGCCATCCCGGACTGTTCCCCGGAGGGCACCTCCATCCTGTTCCTGACGGGCATCTGCTACGGCGACGTGATGCAGGGCGTGAAGCCCCAGGACTACAAAAAGCTGAAGACGAAGATCGCGGATGAGATGATCACCCGCTGCGAGCAGACGTTGGGCCTTACCATCAAGCCCTATATCGAGGAGATCGAGATCGGCCTGCCTCCCACCTTCTCCCGCTATCTGAATACCCCCAACGGCACCCCCTACGGCTACCAGCTGGACCTGTGGGACAGTATGCTGCCCCGGACCATCCAGTATGAAAAGGACCAGCCGTTCGACAATTTCTATTTCTGCGGCGCTTCACAGGAACGGGGCGACGGCTACGGTTGTGCCTACTATAGCGGACAAAAGGCCGCGGGACTCGTTATCAAACAGTTTACGGAGGGCAAATGAGATGGAAAGCCTGCTGAAAAGCTTCAATAAAAGAGATTTTATTTCTGTGGTGGCCAACCGCCAGAAGAGGTTCGCCGCGGCGGACGGCTCCGTCCCCGCCGGGACCGACGGTTCCCGTGAGCTGGCCCGGGCGCTCCACCCCAAGGCCCAGTACGTCAAGGTGGCCGCCGTCACCGAGCGCGCCCCCGACGTGAAGAGCTTCACCCTCGTGCCGGACCCTTCCCGGGGCACCACGGCGCTGGCCTGGTTCGGCGCGGGCAAGTATCTGACGGTGTTCGTCACTATCAACGGCATGCCCGTCACCCGGGCCTATTCCATCTCCTCTTCCCCCAAGGCGTCGCTGGAAGGGAAGTACGAGCTGACGATCAAGCTGGTGGACGGCGGCCTCGTCTCCCGCTATATCCTTGACAACTGGCAGGTGGGGACGGAAGTCACCGTCTCCGCGCCGGAGGGCAACTTTGAGTACCAGCCCCTGCGGGACGCGAAAAACGTGATCGGCCTTGCCGGTGGCAGCGGCATCACGCCCTTTTTGTCCATGGCGCAGGCCATCGCCGACGGGGACGAGGACTTTGAACTGACCCTTCTCTACGGCAGCCGCAACAAGGACAATATCCTGTTTTTCGACGAGCTGGCGGCGCTGGAAAAGGCCTGCCCCAAATTCAGGGTGGTCCACGTGCTGTCGGACAAAGACGCCAAGGCGGGCAAAGGGTTTGAAAAGGGCTTTTTGACGGCGGAATTGATTCAAAAATACGCCCCGGCCGACGCGCCCTATTCGGTGTTTCTCTGCGGACCGCAGCAGATGTACGAATTCGTGGATAAAGAGCTGGCAAAGCTGGATCTGGAACGCAAATTCATCCGCCACGAGATGTTCGGCGAGTTCCACAACCCCGCGTCTCAGCCCGATTACCCGGCGGGCGTGCCAGAGACGGTGAAGATCACCGTGACCCAGGCGGGCGAGAAGAAGACGGTGGAGGGCTCCTCCAACGACTCCGTGCTGCAGATCCTTGAAAAGAACGGCGTCGCGGCGCCGGCCCGCTGCCGCAGCGGCGAGTGCGGCTTCTGCCACTCCCTGCTGATCTCCGGCAAGATCTACACCCCGCCCCACATGGATTACCGCCGCATGGCGGACCTGCAGTTCGGGTTCATCCACCCCTGCTGCTCCTTCCCGCTGACGGATCTTGAAATCGACGTGCCCCCCGCGAAATAACGGCGCGGCAAGCAAGGAACAAAACTTCGACGCCCCACGGAACCATCCGCGGAGCGTCGTTTTTTACTTAACACAAATTGTGTGGGAGGAAAGTAAGAATCTGCAAATTGGGGATTGTTTTGCTGATATGCGGCAACGCGGCACCTCAGTGCCGCTATTGTCACAAACAACGTATCAGACGGTTTTTCCGGTCCGATGACAATGATCTAACAAAGCGCGCCGCAGGCGTATCATGTAGCGCGGATCAGTGATCCGCCCGCAACGCGATTCCGACATCTGCCGCAGGCAGATGCCTATCGCCGCAATGCGGCGATTATCATTTGTTTATGTGAAAAACCGCCTTCGGTGCGGCTCACGGAGATGCGCTACGGGTTTTATTTTTTCGTGGGATTGAAGAAACAAATCCCATTCTGTTGCTTCAACTCCATTTCGTTCAGCCATTTTCTTATGCAGGGCAGGGAAGTCTCACTGGTATTTCGCTTCTCCGTCCGCCAGCGTCAGCAGGCGTTTCGGAATATGGCAATACCCGCCCGGGTTCTTGTCCAGATACTTCTGGTGGTACTCCTCCGCCGGCCAGAAGTTTTCCAGCGGTTTCACCTCCACCGCCAGCTTCGCGCCGACCTTGGCCTCTTCCTTGGCGACGGCTTCTCCGACGGCGGGCAGCAGGGTATCGTCTGTATAATAGATTCCCGTGCGGTACTGCCGCCCCACGTCACCGCCCTGTTTGTTGACGGAAAGGGGGTCAATGGTCAGAAAATAATAATCCAGCAATCTGGTCACGTCAATGACGGTCTCGTCAAAGTCGATCTTCACCGTCTCCGCATGGTCCGTCCCGCAGCGGCACACCTCCTCATAGGTGGGGTTTTCCGTCTTGCCGTTGGCGTAGCCCACCGTGGTGGAAATCACCCCGGCAAACTGGTCAAAGAATTTCTGCGTGCCCCAAAAGCACCCGCCCGCGAGATAGATGGTTTTCATAGGCTGCCTCCGTGAAACTGTATTTGCATCTGCTTGTATCATAGCATAAAACCGGGGCTGTGTAAAGTGAAGTTTGCACCGACGACGTTGAAGATGGAGAGGCTTGTCTTAAAATGCCTTATCTCCTAAAGACAAGGAAAAGCACAAAACGGACAGCCTATTATGACTGTGCTTGATCTCCGCCCTGTGGAGAACGGCCTTGTGGTCGAGGATATGCAAAAACTGACCAGCACTTAAACTAAGGATAAGCCAAAAGGTTTTATCGAAAAAAAACGATTTCCTTTATGTAGACAAAAAAAGAACACTGCCGCTGCTTAGGACGATGGGCTTACAATATCGTCCCACCGAACTGCAGCAAACAGGTTCTATTGGTAGTATATCCTACGATAAACAAAATGTCAACATCTTCGGAAAAAGTTTTACTGATGTAATTCGTATGATGTATCTACGCTTGCGCTCCGAAATGATGTTGTGCCACTTCGTGCCGCAATGGTGCGATGTTTGCCCTCACGTGCCGAAGGCACATATCATTAGCGAAGCGACATCATCGCCGAAGGCAACATCATTTGCCCGACAGGGCAAACATCATTCAAAAAAAACGGGGCTGTTGCATTAAGCTCCACAAAAAACGACCGGGTAGCCCGAAAGGGTTGCCCGGTCGCTACTTTCATAGTATATTTTAATCACCACAAAAAACCA
>CADAMO010000027.1 GCA_902788995.1 Oscillospiraceae bacterium
CGTTAATTGTTTGATTCGCAACTACAATTTTGGAGTTTCCTATGCTCTTTTTCAATATCTATTTTTGCCTATCCCACAATTTTCCGTGAAGAGGCAAAAGAAAAGGTACTCAAGTACAATGGCTACGTCTATACCGTTTCTCCTTATGCGCTCCTTTGGAATGACGATTGCTATTATCTTGTCGGCTTCTCCGAGAAGCACCAAAAGGCAATTACTTTCCGAGTAGATCGAATGGTGAAGGTTGAAATAACAGAAGAAAAGGCAAGACCGAAGCCGAGGGATCTGAAAATATCAAGCTATTTCTCGCAGATCTTTTCCATGTTTGAAGGAGAAGAATGCGAGATAGAGCTTTTGTGCGAAAATGATACAATGAAATATATCATAGAGCGTTTCGGCGAGGGTGTCAGGACGGAACGAGTTGACGACGATCATTTCAGCGCCACCGCGACCGTGGCATTAAGCCGGATGTTTTACGGGTGGGTATTTCAATTCGGTGGAAAGATAAAACTGTTATCGCCGGACAATGTGGTTGACGAGTATAATAAGATGCTGGATGACGCAAGGCGGCAGCAAAACTCAAAGATTTGATTGCGAAAATGTGACTTGAAAGTTAAAAAAACAAAAAAATGGCTTGAGTTGGGTAATATTTTGCTCACCTCATTTTTGACCTATTGACTTGGCGTAAAAAACGTATATAATGAACATATCAAAGCAAACTGCTCTGAAAAAGGAGTTGACCTTATGCGAAAGAAAGATCCGAAAATCATGGAACATATTATTAAATTCACGAAGGGTTACCAACGTGAGTACGGAAGATCTCCTTCCACAACGGAAATCGCAGACGAAGTCGGTGTTGCCAGAGGAACCGCCTATACATATCTAACTGCAATGCGAGACAGAGGAATGATTGATTACGATGGGAAGAACATTATCACCCGCGTTTCAGAGTTAATCAACCACGGGACCAATAATACGCCGATCATCGGGCGCGTCGTATGTGGCGATCCGCTTGAGGAAGAAGAAAACGTAGAAGAATACATTGATCTTCCGGTCAGTATTTTCGGTTCCGGTGAGTTGTTCATCTTACAGGCCTATGGCGATTCGATGAATCAGGCGGGTATCGAAGAAGGCGATTATGTGGTCGTGCGAAAACAGTCTACGGCGCGTAGCGGCGAATTGGTCGTTGCATTGACAAATAATGAAAACAATTTAAAGCGTATCTCTTTTGATGATGAAAATAAAAGGATTGTTCTCAGTCCTGAGAGTGATAATCCGATTCACAAGCCGAAAAGGTATAGGTCGGTACAGATTCAAGGGGTTGTCACTCATATCATCAAGGCCGCAAGATAAATGTTTGCGGGTAGTTATTTGACATGGCCTGCCTGTTCTCGTCAAATGACAATAAAATAACCATGGTCAGAGGTGAGATAATTGAAAAACTATATAGGGATGCCGAGAAATGAAATACAGGAATTGACAGAGACAATCCTTGCAGACTTCTACAAGGGGCAAAACCGTCAGGATATCGAACAGATTGATATTGCGTATTTGGCTCGGTTTTTGAAAATGAGTATTGTTTATGCAAGGTTTGCCGAAACCGATATGAATAAACTTGGATATTTGAGCGATGGGGTTCAATCGCTTCGCGTGATTGAGAACGGAAGAACCGTAAAAAGGAGATACGGCAAGAATACCATTGTCCTTGATGAATACCTGCTTCGACCTGAGAATGAAGCAAAGCGTAGATATACAATCGGTCATGAAATCGGCCATTACTTGTTGGTGCTTTACGGTTACGCCCCGGCAGAGGCTGCGTTCAGCAATAGCTTTGATCGGGAGCGTGAATACTCGTATGAGGAATTACGCGACATGATGAAATTAAACGAATCTCAGGCAAATGAAGTCGGATCTTTCCTTCTTATGCCGTTCTTCCTGATGGATCGGTATGTAAAGGAACAATTTGCAAACGGATTTGTTCCGGTATACGGAAGATATATGATGTACCGCGATACGAAACTGAAGATACACAGAATAGCTGAAAAACTCGGCGTTTCATTTGGCGCATTGCGTATCCAACTTGAAAAGATGAACTATCTGGAACAGCATGATGCCTCTGAGTTTATTGAGGGGGTAGCCAATTGATCGTTCAACTTGTCGAACCGAAATACAAGACGACGCAGTATTACAGGGCGATAGCAACAGGAAATGTTGTCGTCGAACCTGAAGCGGACATCATCATTGTTACGAATCTGAAATGCCCTAATTGCGGGATCCATATCGGCGATAAGGTAATGGGGGCCGATTATTATCAACCTTTTATCTGCCCCAAATGTAAAGGCGTGTTTGCCTTTGATCTGCGGTGCTTCCGCACCGCAAACTGGTACGGCAAACTGAAAAGAATTATGGAAGGAACATGAAGTCCTTGATTGGCTTGTTCCAACCAAAAGAAAATTGAATAAATACACTTTGTAGCGAGTAAGCGGAGCAGGACCCGAAAGGGCTGATAAATCTACCCAGGCACCGTATGAAGAATAATCACAGAATCTGATTCTGTCTTATTGTCATACGGTGTTTTTTTATGCCCGTTTGCCCGCTTCATACGATGCTGCAAGAAGTCCTTCCCTCGGCATAACCGCTGCGGGAAGGACTTTTTATGGTATATCGCTGGCTCTGTTATATCGCCGCATATCCGTGATCTCCGATTTTTTGTTTTTCACCAAAATTCAAAAATTCAAAGGAGATTACAAAATGACAAATATGTTTTTTGTTTGGAAAGATCCAAACTGTAACGGTGTGAATCCTGAATGGATTCAGATGACGGGGACGGAATTCCATGAGTTTATTACCCGTCCCGAAAACAGAAAGCGCAAGATCATTAAGGAATACGTTGATCCGGATAACAAAAGACTTGGTTTCTACAGGTTTGAAGTAACACCAGAGGAATACAGAAAATGGGATGCCAAACGCAAGCGAGATCTGCGCGCTCGACAGAACGACATGCTGAATTTGCCTCGAATCAGCGCTGCCGAAGATGATGAGTGTTCCACACAAGAGGAATACGGTATTATTGATAATTCTGAAGAAGATGAAGACGAAGATTGTCTTTTGCCCGATGATGAATTTTAAGGCTGGTTCCAGTAGAATCTCAAAAAAAGTAGGGGGTTCGATTAAGGTATGAGGCTCCAAAGAAAAAAGATCACCATTCGGTGGTCTTTTTTCTTTCCCTTTGGCTCCTCTGCACAGTCCTCTCACCTGCGGCAGCGTGGTTGCTAAAGCCGCGTGCCGCGGCTGTTAACTGGCTCACGCCCTCCCGCCGCCGGTGGGGAGAATCTCGAAGCGCCGCCGGTGGCGGAAAAAGCGAGAGATTCGAGTGAGCAAATACAGAGGATTGCGATGCGCTCCAAGCGAGCAAGCCGACAATATTTGCGAGGGCAAGGAAGGGAGGGCGATGAGCAGGAAGAAACAAGGAGGCTCTCGAAGCGCTCCAAGCGAGAGAGCCGACTATGTTTCTGACCGATGGTGTCACAGGTTCGAGTTTTGCAGTTCTCGAAAAGGAGCCGTTTTTTGTTTTTCTCCCGAAAAACAGGCTCGCTGCGCTCGTCGGTGTCCGCACCGCAAGCGGTGCGGTATCATAAAAAGCGCACAATTGGCGAACCGTCCTCTGATTGATGTTTGATGTTTTCCCTCACCTGTGCTGCCGCGTTCATCCTCCTGCCGTGGCCGTTAAACGGTTTTCACCCTCCCGATGTCGGCGGCAGAGGAAATCTCAATTCTCTTATTGTGATAAGGCTGAGAATATGATATACTTTAAAGGAAATCATTTTCAAAGCGTTTTCAGTCTGATAAATGAAAAAGGGAGGCTATTCCATGTCTAAAACAAAAACGGTGATCGCGATTGCTTCCGCCGCTGTGGTATGCGGGGCTGCGGCGTTCGGCGCGGTCGCGCTGCGCAATTCCGCTGCGAAAAAGCATCTTACGGAAAAACTGGAGGGCGAGCTTCTGCCGGCCGCTCCGCAGGTTACAGAGGAGGGAAGGGATTGTATCCATTTCCTCAGTACCTGGTCCTCAGACGCGATCCTGTTGGAAAGCGACGGGCATTTCGCCATGGTGGACGCCGGTGAGGATACCGATAATCCACGGAACCTTCCGGGGTTGGAGCTTCCCGGATTCGAGCAGGAGGTGCTTTCTTATCTGAAGCGGCATGCTGCGGATGAAAACGGCAAGGTCCATCTGGATTTCGTGCTTGGGACCCACGCCCATTCCGACCATCTGGGCGGCTTCGATACGATCATTGCCGACCCGGACGTGACCGTGGACAGAGCCTATCTGAAACCCTATGACGCGTCCCAGATTACCGAAAACGAAATTGTGGAGTGGGACAATCAGGAGGTCTACGACCAGATGGTGCAGGCGCTGGAGGCCCGGGGCGTGCCGATTGTTTCGGAGCCAAGCGATGAACCTTTTGCCTTTGGCAATCTGACGCTGACGATGTTCAACACCGTGGATCCAGTCACGCAAAAGAAGGTCGGCGAAAACGATCAATCCCTTTGCCTGTTGGTGGAAAAAAACGGCACGCGGGTGTTCCTCGCTGCCGATCTTGACAATAAATCCGGCGATGAGAGCCGGTTGGCGCCGCTGATCGGCAAGGTGGATCTGCTGAAGGTGGGGCACCACAGTTACAGCGGGTCCAGCACGCCGAAGTTTATCCGCACGCTATCCCCGGCCGCCTGCGTGATCACCAACCGGTTCGAGAGCATGGACCGTGATACCTTGTCCCGCATTGAACGGCTTTGCAGTCCGCAGTTTTACGCGACCGGCAAGGAAAACGGCGTGCTGGCGGTGCTGGGCGACAACGGCGAGATTACCTATTACGGTCAGATCATGCCGTCATAAACGGAATAAAGAAAAGGAGAGAGACGGATGGCGAACGCAAAAAAGGTGGGGCAGCTCATCAAAAAGGCCAGAACGGAGGCGGGGCTGACTCAGGAGCAGTTGGCCCGCAAGGTGAGGGACTGCTCGGCTTCCGACGTGGGCCGCGCGGAACGGGGCGAAAAAGAACTGACGGCGGAACAGCTGAAACAGGTGGCCAAAGCCACGGGCGTGACGCAGAAATCGTTGCTGGACGCGGCAAAGGGGCGTTCTTCCGTCTCCGTCAAACCGCCGGCCGGGGCCAACACCTCCTCCATGCAGGTGACCGCCACCGAAAAAAAGCTGGTGCAGCTCTACCGGGCGGCGGACAGCCAGACGAAAAAGGAAGTGATGGCCACCCTCAAGGGTGAAACGGTGGAAACGCTGGTGGGGAGTCTCATCGGCTCCGCCTTCAGCGCCCTGACGGGCAAGAAGGAACTGCCGGAGGACGAGGAAGACTGACCTTGCCGGCAGCCGGGGCGGACGTCTGTCTGACGGTCCGCCGAAGCGGATGGCTGCGACCCGTAACAATTCGCGACGAGCAAAAAAGCGCCGTCTGGCAGCAAGCATCAACAATAAGGATCCATGGGCATTTCTGCGCATGGATCCTGTTCTTTTTACGATATGTGATCTGACGGAGCGACGCGAAACGCCCTGGACGGTTATATCGTGGCGAGAGAGGCGTTTTTATAGGAGGGGTCGTCGGTGACTTCGCGGATGACCTTGATCTCCTTCAGGAAGACAATGTTCGCCGTCTCGTCGCTGAGCTCGATCTCGGCGATGGCTTTATCGCTCCAGAAGGGGTAGACGTCGATCTCGAAATATTGATTTTCAAAGGTGAGGCAGTAGCGGTCCTTCCTGATCTGGCGCTTGGTCGTATCCGCGTTCATCAGCAGGCGGAGGTATTCGCTTTCCGACAGCCTGCGCTCGATTTCCACGCGCTTCAGGTCGTCAATACGGCGCTTGGTGGTCTGGAAGTAGATATAATGGCCGCCGAAGCCGCGCTGGCGGACCCGGACCTCTTCGTCTTTCTCCGATTGCAGATAGGTCTGGATGATTTCGATTTTCCGGCAGTTGGGCTGCGTTTCCAGCCATCTGACGTCCGGGTATTCGATGAGGAATTTCCGTTCGATCTCCAGCGGTTCCGGCTCGCCGAGGAAGGAGGCGATCTCCGCGATCAGGCGCTTCATTTTCTCTTCAAAGGCGGTGGAGTTGTCGATCACACGCAGATGCGGGTGGCCGGTCCAGGCGGCGATCAGCTTGTCGTCCAGGGCGGCGGCCTGTTCCACGGTTTCCGTTCTGGCGGAGTTGTTGGCGGTGGTATAGAAGGCCGCCGCGCCCTTGGCCGCCGTCACCAGGTGAAAGACCGCGTCGTAGCCGTCCCGCAGATCGACCTCGTTCGTGTCCAGGTCCCGCAGTGCCTGCGCAAACTCAAATTCGTCCATATAGGCCTTGTTGTCAAGGGCGCCCCGGTCGCAGACGATCAGTATCTTTTCGGTGTTCATGGAGGCGGCCGCCTGTTCAAAGACCTTTTCCTTCTCAAGCTGCAGGCGAAGCTGGCACTCCTGATAGGCGACGTTGGAGCCGCAGGTCCACGGAGCGACGCCGCCGGTGATCAATTCGGTGGCGGTTTCCGGCACAAAGAGGACGGAATAGCCCATCTGGGTGAAGGCGTTCTGAACCCAGCTCATGGCGGTGGATT
This sequence comes from Oscillospiraceae bacterium, assembly GCA_902788995.1. GTDB lineage: Bacteria > Bacillota > Clostridia > Oscillospirales > Acutalibacteraceae > RUG806. Next base: position 6,611 of record CADAMO010000027.1, read on the forward strand.
TTCCGGCGCAGGGGCCGCCGGTGATCACGATCTTCCTTACGTCCGCTTGTTGTTTTTCTTCTCTCAGGCGCAGCAGCTCGCCAACGTCAATACGGAACAGCGCCGCCAGCCTGCGGAGCGTCTCCGTGGCGGGTTTGGCCTTGCCCACCTCCCATTTGGAGACGGCTTTGTTGGTGACGCCGAGCTTTTCAGCGAGAGCGGTCTGCGATAACCCCGCTTGTTTTCTCAGTTCATACAGGTAATTTCCGAAGCTGTAATCGTTCATCTGATTTCCCCTCCTGCATCAATTATTATAGGGGATCCCGGCAAAGATTGCAAGAGGGCGTCGGTCGAATGGCGGTAGAAAGTGGGAGAAAACAAGTTTATCACGGATAATTGTGGGGATGAAGAACAGCAATCTTTTTTTGCGGCGTTCGGCAGCCCCTTGCGGGATAGCGCGTCTGCCGGGCAGACAGGCAAACGATATTTCGGTATTCCAAAAATCCTTGATGAACCATAATAACGAGACGAAACCATTTTTCGCGGTGAAATGAAAAAGGGCAGGCCAAACGGTCTGTCCTTTTGTAACGTATATGTGTTGAAACGGCGGCGCGGCCGCGCCGGAACGCCTGCCCGGGAAGGCGGGGCGAAAAAAACAGCGGGGCGGGAGAGCCGTTTTCATCCGAACGGGAGTGCTTACGCCTTCTCCGGCTCCGGACGGTCGTTGACGCTTTCCACGTAATCGGAAACCATTCTGTTTCTTCTTTCGGAAAGCTCGTAATACATCTGCGCGCGGCGCTTTTTGTTGATGGGCCAGAGCATCTTGGGCACGATGCCGAGAATGCTTGTCAGGAAGGGAACGACCGTGGAGAGGGCGAAGAGCCAGAACTTGGTCTTTTCGCTCTGGGTGCCGATCTTGAGGCCCTGCACGTAGCCCACCTTCTTCATGACGAAGTTGTTGATGGTGCCCATGAAGATGCCCTGCAGCTTGGCCACCAATCCCTTGGCGACGCCGGTGGTGGCTTCCATCCGGTAGCCGTTCTTCCACTCGCAGTAGTCCATGGCCTCGTTCCACAGGTCCGCGTTGATGACCTTGTTGACGCCGAACAGGAGCTTGCCGAAAAATTCGGTGAAGCCGTAGCCGATCAGCATGGGCTTGAGCTTCAGGTAGTTCTTGTTGATCATGCCCAGCCCGAAGAAGCCCAGGGTGACCATGTCGCCGTAGAAGTCGGAGCCCACCCACAGGAACTTGGAGGAGAAGCGTTTGCGCAGCGGCGCGACGAAGGCGTAGCTGATGCTGCCCACCGGCGCCGAAATGCCGCTGACCAGCGCCTTGGCGGTGTTGATCATGGAATCGCCGCCAAACACGTCGATCCAGTAGTTCTGCTGGCTGGTGCCCACGCCGAAGCCCGCGAGGAAGTCGGAAAGGGTCATCAGCAGCACGGGGTAGTTGGTGAAGATGGCGTGGAAGCCCGCCTTCAGGTCGGGGCGCTCCAGCGACTGAGGCACGCGCTCATCCGACTGCAGGAAGAACCAGAAGGTGAAGGCGGAGGAGACCAGCGCCGTGCCGACGCCCATGCTCATGAAGATCGTGCGCAGCTGGGTCTTCCATCGGCCGGTGGTGATCATGTCGTACATGAAGCCGAACACGTAACCGGGAACGTCCTCTCCCATGTAACCGGTCAGAAGCTCCGCCAGTGTGATCAGGCGCACACGTTCGTTGGGGTTCGGGGTGATGGTGCTCATATAACCGCTGCGCGCCACCCCGGTAAAGGTGTTGGCGGTCTCGGTGAGCACGTTGAAGGCAAAGTAGAAGATCAGCTTCGGGATATAGGTTCCCGGGGTGTTCGGGAAGAAGTAGGGCAGGAACCAGTAGAGCAGGCCGATCAGGGTCATGGGGATCTGGAAGAACACCAGATAGGGGCGGAACTTGCCGATGCGGGTACGGGTGTTGTCCACAATGGCGGAAATAAAGGTATCGTTGATGATATCCCACGCGCCGGTGAACAGGCCCACGATGGCGGAAATGCCGAAGTCGATCTTGACCACGTCCCAGATGTACCGCTGGCTGTAGCCGTTGATGTTGAAGGTATTGGACCAGTCGTTGAACAGATAGGCGATCGTTTCCTTGGTGCCGACGTAGTTATAGCTTCGGAAAACGTTTGCCGTCAACGTTTTTTCGTCAACCTCGACGGGCGCTTGCGTGTTTTTCTGCTCAGCCATTGTTTTCCACCTCCAGTTCCAGCTCCGTAATGTAGACGATCAGTTCGTCCGTATAAGTGTGTCCCCTGTATTCCAGCGTCATGGTGACCGTCGCGGTCTCCTCCGGCGCTTTATGCACCGTCATGACGCCGTCCGCGTCAATGGAGAGCGCATTCGGATCGGAGGGGGTAAAGGTCAGGGTGAAGTCTTCCCCTGCCATGGCCGCTTCGTTGACCTTCACGTCGGCGGGCAGGGCCGTCATGTCGCCGGCCTTGGCGGCGATGGCGCGTTCAAGGAAACGGGCCCCGTACCAGGAGAAATCCACGTGCTGCGTGGTTTTGTAGGGCAGCACGACCCGGGTCTGCGCGGTGCCTTCCAGCAGCGGCGCGTAGGCGTCCGTCAGAGTGACGTCGGCGGTGAACCGCAGTTCCGTATGGATTTCCGCGTTCAGCAGACGGTCGGCGATGCGGTCGATTTTGAAATGCAGATAGCAGCTTTGCACTTCGGCGGTTACCTCGGCGGCGCTGACGGCTGCGGAGAGCTTTGCCAGCGCGGCTTCATAGATCTCGCCGGAGGTGAACGCCGCGGCGTCAACAGAGGCGGGGTCCATGGTCAGGTCCACGAAATAAATACCGTCGTCGGTGACTTCGCCCTCTTCGTCGGTGCGGCCCTGCTCCGCGGTGAATTCCGTAATGGCGTTCGGGTCCAGCTGCAGCGCGGGGGCGTTCTCCGCCCCATCCATTCTGACGTTGGAGGCGGAGGGGTAGAGGGAGGCGAATTCGCCGGCGGCGCCGTCACGGATCAGGGAGATCACGGCGTTGTCGTCGTGGGCGAAGGGCAGGTCCATGTTGCCGCCCAGATCCACGTCGGTCCGCCAGGAGCCCTCCGCTTCATCGGAGGTGACGGCGGCGGCGTACAGGCCGTTCAGGTAGTCCGCCAGCGCGGCCTTTTCCGTCGGCAGCGCGGTGGCGGAGGGAAGCGGGGCGATTTCGGGCATCTGGAAACGCGGCTTGTTGATTTCGTTTTTGGCGTAGAGCGCCACGGCGCCGAAGCAGCCGCCCAGGAGAACGAGGATCAGAAGGGCGATCAGCAGGCGTTTGCCGGTTTTTCCCATCGGCTTGCTCATAACTCTTTGCCCTCCTCTTCTGCTTTCAGCGCTTCTTCCAGCTGCTTCATGCGTTCTGCTCTCTCGTCGTCGCTTTCAAATACCGGCAGCGGCAGGCTGTCGAGATCGACTTCTCCCGCCCGCACTTTTTTGAGCATCTCGCGGCGCTTGATATCGTTTTCTTTATATTTGGGCTCAATGCCCTTTTTCAGCATGGCGCGGTTGAGCAGGAACAGCACCGCAAACATGGCGCAGGCCGCAAGGGAACCGAAGCCCAGCGACACGGCGGCGGTTTCGCTGTCCGCCGTGGTGAATTTCGTCACGAGGACCGCAATCTGGCCCACGGCGGAAAGGATCGCGCCGATGAGCGCGGCGTTCTTCATGAACTTGGCGCTTTTTGTCAGGTTCAGAAAGCTGAGGATGTAAGCCACCAGAATGACCACGTCCAGCAGCGCGACGCAGACGAATACCGCAGCGGGGATCAGCGCCGCAACGGTCTGCGGCCTGACCAGCGTGCTGTTCAGAAAGTGGGGCAGGTTTGTCAGCAGCCCGTTCTGAAAACTCTGGATCAGCCCGATGATCCCCACGGAGAAGGACCGGTCAAAGAGGGGCAGCATGAATTTCACGCCGCCGAAGGGGACGACCAGCGCCGCCGCAGCCAGCAGCGTAAACACCAGCCGGGCGATGGACAGCTTGCCGCCGATGAAGGCCGCCTTGACGCGGGCAATGATCATCCGCGCCGCCGCGCCTTCCAGCTCCGTCCGCTTGGCGTCGCGCATCAGCTTGCTTTCCTGAGTATAGTAGCGGATGTTCACGCCGCAGTGCTTGCAATTCGGTTTCAAGTCGTAAAAGGGGATCTCTCCCCCGCATTTAGGACAATGCAAAAACAGAACACTCCTTTCGGATCAGACCGAAACGCTGCCAATCAGTTTTTCTTGAAAAGATTTTTGAAGAAGTCAACGATCTTCTGGAACAGATCCTTGATCAGCTTGACGAGCGTGCGGGCGGGCTTGGTGGCCGCGCCGGCGGCGTCGTTGGTTCCGGCGAGACGGCGGGCGGTGTAGCCTTCGCCGATCTTGTAAACCAGCTCATAGGTCTGCACGGTGACGGTGCCGTCCTCGTTCTTGACGCCCACGGTCAGGTTGAGAGCGCCGGGGCCGGCGTAGGGGATCGTCAGCAGGTGGTCATCCAGCGTGTAGTTGCCGACCGGAATGCCGTTGACGAACACGTAGTCCACCGCGTCGTACTTGCCGATATCCACGGCGATGTTCTTGCTTTCGGATTTCGGAGGCAACTCCGCCAGGATCTGACGGACGATGTAGTCGTAGCCGTTCTGGGTGGGATGGGTGCCGGTGAAGGTGTTGTCCTTGAAATCGCCCAGCAGCGACCAGTCGAGCTCCGCTGCCTGCGTCTCCGTGTTGGAGATATCCACGTAGGGGATGCCGTAGGTCTTGGACCACTTCTTGTACTGCTTGTTCATGCTGTCGGTGATGACGGAGAACGCGGAGCCGATGGGGGCCAGCAGATCGTCGGTGATGGTGAGCTCGTTCACCAGGTTGAAGGAGCCGACCATGACGATATCGGCGTCCGGATTCAGCTCAAGCAGCCTTTCGATGAGAAGGGGATAGTTGGCTTTCCAGTACTCATAGCCGTTCCACATCTCCGAAACCGCGGTCTTGACCAGGTTGATGATGGCCTCGGGGCTGGAAAGGTCAAAGCTCATGCCGTCCGCCAGCATGCCGCCGTTGGAAACGATGCGGTAGGTGCGGTAGAACACGTCGCACATGCCCAGCTGCACGGTGATCAGGTCGGCCCTGTCGATCAGGTCCATGATGTTGCCGCACTTGCCGATGGCGCCGCGGGACGCGGTGACGGCCTCAATGGTGTCGCCCTCTCGCACGCCGGCAAAAGAGCCGTCCCAGCCGAAATATTCCAGCATGTCGGCATAGTAGGCATAGTTCAGCTTCTCGTCGGTAAAGCCGTCGTCAACGCCCAGCAGGTCCAGCGTCACCGCCGTGGTCATGCCGGGATAGGTGAAGGGCCAATAGGTGGCGCTCTGGTCCGTCATGTCCATCGGGGCGTTGCAGCCCACGGCCTGCGCGATCTGATAGGGCACGCAGCCCTGCACGTTGCGCATGTCATACTCGCCGTACTGGCCTTCGCCGTCCGGCAGGTATTCGCCGTTTTTGCCGATGTAGAAGCCCTCCGCGCCGCAGCCGCGGGAGATGGAGTCGCCGATGGCGAGGTAGCCGCCCGCCTGGCCGTACTGCGTCACGTTGTCTTTGGTGGCGGCGAAGGAAACGGCGCCGCAGGTGAAAAGAAGAACAAGCGCAAGTGAAACGGAAAGGATTCTGTTAAAATGCTTTTTCATGTTGTGCCTCCTTATATAGTTGATTGTTATTTGAGCCTGCTTAAAAAGAATGCGCGTTTTTCGGGATTGTCCAGCGAGTGAACGGGCTTGACCTGCGCGGCGGAGGCGCCTTTTTTGATGCACCTTGCCGCCCACGCGTCGTGGGTGCCGGGCTGCTGATGGAGAATGACCAGGCGGTCGATATAGCTTTTGGCCCGCTGACTCGGATAGCGCTTGTTGCACTGTCCGATCAGGTCTTCGATCTCATCTACGCTCGCGTCCCAATCCACGTCCGCGTCGCTTTCCACGATCAGCGCATAGCGGTTGGGCTGTACGCTCTCGTCCTGATAGAAAAGCCAGTGGTCGATTTCCACGCCGTGTTTTTTTTCAAACATCTCTATGGTCGTGCGGGCGTCCTCCTCGCTGAACTTTTCGCCGGCAATGTTGAACATCTGCCCTTTACGGAAGACGAAAGAAATCAGCGGGCATTTGCCCCGGAAGCCCTTCACTTCGATCACGTCCTTCAGGCGGTAGCGGTAAAGCCCCGCGAACGTGGTGATCAGCAGCTCGTATTTATGACCGACTTCCACCTGATCGAGGGTCAGGTACCGCTCTTCACCGTCTTCGCCGAAGGGAACGAATTCGTAGAAGCAGCTGTCGGTCAAAAGCTGCATGTCGGTGTTTTCCAGCTCATAACAGGCGGCGACCAGACCTTCTGACGCGCCGTATATGGAGAAATCGAAGGGGACGTCTCTCGCCACGGTGCGGATATGCTCCGCCGCGGATTTGAACGAGGCGTTGCCGATGCCGCAGATCACCGCAAGATTCGGCCACAGGCGTTTAAACAGCGTTTCGTCAAAGCCTTTCTCAAACTGCTCCCGCAGGTAGGCGGCGCGCGCCGGGTCCGGTTTGGCGTATTTCTCATAATGGGCCCTTGCCTCCGGCGTCAGCTCGATCGATTTGTCAATGCCGCCCTTTTCGATGTCGTCAACGATCGTACGCCAATTCTTTTTCAGATAAGCCAGCTGACTGACGTTGACGCTGAAGAACACCGAGAAAAAGAAGGTGGCGTCCGGATCCTGAAGCGCAAAACGGTACATACAGTAAATGTAGTCGCCGTCGTGCATATCATACATCCGTTTGGAGGGCTGCATGAGAATAAACGGGTAAAACCGGCCGTATTCCCGCGCGCCGATCTCGGCGATATTGCTGCAAGGCAGGCCGTTTGGAAGCGTTTCGTTGGTGGCAGGAGAGAGATACACGCCGCGGCCGGGCCGGAAATTTTTGCCCTGCTTTTTCAGCTCCGCCGCGCCCAGCGCCAGCGCTCTGGTCCACGTGTACCGGACGTATGCTTTTAACGAGGCGTTGGTGGCGGGAATATATTTCGGCACGCCGGAGGAACCGGAGGTCCGGGAATAGCCCAGCACCTTTGAGGCGGTGATCAGGTTTTTCTCCCCGTTTTTCATCCGCTCGATATACGGCTCGTAATCCTCATATCCGGAGGGGGGAACGCTTTGCCGGAAGTCCTCGAGCGAACGGATTTTGTCAAATCCGTGCAGCTTGCCGAACTCCGTGTTCCGGTTGGTTCTGATAATGCTTTTCAGCAGCGCGGCGTTTTGTTTCATGGGATTTTCCGCGGACCGCGCCAGTCTGCGGAGACTCCCCTTGCCCTTGACGACCATGACGCGCATGGCGAGGCGGTTCAGGAATCGATGAGACATAACATTTCCCTCTTTCAGAAAAATGAGATTCCGCGGGTTTTACTTCTTGTCAAAGACGCTTACCAGCAGGTTGACCATTCTGACAAATACGTAGAGGAGCTTGCGCAGGCCGCGCAGAGCAGGGGACATGGGGTTTTCCTCCACGGTCTTTTCGCGGCTCTCGCCGAAGAGGTCCGCGGGAACGCTGCTGACAAAGTGCTCCGGCTGCTCAATGCCCAGGGCGTAGAGGGCGATGGCGGAGACGTCGCGGTTGTGCACGTCCTCGTTCAGCACCGTCTGGTTGACGGAATGACCGGCGACGGCGAGGATGGCGGAGCTTTCGTCCTTGGTCTGGCCGCCGTGGCCGTTCGTGGTCTCGCCGTGGTCCGCCACAAGGATGAACAGGCTGTCCTTCATCAGGCCGCGGGCGTCGATGGCGTCGTAAATGTCGCCCAGGAAGACGTCCGCCTTTTCAGCGGCGCTGTAGTACTGCTTGCTGTAGCCGCCGTAGGTGTGGGCCGCGTGGTCGACGGAATCCAGCTGCACAAACATCAGCTTGGGCGTGTTGCCCTTTTCAAAGTAGCGCACGATGGCGTCCGTTACCAGCGGATCGGTACCGCGGTTGATCTTTTTTACGCCCAGGTCGTTCTCGATGATGCCGTGGTTGATGGCGTCCCAGTTGTTAAAAGAGACCAGCTCCGCGTCCGGGAAGGCCTGACGCGCATAATAGAAAATCGAATTGTTATCGGAAGTGGAGTCGCGCTCGTTCTTCTCGCACCAGTCGTTGGTGAAGCCGTGGGTATCGTAGCTGACGCCCGTGAGGATGGAGCCCCAGTTCTGGGCGCTGGTGGTGATATACTCCGTATGTGCGTCGTGACGATAGGCGTTGTCGGCGAAGATGCGGTCGAAGTTCGGGCTGTCCACCTTGTCGAAGGAGGCGCCGAGGCCGTCGATGCCGATGATAAAGACGTGCTCATACGCGCCGAAGCTGTCGGTTTCCTCCGCGGCGAAGGCGACGCCCGCGCAGGAGAAGAGCAGCAGGGCGGAAAGCAGTAGTGCCAGGCATTTTTTCATAGTCGTTTTACCCCTTTTCTTTGGATCGGTGTTCCGGAGCCGTTACGCCGTATCACTGCGCGGTGAAAGACAGCTCAACGGTGCCGGAATATTTATGATAAGCGCTTTCGGCGCGTACCAACAGCGTATAGGTCCGTCCGCTTTCCAGCGTGTCGGTCCCGATGCGGAAGTCCGCGGTGTCGTCCTCGTCGAAGACGAAGTAATCGTTGATGAAGTTTTTGCTGAAGATCTTTTTGCCGTTTTCGTCCTTGATGGTGACCTTGTACTCGTGGACGATATAGCCCTCCGCCGGAATCGCCTCGTCGAAGGAGATCACCCATTCGCCCTCTTCGTTTCTGAATGCGGTCGCTTTGGTTCCCTCCGCGAAAACCGGCGCGGCGTCGTGGGCGCTCATGTTCTTGTAGGTGTAGACGAAGGAATCACGGTCGTTGACGTTCTCAATAAAGTAATCGCAGAAATAAGTATCGGAATTCAGGTCGTACCCGCGGATGCGCACGCGGCCCGCGTCGTCGGCCTCGACCACGCACATCTCCGCGGCCTTGTCATAGCCGTCCGGGTGCTGGCCCACGATGCCGTTGTTGTCCAGCTCAAAGGTTCTGGTGGCGCCGCAGCCCACCGCCGTGTAAAGGGACTGGTTGATGCTGCGGGGGTCGCTCATGGGGAAGTGGGAATGGCCGCTGAAATCCACCACGTTGCTGTATTTGGAAAAGATCACGTTCAGCTGCGGGGTGCCCCACACGGTGGAGCCGTAGACCGTGCCCCAGGGATGGGGATGCTGGAAAACGAAGACCGGCTTGCCGTCCGCTGTCTTCTCCGCCTCTTTCAGCGAGTCGGCCAGCCACTTCAGGCTGGAGGGGGTGAAGGTCCACTCCGTCAGGGAGCGGTCGCCGGAAAAGCCGATGCAGGTAAAGCCGTTGATCTCCGTCACGGTGTTGGGCTCCTGGTCAAAGTGCTTCCGGAACAGGTCGTTGTATTCCTTCTGCTTGAACTCGTGGTTGCCCAGCACGTTGATGAAGGGCGTCTCCTCCCGCACGTGGGCGTGGATCGTCTCGGCAAAGGCCTCGTAATCCCCTTCAAAGCCCACGCTGGAAAAGTCCCCGTTGTAGACGAAGGCGTCAACGCCGGGGTAGGTCGGGTCGGCGTCGAACAGCTCGTAGGAGGTGTCGATGGCGTCCGCGACGGTCTCGTTCTGGTTGTGGGAATCGTTGAACGTCACCAGCCGGATGGCAGGCGTGAAATCCGCCGGCGCGGTGGGGAAGGTCTCCGTGACGCTGCCGCGGATATGCTGCATGTGGCCCCAGCACAAAGTGATGATGCACAGCACCGCCAGAAGGGCGATAATGCTGAAAAAGATCCAGCCGATGATTTTTCCCGTTTTTTTCAATGCTTTTTTCATAACGTGTTCTCCTCTCTCGGTTGAGATGGTCCCGCAGGGGGCGCGGGGACGATACAAAGCGCGTCCGCCCGGCAGCGGGCGCTTTCATGGCCGTAAAATTCCAGCCGCAGCGCGGCCTCGCCCTCCGGGGCGGTAAAGGGCAGCGTCACGGTCCGCCGGTCCGCGGCGGGCAGCGGTCCCTCCGCCACGGCCTTTCCGTTCAGCAGCACCCGCACCGAAAGGTCCTCCGCCGCTTCATACCGCAGCGTCAGCCGGTAGGCGCCCTCCCGGAACCGGGCGGGGCTGAAGGCAAACCCGGCGCCGCCGTACAGGCCCACGCAGGGGAAGCGTCCCTCCGGCGTTTCGGTGAGGTAAGCGCCGCCGAAAAAGCGGCAGGCGTGTACCGGGGAGGCGAGGTGCTCCGGCAGCAGGTTTTCCACAAAGCCGTTGGTGGTGGGGACGGCCTGCCGGATCGTTCCGGCCTTTTCGTCCACCTCCAGCCGTTCCGCCCGGGCCCGGCGGGTAAAGGCGGAGTTGTGGGTGGAAGCGTGGTAGAAGACGTACCACCGGCCGCCCGCCCGGATCACGGAACCGTGGTCGTTCCAGGAGGCGGGGTCGCAGCCCTCGTTGTCAATGACGGTGCCCTTCCGTTCATAGGGGCCGTAGGGGCCGTCGCTGAGGGCGTAGTCCAGCTTGGTGGGCCGCGCGCCGGCGTTGGGCGGGTCGGGTTGGTATTCCGACGCATAGATCAGGCAGAACCGGTCCCCTAATTTGCGCAGCGAAGAACCCTCGTGGAAGCCCTCGCGCCCCGGCGCGTTGGAAAGCACGTCCGTGCGGACGGTCTCCGGCTTCAGGGTGCACAGGTCGTCGTTCAGCTCGCCCATGTTCAGGTGGAACTGGCCCCACGTATAGTAGATCCGCCCGTCGTCCTCCAGCACGGAGGGGTCGATGCCGGCGATGGGCGCGCCGTTCAGGGTGATCTGTCGCGCGTTGCCAAAGGGTCCGGTGGGGGAGTCGCTCTCCGCCACGCCCTCGGTGCCGTCCGACAGGCAGAAGAACAGGTAATAGCGCCCGTTGTGATACAGCGCGTCCGGCGCGTAGAGGTCCGCCTCGGACCAGGGCACGTCGCCGGTGGTGAAGGAAACGCCGTGGTCCGTCCAGGCGGTCAGGTCGGCAAGCGGCGCGGAAACCGCATGGTATTCCTTGCTGCAATAGCCGGAGCCGAACCGGTCGTAAGAGCCGTAGAGATACAGCCGGTCGCCGAAGACCTTCGGTTCCCCGTCCGGAATATAGGTCCCGAAGGGCAGAAACGGGTTGAGCCCCGGCGTTTGGATCCGCATCTCCGTCATATCCGGTTTCCCCCTTTGTCGTTTCTGTTTGGCGGCGCAATTCCGGCCGCTTCTGCGGCCAATCCGCCTATTTTGCCATTATCATTCTGTATTATAGCGGGCAGTGTCCAACAAATGTCCAACAAAAAAACTGAAAAATTAAATAATATTTTAAAATTTTTTTATAAAATAACGAAAAGGAGCAAAAAATAAAAAATTTGTTGGACATTTGTTGGACAGGAACTGATAACATGCTATAATAGAGAAACAGAAAGAAAGGACGGGTGCCGGTTGGAGACGATCGTGACGTTTACGCTCTGGTTTATTTTGGCGGAGGCGATCCTCACGGCGGCGCAGCTGCCGCTGCGGAAAAAACAGTTGAAACCCGCCGCCCGCGCCGGGCTGATCGTCGCCAAGGCGCTGCTGGCGATCCTGTTCGCGTTTCTGCCCATGGCGGGGCCCGTGCAGCTGCGGGCGGCGCAGCCCTTTATGATGGCGCTCTATCCGGCGCTGCTGACGGACGCCGCGGCGGACGCGGTGTGCAGCGTGATTTTCCGCCTGCGGGAGGAGGAACGGCGCTTCGGCCTTGTCAAGGCGGTCAGCCTGCTGTGCGGCGTGCTGTTCTTCGCCTACGGCGTGGCGAATATGGAGATCGTCACCCCTCAGTACCATACCTATACGTCAGAAAAGCTCACGCAGGCGCACACGGTGGTCTTCCTCGCCGACCTGCACGTGGGCAGCGCCCAGCCCTTCTCCGTCACGGAGAAAACCGTTGAGACCGTCCGGGCGGCCGCGCCGGAGGCGGTGATCCTCGGCGGGGATATCGTGGACGACTATACGACGAAAGAAGAAATGGAAGCGACCTGCCGTCTGTTCGGCAGCCTTGACGCCCCCGTTTATTATATCTACGGCAACCATGACCGGCAGGGTCACGCGGAATACGCCGGCGGCAGAAAATTCACGCCGGAGGAGCTGGAGGCCGCCCTGGCCGCCAACGGCGTGACGGTGCTGCGGGACGCGTTCATCCAGCTGGCGCCGGATCTGCTGCTGCTGGGCAGAGAGGACCTTTCGGAGGGCGACGGCCGCGCGGCAGCTTCCTCCCTCACGGTTCCCTCGGCGGAACAATACCTGATCGTGGCGGATCACCAGCCGGCCGCCTTCAAAGAGCACGCGGCGCTGGGGGCGGATCTGCAGCTTTCCGGCCACACCCACGCGGGGCAGCTGTTCCCGCTGGGGCCGCTCTACCGGCTGATCGGCTATTGCAGCGGCGACTATCATGAGGGCGACGCGGTCATGAACGTCACCCCCGGGGCCTGCGGCTGGCGGGTCCCCTTCCGCACCGACGCCCATTGCCGCGTCGAGGTGATCACCCTGGCCCCCGCCGGCTGACCGCCGGTAAGGGTCTTTGACAACGAACGAAAAAAGGAACGGCCCGCCGTTTCTGGGCGGCGCGTCCGTTTGGATAAAAGGAGAGAAAACCATGTTTCATGCAGAAGTCAAACAGGATGGCGCCGTCATGACGGTGGCGCTGAACGGCCGCATCGACTCTACCAACGCCGCCGAAGCGGAAAAGGAGATCACTTCTTCGACGGAGGGGTTTTCCGGCGAACTGGTGCTGGACGCTGAAAACCTTCAATACATCTCCAGCGCGGGGCTGCGGGTCATTCTGCGGTTGAAAAAAGCCAACAAGACCACCCGCATCGTCAACGCGTCCCCCGACGTCTACGAGATTTTCGATATGACCGGCTTTACCGAGATGATGGAGATCGCCAAGGCCTACCGCAGCATCAGCATCGACGGGTGCGAGGTCATCGGCGAGGGGGCCAACGGCAAGGTCTACCGCATCGACCCCGACACCATCGTCAAGGTCTATAAGAACCACGACGCGCTGGAGGAGATCCACAACGAGCGCGAGCTGGCCCGCAAGGCCTTCGTCATGGGCGTTCCCACCGCCATTCCCTACGACGTGGTGCGGGTGGGAGACCTGTACGGCTCCGTGTTCGAGCTGCTGAACGCCAAGTCCTTCGCCAAGCTGATGATCGCCGATCCTTCTCAGGCGGACGCGCTGGCCAAAGACAGCGTGGAGATCCTGAAGACCATGCACGCCACCATGCTCAAGCCCGGCGAGCTGCCGGACAAAAAGGCGGAGGCGCTGGTCTGGGCGGAGTTCTGCCGGGACTACCTGCCGCAGGAGGTGGGCGACAAGCTGGTGCGGCTGGTCTCCGAAGTGCCGGATACCCTCAACATGCTCCACGGCGACTACCACATCAAAAACATCATGCGGCAGAACGGCGAAAACCTGCTGATCGATATGGATACCCTCGCCATGGGCCATCCGATCTTTGAGTTCGCCGCCATCTACCTGGCCTACGTGGGCTTTTCCTGCATTGACCATAACAACGTCATGAATTTCCTCGGCATTCCCTACGAAACGGCCGTCGGGTTCTGGCGTTCCACGCTGAAATATTACTTTGAGACGGAGGACGAAGCCACGCTGCAGGCCATCGAGGATAAGGCCGCCATCATCGGCTACTCCCGCGTGCTGCGCCGCACCTTCCGCAAGGCCAAAGAAAGCGAGGAGTATAAAGCGCGTCTGGTGGAATACTGTAAGAACGCGCTGTGCGACCTCGTCCCGAAAACGGAAACTCTTTCATTCTGAGGAGGATGAATATGCAGATCAATATCAACAAAGCGAACAACGAAGCGACCATTTCGATCATCGGCCGTCTTGACACCACGTCCGCGCCGGAACTGGAAAAAGTCGTGACCGAAAACCTGACCGGCGTGACCTCCCTGATCTTTGATCTGGGGCAGCTGGAGTACACCTCTTCCGCCGGCCTGCGGGTGTTCCTGAAGGCGCAGAAGCTGATGAACCGTCAGGGCGAAATGAAGCTGACGCACGTGTCGGAGGCGGTCATGGAGATCTTTGACATCACGGGCTTTACCGACATCATGACCATCGAGTGAACGACCGGCGGACTTGAAATGAAAGGAGGCATCGGCGGTATGCAGGTGCTGAACGTTCCGGCCAAAGACGATCAGCTTGACCGGGTCACCGCGTTTGCGGATGAATTTCTGGAAGCGCTGGATTGCCCTCTGAAAACGCAGATGCAGATCGACCTGTCGATCGAGGAGATCTTCGTCAACATCGCCCACTACGCCTATGCCGGAAAAGAAGGCGACGCCGAGATCCGGATGGCGGAAGCTGACGGCGTCGTCACATTTACGTTTATTGATTCCGGCGTGCCCTACGACCCGCTGAAAAAGCCCGATCCCGACGTCTCGCTGTCGGCGGAGGACCGTCAGATCGGCGGTTTGGGCATCTTCCTTGTGAAGAAAAATATGGATTCGGTCAGCTACCGCTATGAAGACGGCAAAAACGTGCTGACCGTGACCAAAAAAATACCGGGCCTCGCGCTTTCCGACTGACGTCAGGAGGCGGCTTCCGTGCGCTGCGGCAGGCGGATGGTCACCACCGTGCCCCGGTCCGGCGCGCTCTCAATCGTGAGTGTGCCGCCGCACATCTGCTCCACCCGCTCGCGCACGTTGCGCAGGCCGATGTGCGAGCCGCCGTCTTCCTGGGCGGCGTTCACGTCAAAGCCCTTGCCGTTGTCCCGCACCGTGATCTCGTGTCCGGCGGGCGTTTTGCGGGTGATCACCGTGACCACGCCCTCCTTGCGGATCCTGACGCCGTGACGGATGGCGTTTTCCACCAGCGGCTGAATGGTCAGCGCGGGGATCGGGAAATCCAGATCCGGCGTGTCGTATTCCACCCGCACGGAGGGGAACCGCAGCTCTTCGATCTCGGCGTAGATGCGCACGTGCTCCAGCTCTTTCTTCACCGGGATCAGGTTCGGCTGGCTGAGCGAGTCGATGTTCTGCCGCAGATAGGTCCCGAACTTTTCCGTGGTGACGAAGGCCTTTTCCGGGTCCAGCTTGCACAGGGCCTGAATGGTCGACAGGGTGTTATACAGAAAATGCGGCTGGATCTGGCTCATCATGATCTGGATCCGCTGTTCCGCCATCAGCGCCTTTTCGTGCTCCCGCACGAACTGCAGGTGCAGCCAGACGTAATAGAAGACGCAGCTGCTCACCACCGCCACCGTCAGATAGCTGATGGGCAGCGAACGGTTGTCCACGAAGGTGTCCACCAGCACGGCGGCCACCACGATCACCGCGTTGCTCAGGGGAATGACCGCTTCGCGCTTGCGGACCCGCGCGTACTCCTTCACGGAGAGATACACCAGATGCGCCAGCAGCAACGCGCTGACAATGTGGCAGCTGTACCCCAGCGGCCCCCGCAGAAAGTGATTGTTTTCGTCGATCCGGAAGCACACGCCGGAGAACAGCGCCGTCATATGGACCGCCAGATTGAGGCCGATCAAAAGCCACGCCGGCCGATAGGATTTCCCCTTGCCGACGATATAGTAAAACAGTACGATGATCAGCGGACGCACGCTGTAACCCCAGATGTCGACCACCGTTCGGGCAAAGGGGTGCGCGCCGCCCGTATCCAGCACATAGCCCAGCAGGTTCTGAACGATCAGGCCGAATACGGCCGCCACGATCAGCAGCATGACCGATTTGTGCTTTTTGCGGATATACGGGTCGATCAGCACCGCGAAGGTCAGGCCGATCAGCTGCAGCAGCAGCGGCAGCAGCACGGGACCGCCGGTTGACAACAATTGAAGCATGGCTATACTCGTCTTTCATCTTGATGATTGCATCGTACCACATGGCGGAAAAACTGTCAAGGCGCATCCGTCAGACAACAGAAAGGAGCCCCGTCATGAGACAAACGTCCATCTACGTGGGTTTGAACGACGCCGGCACCCACCGGCAGGAGCATGACACAACGAAATATCTTTCCATTTTGAAAACGGTCTGCCACGCCTACCGCGTCGCGTTCTCCGTTCACACGGTGGACGGCGGTTATTTTCACGACGACGGCAGCTACGTGGAGGAGACCACGCTGGTGCTGACCCTGCTGGAAGCGCCGAAGGAGACCATTGAAGAGATCGCGAAGGACCTGTGCTCGTTTTTCCATCAGGAGAGCGTGATGGTCACCGATTCCGCCGCAGAGGTGTATTTTGTCCGGGAGGAACTGGAGGACCAGCCGTAAGGCGGCGCCTTGGCCCCGGAACAGCCGAAAGATTTTTTTAATTATCCGATATGCCCGGCTGCAAAAGCGGCCGATCAAACAATACGGCTCCCTGAACGAATATGGTTCGGGGAGCCGTTTTTCTGGTGCGCCCGGCATGGGCAACGACTTGGCGGTGAAAGTCCGCTACAGACTTGGCAGTAGGAACTGTTAGCCAAAGGCAAGGGTGTCCGTCGTGAGG
>CADAMO010000028.1 GCA_902788995.1 Oscillospiraceae bacterium
TTTTTCTCAATGATCCTGCAAGGCACTCCGACGGCCGTCATGCCGTCCGGCACGTCACGGTTGACCAGCGCGCAGGCGCCGACCACCGCGTTTTCACCGATACATACGCCGCGCTCGGAACCATCCGCATTCTTACTGATCACATTGGCGCGCATACCGATGTAAGCGCCGTTTTTCACCGTGATCGGGTAATGCCCCTGATTGCGGCCGTGACAGGCAAAATAGACGCCGTAAGAGATGATCACGTTGTCTCCGATCGTGAGCAGATCATAGCACATATCGTCCAAATAGCTGTGCATACCGATAAACACGTGCTTGCCGATTTTGAACCCGCACAACCGGTAGAGCCCCACCCGGATATTATTGAAGGGGCAGCGAGGCGCAATGGAATTCGTGATCCATTTGCGGACGGGTTTTCCCAAAACGGTCAGGACGGAATAATTATAATAATACGGCGCGGGCTTGCCGGTCAGCTTTTCATATGCCAGTTTCAGCAGTTTCATCCTTCTGCCTCCAGTATCTCTTTTGCTTTTCTCTGTAAGGCGTCATAATCCTCCCGGGTGACTTTTCCCGCTTTCAGCAGATAATCGCCGTAATCGTCCGTTACGTCGATCTCTTCGCTGCTTTCGGTGATATCGCTCCGCATAAACACCTGTTTGACTGTTTCCAACAAAACGGAGAGATCCTGCCCGAAGGTCACTTTCTCAATATATTTCAGGTCCCATTTGAACTTATCTTCCCATGAGATCGCGTTGCGGCCTTTTACCTGCGCCAGACCGGACAGACCGGGTCTGACGGTATGCCTGCGGCGCGCCTCGTCGCTCATAAAGACCATATCCCTTACCAGCTGCGGACGCGGCCCGATGACGGACATATCGCCTTTCAGGATGTTGAACGCTTCCGGCAGCTCGTCAAGACTTGTCGCGCGAAGCTTTTTGCCGAAAGACCCCAGCCGGACGTCGTCAGGCAGCAGCTCGCCGTTTTCGTCGCGGGCGTCGGACATGGTGCGGAATTTATACATCTGGAAGATCCGCTCTTTGCCCGTCTTCGGATCGATTTTGCCCGGGCGGGGCTGCTTGAACAGAACAGGCTTGCCAAGCTTGACCCGCACCAGAACGGCAACCAGGCCGTAAAGCCAGCCGAAACCGACGATAGCGCCGGAGGCACAGGCGACGTCAAGCATCCGTTTGACGTACTTTTCATAAACGCTGAATTGTCTTTGCTGCATGGTTTCTCCCCTGCGTTATATTTCTTCTGCCGCTGCTGATTCATGTGCTGCGGCAAACGCGTCGTGTTTCCGGTCAAATAAGCGATAACGCCCTGTCGCTTATCTTTCTGACTGAAACGTCGTACGCCTTCATCATATACGTTTTTTCTTCATACTGCCCAGTGGTAACGGGGTTCGCTCTTCCGGACAGATTTTCAAGAATCATTTTCATGTGATCCACGCCGCATTCATAGGCGTGCGGATAGCCGCCCCCGAACCTCGGATTGACGTCGGAGATATAGTACTCGCCGTCGATTTCAAACAGATCGATATCGAGCGGCCCGGCAAAACCTGCTTTTTCCGCAAGGTCCATCAACAGCGAAAACAGTTTTTCATCTTTGAAGGAAACGGACGAAACCGTTTCTCCGGCGCGCATTTTCAGCTTTTTCTTGGTAAAGATCGAAACGACCTCGCCGGAGATCATATCCACGTAGACGTCCGCGCCGATCTCCTGACCGTTCATATATTCCTGGATCATCAAGCCGGCATGACGGCGCCAAAGGAACTCCAGCATATCCGTATCGGTCACCTTGGAGATGGAGACGGACGCGCTGCCGCGGATGGGCTTGATAAATACCGGGAAGGCAATCTTACCCGCCGCCAGATCCCTGCGGAACCGCGCCATATCATCATAACTCTCCGCGCAGGGAACGTCATGTTCCTTCATCCAACGGAACAGCTTCATTTTATCCAACGCCATTTCGCAGAGCTCAAAGGAAGAACCGATCACCGATACCCCCAGCGCCCGAAGTCGTTCGCGGGACAGCGCCAGCAGCGACAGTTCCGGATCGATCAGAGAGAGAACCGCGTTCACCGCTTCCTTCCGGCAAATATCACAGATACGGTCGATATACCCCGGTTCGCAAACAGGCGGGACGATATAATAGCCGTCTGCCTCATAAAGGGCGGGCGCCAGAGGAGACATATCCGTGGCTATCACCCGACCGCTGCCGCCGAGCGCCCGCCGGAAATACCGAACGATGCTATTACGGGTCCCTGCGCTGAGAATCATGATATTCATGTTTCAGTTTCCTTTGTTATTCAGATAGTCGAAAAACAACGGAGCGCCGCCGGTATGAATAAACAGGATGTTCCTGCCGGAAAGCTGACGTTCTTTCAGATACGCCAACATGCCTCGGAAGGCTTTCCCCGTATAGACGGGATCCAGCGGGAGCCCGTAACGGAGAAGCGCTTCGTCAATCACGTCGGAAGGTCCGTCCGCGCCGTAACCGTTACCGACATATGCGTCGTCAAAGACGACCGCTTCTTCAATGCCGGTCTCCGGAACGACGCGGCTTTGCGCGGAGAGGTACTCTCTGACGCTGTCTGCAACCGCCTGTCGGCCCCGGGGGTTTTTCCGGGCAATGCTGATCCCGACGATCGTTTCGCTGCCTCCGTGAAGCAGTTTGCCGCAGACAAGCCCTGCCTGTGTTGTGCCGGTGCCGCTGGCATGAAAAATATAATCGAAGGAAACGCGGTCGGAGGCTTCAAAGCGTCGGATCTCACCGTAGCAGTCAACGTACGCCTGCGTACCGGTGTTGCCGTGCCCGCCGCCCGGGATAAAGAAGGGGCGGCGCTCCTCCGCGCGCAACCGCTGTATAAGCGTTTCAATGGTATCATGGACATCGCCGATCGGTACAGTAATTCTCTCTGCGCCGAAAAGCTCCGTCATCCTGCTGTTGTACGTGGGCGCACAGGCCTCCCGCGGGGAGACGATCAGGCATTTCAGCCCTCTCGTCGCCGCCATATTGGCAACCACCCGGCAGTGGTTGGAGCTGTTTCCGCCGTAGGTCACGACGCAATCGCTGCCGCTGCCGTCGATCTTATCAAAGAAAAGGGCCGCCTTCCGCGCTTTGTTGCCGCCGAAGGAAAAGGGAAGCAGATCCTCCCGTTTGACGTAGATCCGGTTGCCGGAAATGTAATCAAGATATTGAATGGGCGTCACAAAATCACCGATGCCGTTTGTCGTAATCATCTTTGCATAGCCCGTAGATGAATCTGTCTTTGTAAATTCCGTTCACAAGAAGATCGTTCCGCAGACAGCCCTCTTTGATGAAGCCTGCCCTTCCGAAGAGCTTCTGCGCATCGGTGTTTTCCGTCTCTGTGTATAGATAAATCCGATGGAGGCCAAGCTCTCCGAACGCGTAGTCGAGCAGCTTTGCGGTCGCTGTGAGGGCAACTCCCCTGCCGCGATATTCCGCTTCTCCCAGCGTCACGTAAAACTCCGCCTTTTTGTTCTTGCTGTCGATATCAAGCAGACCGATCAGCCCGCAGGGAACGCCGTCGGCCTCGATCACCGCGTCATAACGGGAAGCATCGTTTGAAACCCGCTCGTACCACTGCTCCGTTTTGTCGATCGTCAGCGGCAGATCGTAATGCAAAAACCGGTTATTGGCAGGGTCGTTGATCCACCGGACCTTATCCGGGATATCGTTCCTGTTAAAACGTCTGACGGTCACACGCACGGCTGCGTCCTCTCCTTGCGTCATCCAGACGTCCGACGGCGATCTCGCTGCCGATCCGGATATCCGAACGCCGGATCACCTTTTTTATCGTAATCAGAATAATTTTCAGATCAAGCCTGAAGGAACAGCTTCTGACGTATTCCAGATCATACTGAAAGCGGGATTCCCAGGAGGGAATGGCATTTCTGCCGTTGACCTGCGCAAGACCCGTCAATCCGGGACGAACGTCATGGCGGCGCCGCTCCTCTTCGGTATAATAAGGGAGATATTCCACCAGCAACGGACGGGGACCGACAAAGGACATGTCCCCTTTCAGGATGTTGACCAGCTCAAGCAGTTCATCCAGCGATGCGGACCGAAGCAGCCTGCCGTAGGAAGTGATCCGCTCGTCGTCGGCTAACAACCGGCCGTTTCCGTCCTTTGCGTTGGTCATCGTCCGGAGCTTGATAAGCCTGAACATTGTTTCTTCGCCGTTCCGGTCTTTCCTGCCGGGCCGTTTCTGGATAAAGAACGGATTCCCTTTCATCGCGACAGCGCCCACAATGATCAGCAGCAACAGAACCGGGGAAAGGACGATCAGCGCAAAAAGACTGCCGAGGATATCGAATAACCGTTTCAGATACTTTCTATACATAAGAACGACCCTTATCGGACAGGGTATTCCTTGTTATTGTTCCGGGCTTTTTCAGCCGCAGGTCAATCGAAGCAGCGTCTGATAATATCGATCACGACGTCCTGCTGTTCGGGCGTCATCTTGTTGTCGCTGGGCAGGCACAGGCCGCGTTCGAAGATATCGGAGCCCACGTCGGCCTTGCTGCCGGCAATATAGGCGTTGGAACCGGCGCGTCCGTTGCCCTCGCGGGTGACGTAGGGATTCATCCGGTAGATGGGCTGCATGTGCATGGGCTTCCAGATGGGGCGGCCCTCCGCGTTGAAGGCCGCCATGGCCTCCAGGATCTCCGTGGGACAGCTCTTGCCGGGTTCGCTGACGTAAAGGGCTTTCTGCTCGCCGCGCACCTGACGGCACATGGCGTCCTCGTCAATAATCAGGCAGCTGAGCCAGTAGTTGGGGTTGCTGTTCGCTTCGTCAAAGGGGTTCATCTTCACGGGAAGACCGGCAAAGCCCGCCTTGTATCGTTCGTAAATTGCTTTCTTCTGGGCGATGTGCGTTTCAATATAGGGGAACTGCCCGCGGATGACGCCGGCAATGATGTTGCTCATGCGGTAGTTGTAGCCCATTTCCTCGTGCTGATACCACGGGGCGGCCTCGCGGCTCTGGGTGGACCACTTGCGGACCTTGTCCGCGTCCGCCTTGGAATCGGTCAGGATCATGCCGCCGGCGCTGCCGGTGATGATCTTGTTGCCGTTGAAGGAGATGATGGAAACGTCTCCGAAGGTGCCCGTCTGGACACCTTTATAGGTAGCGCCGAAGGATTCTGCGGCGTCCTCCACGATCAGCGCGCCGTGTTTGTCGGCGACGGCGCGGATCTCGTCGATCTTGCCGGGGGTGCCGTACAGATGGGCGACGACGATCAGCCGGACCTCCGGATAGAGCTCAAAGGCCTTTTCCAGCGCCACAGGATCCATGTTCCAGGTGTCCCGCTCCGTGTCGATGAAGACAGCCTCGCCGCCTTCGTAAGCGATGGGATTGTCGGTGGCGTCGAAGGTCATATCGGAGGCGAAGACCTTTCTTCCCTCCAGCGTTCCGTGCCCCACCTTCGGCTGGCCGTAGAGCTTTTCGCCCGCCAGCTTGATCGCCAAGTGCAACGCCGCCGTTCCGGCGGAAAGGCCCACGGCGTACTGCCTGCCGACGTATTCCGCCGCCAGCTTCTCCACTTCGTTCAGATTGGCGCCGACGGTGCTGACCCAGTTGGTCAGGATCGCCTCGTCCACCCACTTCTGCTCGTCGCCGTGCATGGTGGGCGTTGACAGCCATATCTTTTTGTCAAACCTCTTGATACCCGCAAAGCGGGGATCTGTCAGATAGTCGTACATACCTATCCTCCATCTTCTGATTTACTTTTCTTCCGTTTGTTCCCGTGAAAGCGGGAAGGGCGTTCAGTCTCGCCTGAACAGGTCCCGGGTATAAACTTTTTCGGTCACGTCGTCCAGAACGGATTCATACCGGTTGGCGATAATCGCGTCGGACCCGGCCTTGAACTTTTTCAGGTCGTTCACCACCAGACTGCCGAAGAACGTGGTCCCGTCGGGAAGCGTCGGCTCATAGATGATCACCGTCGCGCCCTTCGCCTTGATGCGCTTCATCACGCCCTGAATGCTGCTCTGACGGAAATTATCGCTGTTGGCCTTCATGGTCAGGCGGTAGACGCCGATGGTCAGCGGGCGTTCCTTTTCAGCGTTCCACATGGAGCTGGCGGTATAATAGCCCGCCTTATCCAGCACGCGGTCGGCAATGAAATCCTTTCTGGTCCGGTTGCTCTCCACGATCGCCTCGATCAGGTTTTCCGGCACGTCCTGATAGTTGGCCAGCAGCTGCTTGGTATCCTTCGGCAGGCAGTAGCCGCCGTAGCCGAAGGAGGGGTTGTTATAGAAATCGCCGATGCGGGGGTCCAGGCTGACGCCCTTGATGATGTCGGCGGTGGAAAGCCCTTTCATTTCGGCGTAGGTATCCAGCTCGTTGAAATAGCTGACGCGCAGGGCCAGGTAGGTGTTGGCGAACAGCTTCACGGCCTCCGCCTCTGTAAAGCCCATATACAACACGTCGACGTTCTCTTTTTCGGCGCCCTCCACCAGCAGCCCCGCGAAGGTCTCCGCCGCCTCCCGGGAAGCGTCGTCGCAGGAGACGATGATGCGGCTGGGATACAGGTTGTCGTACAGCGCCTTGGATTCCCGCAGGAATTCAGGACTGAACAGGATCCTGTCCGTGTCGTATTTTTCCCGGATCCGCTCCGTATAGCCCACCGGGATGGTGGATTTGATCACCAGCACCGAGCGGTCGGAGCTGGCCAACGCCAGCTCGATGACGCTTTCCACGGCGGAGCAGTCGAAGAAATTCTGCTTGGGATCGTAATTCGTCGGCGCGGAAATGATCACGAAATCCGCGTCCCGGTAAGCGGCGGCGCCGTCCAGCGTCGCGCTGAGGTTCAGCGTCCGTTTGCCCTCGGCTGCCTCTTTGAAATATTTTTCGATATATTCGTCCTGAATGGGAGATTCAAAACGGTTGATCTTTTCCACCTTTTCGGGAATGATATCCACGGCGGTGACCGTATGGTGCTGCGACAGCAGCACGGCGAGGCTCAGGCCGACGTATCCGGTCCCCGCAACGGCGATCTTAACGTTTTCCTTATTCATGACTCACTTGCTCCTTAAAGATCAAACCCGCGATACGTCTCGCAGACGCTGCGATAGCTTTCCAGATTGCCGATATCGTACCGGCGGCCGGGCATCTCCATGCTGTGCATCACGCTGTCGCGGCACATCCACGCCACCAGGCTTCCCGGCGCGTCCACGCCGCAGCCGTCGGCGATGGCCTTGCCGAGCTTTTTCATATCGGCAGCCACATAATAATAGAACGGAGGCGTCGCCCAATCGGAACGGGGCTCCGCCGGTTTTTCCTCCAGCCCGATCAGCCGATCGTCTTCCCCGATCTCGCTGACGCCGCACTTGTGCAGCTTCTGCCCGTCGGTCTCCCGGTAGCGCATGGAGCAGGAGGTCCCCTTTCGCTTCGCGAAGTCGATAAAACGGCGAAGAGAGAAATCCAGCAGGTTGTCCCCGGCGATCACCAGACAGTCGTCGTCAATGGACAGCTGCGCCACGGCGAACTGCATATCGCGCACCGCGCCGAGGCGGGTCTCGTTTGACTCGGTGCCGTCGTCCACCACGGTGATGGACTCGGGACGGGTCTGCGCCCACTCCCGGAAGAAACCGGCGAACTTATGGTTGCTGATCACCACGAACCCGTCGGCGCTGTCGCCGATATCGTCGATCAGCCAGTCCAGGATCGTCTTGCCGCCCACCTTGAGAAGCGGCTTGGGGAAATTCTCCGTCAGGGGATATAATCTGGTGGCGTAGCCCGCCGCTAAAATCAGACATTTCATAGTTTGACACCGTCCGCCGATTCACACAGATGGAAGCTGTACTTGCCTTCCAGCCGCGGAAATTCTTTCAGATACGCGCCGCCGACCTTCGCCTCGATCTCCTCGGCCTTGTCGGGGTCGATCAGCGCCATGCAGCAGCCCTTGAACCCGGCGCCGCTGAAACGGCCGCCGTAGATGCCGTCCGTCTCCCGCATGATCTCATACAGCTTGATCTGCTCCGGCGCGCCGCTCTCCCAGTTGTGGATGCTGCTCCAGCCGGATTCAAAGCTCAGGCGGCCGTAGGCCTCCAGATCGCCCCTGCGCCACGCCTCGGCGCCGGCCTCCACCCGTTTGAATTCGGTGTACCAGTGCTCACAGCGCTTCGCCCAGTTCTCCGGCAGCCGGGAACGGTAGGCCTGATAGACCTCATAGGGGACGTTTCTGGCGTTGGCCTGGTCGAACTTGCCGTATTCCGCTCCGCTGAACGCCTGCAGGGCGTAAACCCCCGCCCGCAGCTCGTCGACGCGCATATTGTATTTGCTGCCGGCCAGCGAATGCTCCAGCCCGGAGAAGAAGATGGCGATGCGGTAGGGCTTCATCGCGGGGTGCGTCGGGATCAGCTCAAAGCTGTTGTCGGAGCAGTCGAGATAGAGCAGATGGTCCTTTTTGCTGAGCACCTCGCAGGACTGGTCCAGCGTGCCCACGTTGACGCCCACGTAATTCTTTTCCGCGTCAAAGGCGATATCGATCAGCTGCTGGGGCGTCAGGGTGATACCGTTGACGGTACACAGCGCGTTCAGGAACGAGAGGATCACGGCGGCGGAGGAGGAAAGCCCCCCGATGGGAAGGCTGCCGTCGATCACGCCGCAAAGGCCCACCGTCAGCGTGTACTGCTTGGACAGCGCCCAGGTGGCGCCGCGCAGGTAATCCGCCCAGTCGCCGGTTTTTGCCGGCACCTCGCGGATGTGCCACTGGGCGCGTTTGGGGAACTGGAGGGACGTCATCTCCACCACGCCGTTCTGCTTGGGGCGGTAGGCGATATGAATGCCCTTGTCGATGGCGAACCCGGTGATCTTGCCCAGGTTGTGATCGCTGTGCGCGCCGATGGGGCAGATGCGGTAAGGGGTAAACGCGACGCCGTCGGGGGCGCGGTGATAAATCTCATTGAAGCGTTCTTCGCAGCGCATTATTCAGTCTCCGTTTGTAAGATAATAGTCCGCATACCATTCCGCAAACGCCCGCAGGCCGCTGCGGATATCCACCGTGGGAACAAAACCGTAATCCCGCTCCAGCGGGCCCGCGTCCGCAAAGGTGACGGGCACGTCGCCGGGCTGCATGCCGACCAGCTCCCGGTGGCCCTCAAAATCGTAATCCGGCGGCAGAATACCCGCCCGGACCAGCTCCGTCTGGAGCACTTCGATAAAATCCAGCAGATTTTCCGGACGCCCGCCGCCGATATTGTACACCGCGTAAGGCGGCACCGGCAGTCCGTCCGGCCCGGTCTGCTTTTCCGGGGCCCCGCGCATGACGCGCAGGATCCCCTCGACGATATCGTCCACGTAGGTGAAATCCCGCTTCATATCGCCATAGTTGAAAATGCGGATCTTTTCCCCCGCCGCCAGCTTTTTCGCGGCGGAAAAATAGAACATATCGGGGCGGCCCGCCGGGCCGTACACGGTAAAGAACCGCAGCCCCGTGGTGGGGATATCATAGAGCTTCGAGTAGGTATGCGCCATCAGCTCGTTGGATTTTTTGGTGGCGGCGTACAGCGACACGGGGTGGTCCACCGGGTCCTCCGTGCTGAAGGGCACCTTCTTGTTGCCGCCGTAGACGGAGGAGCTGGAGGCGTACACCAAATGCCGCACGGGGTAACGACGGCAGGCCTCGAGGATGCGGAAGAAACCCATCATGTTGGATTCCATATAGACGTCGGGATGGTCGATGCTGTACCGCACGCCCGCCTGGGCGGCCAGATGGACGACCACGTCGAACCGGTATTCCCCGAACAGGCGATCCAGCGCCTCTTCATCCGCTACGCTGCCCTTCACGAACACGTGCCTGACGCCGGATTTGATCTGATTGATCCGGTCCAGCCGGTACTGCTTCAGCGACACGTCGTAGTAGTCGTTCAGATTATCAAAGCTGACGACCGTTCCCGAAGAAAGGGAATTCAGCAGACGCATCACCAGATTGGCGCCGATAAAACCGGGAGAGCCGGTCACCAATATCGTTTTGCCTTCAAGATCGATCGGTGTTTTGTTCATGCCAAAAAAATAACCTCACAGCATCGGTCTTCCGCCGGAAGGCCGCATTACATAAATTTTATATATTATATCACAAGAAAGAAGAAAAAGCAAGCTCTATTTCTTGTTGGCGTTTGCTTCGTCAGTCCCAGGTGATGACGATCTGCTTCTCCGTCGTGGTTTCAACGGGCGCGGCAGGCTCCGTCTCGGTCTCGGCGCCGGGGGCGGGAGCCGTCCCGCCGGAGGGAAGCGCCGTTTCGGGCATGCCAAGCGACTGGAGGGAGCTGATATATTCCGCGCCGTTCGCCGTGCGGAAGGTCACGCGGATGTATTTGTCGGGGTCAGGGACGGAGATGTCGCCGGTGGCGCTGTCCTGCTTCCACATGCCGCTGCTGATCATGCCGCAGGTGACGACGGTGGCGCCGCTTTTCGTTTCAACCGATGTGACCTTCGGCGTATAAATCGGCTCCAGCGTGGTCATGGGAATAAAGTAAGCGGCGTCGTCCGCACTGTACTGGATGGTATAGCCGTAGCCCTCCGCCGTCTGATGGACGATGGGCAGCTGATTGCCGAAAAGGGCCGCGTAAGAGGCCTCCACCTCCGCCTGGGGCAAACGCAGCTCGCCGTTTTCATAGGTGTAGCGGTTCGGGTCGAAGCCGGAACCGATCAGCCGCCAGACAGAGATGCGGATCAGGTCCTCCATGGAAGCGGCGGTGATATCGTCAAAGGCGTCGGGGTCCACCGCCGCGACGCAGATCAGCCGGGCGTTGTAAGCAGCGCATTGCTCGTCGCTGCGCTTTGTCCGCAGGGCGGAAACGCCTTTGACGCCGAAAAAGACGGCGCTGCCGAGACCGAACAGGGCGAACGCGATGACGACGACGCCCATGATCAGCCTGCCGCGGGTCTCACGCGCCTTGGCGGCGCGGCGTTCCGATTCCTTCCGGACCGCCTCGCGGTAGGCAGCGTTATAATCCTTCTTTTCTTCCTCGCTGTCCCAAAAACCGGGCTTTCTTCCCTGCCGCTGCATATACTGACGGTACGCGCCGGACTCCCTGCCGTTTGGCGCAGACAGCCCGGATTCCCGCGGCCCCTGAGAAGAGGGGGGCGTCCCCTGACGCGTCGGCATGCCGGCGCGGGGGCGGGGCCTTGCGGGATCCCGCAGGCGGAATTCGTCCGCTGCGCCTCTGCCGCCATCGGAAGGGGCGCGGTATTCCGGCCGGAAGGGTTCCTGTCCCGCCTCGCCTGGACGCGGCTCCGACGGGGATGCCGCCGGGGCGCTCCGTTGACGCTGCTCCGCCGCCCCGCGGGCGTGGAACGCGTCAAGCGCCTTCTGAAGCTCCGGGTCGGTGATCTTTTCCCGTATCACATCATAATAATCGTTGCGTTCATCCGCCATATCGTTTCGTTACCCCCTTTTCCGTCGCCGTCAGAGAATCAGTAGCCGATTCCCTTGTACTGCTGCAGAAACAGCTTCGGGTCCACCTTGTTGCCGTTGACCCTGACCTCAAAATGCAGGTGGGGACCGGTGGCGTAGCCCGTCTGTCCCACCCGCGCGATGGGCTGACCGGCAACGACCGCCTCGCCCGGACGCACCTTGAAGGAATCCTCCAGCAGGTGTCCGTAGACGGTCTCCATGCCGTTGCCGTGGTCAAGGATGATATAATAACCGTAGCTGGAATGCGTCGTTGCCAGCTCCACCACGCCGTCGGCGGCGGCCAGCACGTTCATGCCGAGACTGGTGCCCGGCGCGCTGCCCACGCCGATATCAAGCCCGTAATGGAACTTGCCCCAGCGGTACGCATAGTCTGAATTGATATTGTAAGCGCCGTCCACCGGCCACAACAACTGCGTGCCGGAGGACACCGGCTGCACCACGGGCATGCCGAACACCTTGGTGCCCACCAGCCGCCGCATGGCGATAGGCTGCACCACGTTGATGCGGCTGACCTCACGGGAGGAGACCGCGCTGCCGTCGGCGTAGGTGACGACCCGCGTCACCTGATCCACGCCGTTTTCCCCTTCCAGGATCGTGCGGGCCGTGTTGACGCTGAGGGTCCGGGAGGGGATCTCCACCACGGAGAAGGGCGCGGGCTCGTTGACCGTCTCCGTGCGGGAGGTCATCACCGTCAGCTCTTCCGCCGCCTCGCGCAGCTGCGCCTTGCTTTTCAGGCAGTCGGGGGAATCGGGATACAGCCCCGGCACGTAAGAGACGGTTTCGCCGAAATAGCAGGAGGAACCGATGCCGTCGCCGGTATCCGCCGCGACCAGCACGCCGCGGAAGACGCTCTCCGCCTCCGCTTCGCTCCGCGCCGCGCCCACAAACCGGCCGTTCACGTATACCCCGCAGGCCTGCGTCATGGCGCCGTTCACGTTCGCCAGCAGCCGGTCCGTCATCTGCTCCTGCGAGGTGTAGCCGTTGACGCGGATCTGCTCCACCCGGTAGGTCACCTCCGGGAGCGTCCCGTCGTAGCCGGCCCCGCCGCAGCGGATACGGGCCTCCGCCGCGCTTCTGGCGGCAAGATAGTCGCTTTCTGAGGCGGCGTAACCGATCAGCGTGTTGCCCGCCTCCACCCGCAGCGCCGTGCGCAGCGACGCGAAATGGACCGCCGTGAGGACGACGATCAGCGCCGCCAGCGCAGGGATCGCCCACAGGGAGATCCGGCGGCTTTCCGCCGCTTTTCCCCGTTCGACTCCGGAAGAGGGAGAACGCCTGTCGGAAGGAACGCGCCTGCAGTCGGGCAGCTCCCGCCGGGATGCGGCCGACCGTAACGCCTCTGCCAAAGAGCGCAGCAGCCGTCTCACCGCCGACCGGAACGCCTTAACGGGCTTACCCAGCGCGGCAAACATCGCGCAGAAAAAACGCAGCGCTCTTCCGCCGAGCCACAGAACAAAGCCTCTCAACGCCGCGTCGCCTCCTTCATCACATAATTAGCTTGTATTATAGCACTTCTTTTTTCATAATGCAACCGTCAAATTCCGGCAGAAAGAAAGGCCTCCTTCCGTCGGCGCCGGAAGCGGCGTGACTCACCCGAATTCGACGGGCAGTTACAGGAAAAGCAGCGGGGAAATAATCAGAAAAGAGGCGCATATCAGTTCATTCAGCTATCCATCTGATATACGATCAATGGGACTTTTGCTCTGCGCCGTCTGTCCCTGTTTTTTTTGCAGCGCTCAAGCCGGTTTTCCCGGCGGCGATCGCTCTCTTTTCTCCGCAACGGCCCTCATCTCCCGGGGCGCTCCGCACCCGGGATCCCAGCCCCGCGTTTTTCCGTTCCGCAAAAAAGGTAAACTTTTTATGAAAAGAATTGCTATTCGTTTGCCGCCGTGGTATAATGACAATAATACGGAAACGGGCGCGTCCGTAAATATACGCGTTTATGTTCCCTTTATCATAGACAAGGAGCGTGCTGTTATGCGTGAGATCATCGATTTCAGCGGCGGGTGGCTGCTGAACGCCGAGAATAAAGAACTGGACAAAAAATATGACGAAAGCGTGATCCGGCTGCCGTTCATCCATGCGGCCTCCGCCTTCACCGATCTCGTCTTCACCAACCGTTTTTCGGCACAGGCGCCGCTGGCGGGTAAAACGCTGTACCTGGAATTTCGCCAGATCAGCGGCGAGGTCAGAGTATTCAACGGCGAAACGCTGCTGTGCGAGCGCAGCGGTATGGCGACCTCCTTCCGGGTCAGACTGACGGACGAGGCCGCGGCGGGCGACGCCTTTGACCTGCGGGTGGAAGTGACGCCCCGGGAACGTTCCGACGGCACCTTCATTTTCGGCAGGGTCAGCGTGGTGGCCGTCGGAAAATCCCACTTTGACATGGACGACGCGGGCGGGCCCGGCCTCACGATCACCACCGCCCTGACCGAGGACACGGGCGAGCTGCACGTCCGGGCCACCGTGGTCAACCCCAACAACTACGACGTGGTGAGCTTTTCGGTGGAGAACGCCGCGGGCGTGACCGTGGGCACCCGAACGGAAAAGCCCACCGGCGCGGATACGGTGATCACCGTGCCCCACCCCGACCTGTGGGGCGGGCAGAAGGACGCCCACCTGTACGTGCTGAAGGCCGCGCTGGTGCGCGACACCGAGGTACTGGACAACATAGCGATCCCCTTCGGCTTCCGCCGCTTTGAAATCCGGGAGGACAGATTCTTCCGGGTGAACGGGCTGAAGCTGCCGCTCAACGGGCTGGCGCTCTCCGACAGCAGTCACCTGAAAACGGACAAGGTGCTGCTGGAGATGATCGACGCCAACACCATCGCAGTGGATTCGCTGGCGGACAAGACCGACCTGCTGTACGAATGCGACCGGTCCGGCACGGTGGTCTGGTACAATATGCCCTACACCGGCGAGGAGGCGGATTTTGACGAGCTGCGGGCCTTTCTCACCCAGCACCGCCACCACCCGTCCCTTGCTTTCGTCTGCTGCGCGGAAGAGGCGGACGCCGCCTATGCGGAGCGCTTTTTCGCCGTCTGCCGGGAGTGCGCGCCGGAGGTGTTCACCGCCCTGCGCCACGCCATCGCAGACCCCGCGCCCCTGCCGCAAGCCCTGCCGGACGTGATCGCCGTCACCATCCGGGGCGCCTCCGCCGAGGACGACTTCACGGCGCTGCGGGGCCGCTTTGAGGACCTGAAAAACGCCTGTCCCGAGGGCTGTTTCGCCCTGTTCACCGGCGCGCCCGACGGCGCGGCGCTGGCGGAAAAAGAGCTGTGTGAATGGCACGAAAAGCTCTGGAACGTCTTCTGCCGGGACAAGAGCACCATCGGCTTCTTCGCCGGGAACCTGACGGACAGAAAGAACGGCGACGGCCCCGCGGGGCTTGTCACCTACGACAGAAAATATATCAAGGACGCCTTCTGGTTCTACAAATCCCAGTTCTCCGCGGAGGCCTTCGTCAAGCTGTGCTGCGCAGGGCTTGAGACGGTGGGAACCAAAAAGACCGACGTAAAATGCTATACCAACACGCCCCCCGTCTCTCTCACCGTCAACGGCAACGAAAAGAAGCCATATAAAGGCGAAGAACGATTTGACGGCGTGTACGTCTTCCGCAAGGTGGCGCTGAAAAAGGGCGTCAACGCAATAAAAGCCGCCGCCGGAGACAGAACGGACGAGATGAAAATCACTCACGAGAAGAAATAAGGAGCGATATGGATTTCCGCATCTGGGCGAACCACGCCCACGTATTCCCCGCCGGCGCAAAACCGGGCGGTGAAATTGAAAAGCTGAAGGAACTGATGGCGGAGTGCGGCATTGAAAAGGCCGTCTGCTTCGCCTGCTTTCAGAACCAGTACGACCGTTCCGGGCTGCCGGGGGACCCGGTTGGCTGGCTGGCGGAGGCAATCAGAGACGACGACTCCCTGATCGGCTTCGGCACCGTGAATTTTGAGCGGGACGATATCGCTTATCAGGTAGAACGCATCGCCGCGCTGGGGCTGAAGGGCATCAAAATACACCCCGCCGCCCAGGAGATCAATATCATGGGCGACAAGGCGCGGGAGGTCTACCGGGTGGCGCAGGAGAAGGAGCTGTTCCTCTCCTTCCACACCGGCATTCACTGGCACCGGATCAGCGACTACAACCTGCTGCTGTTCGACGAGGTGGCGTGGCACTACCCCGCGCTGCGGTTCAGCATGGAGCACGTGGGCGGCTATCACTTTTTCCGGGAGGCGCTGGCGGTGATGTGCAACGCCAAGCGCAACGCGGATCACCACACCGTCTTCGCAGGGTGGACCTCCGTCGCCATGGGGGAGGACGGCCTGCCCGGCGAATGGTCCCTGACCGACGAGGAATTGCGGATCATCATCCGCCAGACGGGAAACGAGCGCAGCATCTTCGGACTGGACTTCCCCTACAAAGATGCCGCCCAAACGAAGGCCGCCATCGAGCGGATCAAGCGGCTCGACATTCCGGAGGAAGCCAAGGAAGGCATTCTAGGCGGAAACCTGAGAAAAGCGCTGAAAATGAATTAGCAATTAGCAATGTGCAATGTTGCTCCGGAAAAAGAAAAATCCATTCTGCAACGCCCATCTATCATCGGGTATGGGCGAAGCCCATCCGACATTGAACATTGCTCATTGCACATTGCTCATTGGGCCCCGCTTTCCGCTTTGCTGATTTTTGATTTTCTGCTGATATAGAACACCACCGCCGGGCTGGGCGCGCGGCGCTTATCCTCACCGAACAGCCGTTCGCACAGGGCGACGGCGCAGAACCGCCGGTAGACGGCGGCAAAGGGCAGGGGCAGTACCAGCAGCTCCGTCAGCCCCCAGGGCGCCAATGACAGCCGCCGGGCCGTCACCGCCAGCAATCTTCCCCGCGTCAGCCGGGCGGAGGAGCGAATCGCCTCCTTCGGCGGCATCAGCGGGTTCAGGTACAGCAAGTACGTCGCCATGTAATAGCGGGAGGAGGAAACGGCAAAGAACCCCACCCCCGCCGCCAACAGCGACGCAGCCGCCGTGATCAGCACGACGCGCAGAGCCGCGGACAGCCACGGCGCCTCCCGGGCGAGCAGCAGAACTGCCGCCGGAAGCGCGGCGGGCAGCAGATAGGCCAGCAGCCACAGGACGTTTCTGCAAAAAACGCCGGCCCGGCAGCGCACGTAGCGCCACGCCTGGGAAGGGCGCAGCAGGCTCTTCGGCCGCGTCTGGTTTTTGTCGAAGGCAAAGCAGATCCACCCTCTGGCGTAAAAGGCGAAGGCGGCGGAAAACAGCAGGAGCACCGCGCCGGTCCCCCACAGCAAAACGGGGATCAGCAATCCCGTCCACGGGCGGTACCAGCCGCCAAGGCCTGCGGCCTCCAGCACCCCGGCGGTGCCGTAGAAGGGGCACAGCATCCCCGGAATTGCCACGATCCACCCCATGACGAACAGCGCCGAGGGTGCCAGCAGACGGAGGAATCCGCCCGCGACCTTTCCCTTCATTTTTCTGCGCGCGCTCACAAACATCACACATCACTCTCCCCTATTAGTTTGCCGCCTTCAAAGCGGCCGTAAACAGCCAATGACATCCGATCTTGACAGAAACATCCAATATCTCAAGGGCGTCGGCGAAAAGAAAGCCGCCCTGTTTGCCAGGCTGAAGGTCTTTACCGTCGGCGATCTTCTGTCGTTTTATCCCCGGGATTACGAGGACTGGAACACCGTCCTCTCCATCGAGGAAGCGCCACTGGAGGAGAACGTCTGCATTTCCGCCATTCTGCTCTCCCCCTTCACCGTCCGCAGGACCCGCTCGGGGATGCTGCTCTATACCACCGTCGTCTCCGACGGCAAAAACTTCCTCTCGCTGACGTTTTTCAACAACAAATACGTGAAGGACGCCTTGAAAGACGGGGAGGAATATCTGTTCTACGGCAAGATCCGGCTGGATCAGGAGGGCAACCGGGAGATGACCTCCCCCGCCTACGCCAAAGTGTCGGAGGGCGGCTTTTACCATCCCGTCTACCCCCAGACGGAGGGACTCAACTCCAAGGCCGTCGCCAAGGCCGTGCGGTCCGCGCTGGACCTGTGCGGCGACGCGCTGCAGGAGACGCTGCCCCCCGGTCAGATCGAAAAATACCGCCTGCTGCCCCTGAAACAGGCCGTGGAGCAGATCCACTTTCCCCGCAGCGACGGGGAGATCGCCGCCGCCCGCCGCCGCCTCATCTATGAGGAACTGCTGACGCTGCAGTTGGGGCTGCTCTCCTCCGGCAGAAACGAGCGGGAGAAGACCCGCTTCACGCTGAAAGAGGACTACAGCGACGAGTTTGCCGCGCTGCTGCCCTTCCGACTGACCGGCGCCCAGCAGCGGGCCGTCAGAGAGTGCGTCGCGGATCTGGGCAGCGGCCGTTCCATGCGTCGGCTGCTGCAGGGGGACGTGGGCAGCGGAAAGACCGCCGTCGCGGCCTCCCTCATCTACACCTGCGCCAAAAACGGCTATCAGTGCGCGTTGATGGCCCCCACCGAGGTGCTGGCGCAGCAGCATTATCAGAGCCTTTCCGCCATGTTCCGTGAGACGGGTCTGCGGATCGGCCTGCTGACCGGCAGCCTGACGCCGAAACAGAAGCGCGAGATCAAAGCGCAGGCCGCCGAAGGGGAGCTGGACCTGCTGATCGGCACCCACGCCCTGCTGACCGGGGACGTACAATTCAAAAATCTGGCGCTGGCCGTCACCGACGAGCAGCACCGCTTCGGCGTGATGCAGCGGGCAAAGCTGCGGGAAAAGGGCGACTCTCCCCACATTCTGGTCATGAGCGCCACCCCGATCCCCCGCACCCTGTCGCTGATCATCTACGGCGATCTGGACCTGTCGGTGCTGGACGAAAAGCCCGCCGGCCGGAAGGAGATCAAAACCTATACCGTGCCCACCGTCTACCACGAGCGGATGTACGCCTTTCTGCGCAAGGAGGCGGCACGGGGGCGGCAGTGCTACATCGTCTGCCCCGCGGTGGAGGAGGGCGACGCGCCGGACAGCGAGCGGACCGCCGCCGAGGACTATGCAAAGCTCCTCTCCGGCACCGTGTTCCGGGACCTGCGGACCGATATCCTCCACGGGAAGATGCGGCCGAAGCAGAAGGACGAGGCCATGCGCCGCTTCAAAGACGGCGAGACCGACATTCTCATCTGCACCGTGGTAATCGAAGTGGGGGTAGACGTGCCCAACGCCACGGTGATGGTGATTGAAAACGCCGAGTTTTTCGGCCTGTCGCAGCTGCACCAGCTGCGGGGCCGGGTGGGACGCGGCGCGGAGCAGTCCTACTGTATCCTCGTCAGCGACGCAAAAAACGAAAAAGCCGCCCGGCGGCTCGCCGTGATGTGCGAAACGAACGACGGCTTCCGGATCGCGGAGGAGGACCTGAAGATGCGCGGCCCCGGCGACTTTTTCGGCAACCGCCAGAGCGGCCTGCCGATGCTGAAGCTGGCGGACCTGATGACCGATGGGCGGATCCTGTACGCCGCCCGGGACGAAGCGCAGCGCATTCTGGCGGAGGACCCGTCCCTGACAAAACCGGAAAACCGGACGCTGAGGGAAAAGGTCGCCGCCCTGTTCGCGGATATCTCCTGAAAAACCTTTCCATCATTCAAAAAAAAGAAAGCTTTTCCCGTTCCGACAGGTTTTCCCTGCGATAAGCGCCGGAAGAAGCGCAAACAATAAATCGGTGAAGCGAAAGGCCGATGGCGCCGACAGGCAACAATTCCTATGCACTTTGCCAATCGGCTGCGGAATTATCCGCGAAAATTTTGTCGTTTTTCCCGAATTTTCAATTTTAAGCAAAATTATCTGCCGCAAGACTTTCTTTTCAGGACCTTTGGTGATATAATATCGAAGTTGTGTTTTGGTACAGAGTCAAATCAATTTAAGGAAGTGCCCCTTTTGGAGAAATTTATTATTCGCGGCGGCAAAAGCCTGCACGGCGAAATAAATATAAGCGGCGCAAAAAACGCGGCGGTCGCCATTCTGCCCGCCACGCTGCTCGCCAAAGACGTATTTACCATTGAAAACGTACCGGATATCCGTGACATCAGCTCCATGCTCCAGATTCTGGAGGCCCTCGGCGCGGACGTCAGATATCTTTCCAAGTCCACCATCCGGATCGACACGCGGAATACCCGTTCCCAGCCGGTCCCCTACGAGCTGACGAAGAACCTGCGGGCTTCTTATTATCTGCTCGGCGCCATGCTCGGCATGTACAGCTGCGCGCAGGTGGCCATGCCCGGCGGCTGCAACTTCGGCGGCGTGCGCCCCATCGACCTGCACCTGAAGGGCTTTTCCGCCCTCGGTTCGCTGATTTCCACCGACGGCGGCGTGATCGAGGCCAAGGCCCCCAAGCTCCTCGGCGCATCCGTCTATTTTGACAAGGTCTCCGTGGGCGCCACCATCAACGTGATGCTGGCCGCCGTCAGAGCGAGAGGCCTCACCATTCTGGAGAACGCCGCCAGAGAGCCCCACATCGTGGACCTGGCCAACTTCCTGAACCTCATGGGCGCCAACATCAAGGGCGCGGGCACCGACGTTATCAAGATCGAGGGCGTCAATTCCCTTCACGGCTGCGACTACTCCATCATCCCGGACCAGATCGAGGCCGGCACCTATATGGTGGCCGCCGCCGCGACGGCCGGCGACCTGATGATCAAGAACGTGATTCCAAAGCACCTGGAGCCCATCACCGCCAAGCTGCGGGAATGCGGCGCGTTCGTTGAGGAATTCGACGACGCGATCCGCGTGCAGGCCACCGGCCGGCTTCACTCCTGCAACGTCAAGACCATGCCCCACCCCGGCTTCCCCACCGATATGCAGCCCCAGTTCACGGTGCTGCTGACCGTATGCGAAGGCATGAGCATCGTATCCGACAGCGTGTGGGACAACCGCTTCAAATACGTGGATCAGCTTACCCGCATGGGGGCGCAGATCCAGATCGAAGGGCGCTCCGCCATCGTGCAGGGCACCGCGCAGCTGAAGGGCGCGCCTGTCAAGGCGGACGACCTGCGGGCCGGCGCCGCCATGATCATTGCGGGACTGGTCGCCAGAGGCACCACGGAGATCGAGGAGATCGTTCACATCGACAGAGGCTATGAGGACGTGGTCCTCAAGCTGACCGCCGTCGGCGCGGACATCAGACGGGTAGACGTACAGCCCCCCGTCAACATCAACAGCAAACGCGCCTGACTTTCCGTCAGGATCACGGAAGCGCGATCGGCGTTTCCGTTTTTTTACACCTTTGCCTTGTAATAAATTGTTAACATTTTATTGTATTTTATTTCATAAATATTTGATATTATTGATAAAAATCAGTTTAGGAGGATGCTCAAAATGATCGGAATCGGCAATTGGGAAGTTACCGTCAACATGCTGATCTACAAGGGCCCCATCGGCGTGACCATCGCCGACAACAACGGCGAATACGCGGTGGATTTCAAACTGCCCGACAAGTTCAGCGCTTTTAAAATCACCACCCGCGACGTGGTGGCCGAGGGCAACAAGCTCAGCGGCAAGGGCATCGTTGACATGGGCAAGGGCAGAACCATTCCCGTCAGCGCAGAGGTCATTATCGACGGCGATACCATGACCGGCACGCTCAATATACCGCTCATGAAGCGCGAGATCCCGCTGAAAAACGGTCACCGGGTGGATTGACCGGGGCACATACAGGCATACCATACCGTCAATAACAAGGGAAGAGAAAAATAAGGGATACAAATATGGAAGGACCAATCTGCAACATGATAGAATCCGGCAATTACAATTGCTATGAATTCTATCTGGCCGCAACCGAAAAATACGGCAACTACGATCAGGCGCAGCACATGGACGCGCGGATCACCCGCACGGAGATGATCCGCGATATCGAAGCGCTGGCCGCCTATTTCACCAAAGAGCTCGGCCTGAAGCGGGGCGACGCCTACACGATTTTCCTGCCCTCCGACATTGAGAGCATCGTGGGCTTTTACGCCCTGAATAAGATCGGCGTCATCGTCAATTTCGTTCACCCCCTGCTGCCTACGGAAGTGCTGATGGATACGATCGTCGAATCGAAATCCAAGGGCATCATGATCCTCGACCTGCTGTCAAAGGATTTCCTGACCCACGACAAGGGCCGCGATCACGTGGACGCCATCAACCGCTCCGGTCTGCCGGTGCTGCTGTGCCACTGCTCCGACTACGCCTCCCCCGCCAAGAAGTTCGCGGCGGAGCGCGGCGAAGCGGTCCTCAAGGCGCTGGTCCGGTTCAAAAACGTCACCGACTACAAAGACGTGATGCGGATGTATAACGGCCGCACCGTGCCGGGCGTCGTCAACAACTTCGGCGACGTGGCCGTCTACCTGAACGGCGGCGGCACCACGGGCAAGAGCAAGACCATCAAGCTGACCAACAAAGCCATCAACGAGAACGTCCATATGCTGGGCTACATCGACCACATTGAGGCCCCCGGCGAGGAGGGCGAGATCATCATTCTGCCCTTCTTCCACGCCTTCGGCCTGGTGGTGGCCATGCACATGACCATGTGCAACGCCGCAAGGCTGATCCCGCTGATGCAGTTTGACGCCAAGCTGGTGGTGAAGCTCTACAAAAAGAACCGTATTTCCGGCATCGGCGGCATCCCGAACATGTTCAAGAAGCTCTACAACACCCCGGGCTTTGACGGGCCGCACCTGGCCAACACCCGCATGATGTTCGTGGGCGGCGACGACCTCTCCCCCTCCTTCTTAGAGGATTTCAACACCATGCTGGCCAACAACGGCACCGAGGCGCGTCTGCGTCAGGGCTACGGCCTGACGGAGGTGGGCAGCGTTTGCTGCGTCAACACCAACTGGGTGTATAAAGACGGCTCCATCGGCAAACCGCTGGAGGGGCTGCGCATGGAGATCTGGGACGACGACTGCAAGCAGGTACCCACCGGCGAAGTGGGTGAGATCTGTATTGCCGGTCCTACCATCATGGAAGGCTACCTCACCAAGGACGGCCCCAAGGACGCGGGCCTGTACTATGACGAGGAGGGCACCGCATGGGTGCGCTCCGGCGATCTGGGCTACGTGGACGAGGACGGCTTCTTCTATTTCGCGGGCCGCAAAAAGAGACTGATTATCATCTCCGGCTACAACGTCTACCCCGTGGACATCGAAAACCTGATGGATACCCTCCCCTTCATCCGGGAATCCTGCGCGGTGCGGGCCGAAAAGAACGGCAAGCCGCTGGTGCGCCTGTACGCATCCTTGAAGATCAAGGGCGACGAAGAGGAATACAAGCAGACCATCATCGAGACCTGCGAAAAGAACCTTTCCAAATTCTCCGTGCCCCGTGAGATCGTCTTCATGGACGAGCTCCCCCACACCCCGCTTGAAAAAGTGGATTTCATGAAGCTGGAAAAGCTTTATTAAACCAATCAATATTAAAAAGGAGACATTATCATGGCAAAGTATTCGTTTGAAAGCACCACCATCGGCGAAGTGATCGAGACCCCCGTGCTGGCGGAAATGTTCTATGAGCTGGTACCCGAAGCCAGAGATTATGAGGATATCATCGAGATGGG
>CADAMO010000029.1 GCA_902788995.1 Oscillospiraceae bacterium
TGTAGGCGACGGGATACGCCAGCAGCAGACAGATGGCCGTCGCCAACAATGACAGCCAGACGGAAAGCCACAGGGTGCTGCGATAGGTCCAGATCCACGTGAGGTTTGACAGCGTAAAGCCGTCCACGCCGGTAAAGGCGTAATAGACCACCAGCGCGATAGGGATCAGCACAAAGATCACCATCCACCCGGAAAACGGGATCAGGTTGACCTTTTTGCTACCGATTTCTACGGATTTAGTCATCGTCGCTGCCCTCCGGTTCCACGCCCGCGTTGACGTCGGACAACTCGTCAAACTCATCGGAGTAACTGGAAAAATCACCGAACATGCCGGAATACTCCGACTTCTTCATGATATGGATGGCGTCAGGATCAATGTAGAGACCGATCTCATCGCCGACGTGAGAGATATCCGTGGACTGGATCATCCACAAGAAGCCGTTGATATCCACGATGATCTCATAATGGACGCCCTTGAAGGTGACGGAGGTGACTTTGCCGGTGAGCATTCCCTTGTCAACGGGCACCACGTCAACATCTTCGGGGCGTACCACCACGTCGACTTTCTCATCCTTACCGAAGCCGCCGTCAAGGCAGTCGAAGACGTGCCCGGAGAATTCCACGACCCGGTCCTGCTTCATGACGCCGTCCACAATGTTGCTTTCCCCGATGAAATCCGCTACAAAGGCGTTGACCGGCTCGTTATAGGCGTCTGTGGGTGAACCGATCTGCTGGATCTTTCCGCCGTCCATGACGACGATGGTGTCGGACATGGAGAGGGCTTCCTCCTGATCATGGGTCACGTAGATGAACGTGATACCCAGGCTCTGCTGGATCTTCTTCAACTCCACCTGCATATCCTTGCGCAGTTTCAGATCCAGCGCCCCCAAAGGCTCGTCCAGCAGCAGCACTTTCGGTTCCACGGCCAGCGCCCTGGCGATGGCCACCCGCTGCTGCTGACCGCCGGAAAGAGAATTGATGTTACGGTGTTCAAACCCTTTCAGGTTGACAAGATTGAGCATCTCTTTGACCTTTGCGTCAATATCCGCTTTTGCAAGCTTTTTCAGCCGCAGCCCGAAGGCGATATTTTCATAGACGTTCAGATGCGGAAATAACGCGTATCGCTGAAAAATGGTGTTGACCTGTCGTTTATGCGGCGGCACGTTGTTGATGATTTTGCCGTCAAAAATCACGTCGCCCTCATCCGGCGTCAGAAAGCCGGCGATGATGCGAAGCGTCGTGGTTTTTCCGCAGCCGGAAGGCCCCAAAAAAGTGATGAATTCTCCGTCCCTGATAGAAAGGTTGATGTTTTTCAGAATCTGCTCGCCGTCAAAGGACATAGAAATGTTTTTCAGTTCGATCACAACGTTTTTTTCCAATGATGCAGCCCCTCTCCGTTTACAACGAATAGAATTAGAACGGACAGATATTTCCGTCAATTTTACTCAATATATCGCAGAAAAAGACAAAAGTCAACCATTGTGATCACCAACAATTTTAATATATAAATTTAAAAAAACTGATCATACAGGATCATACAGGACCGGTATTCCGAAAAACTTTCGTGTATGAGAAAATGACAAAAAGAAGAAAATAATCTTTATCATTTTTTACGTTTTAGGTATGGCGCAGATAAAGCGATTTGTGATATAATTAAAAGGTAAAAATAACGGAAGCGGCTGCTTCCGTATTCAGAAAGGAATCTCTCATGAATAACATCAATACCTGGAAAGCAATGACCGCTGTACTACTTTGCCTTCTGATCGTTGTAGGCTGCCTTTACGGCATGGGCATCGGCTGGAAGGGCAAGACGGCGAACACCCCTGAACAGACAGGATCGGTTACGGAAACCGACGCAGGGGAAACGCCTTCTGACGGCAATGAAATGCTCAGCCTCTGGACTGCCGACGCGGCCTCCAAGCAGGCGCTGATTGAGTATATTGAAGCGGTCACAGAGGAAGGCGGCGCGGAATACATCCCGGTAGAGAATCGTGTGGCGGTCTTTGATCTGGACGGTACCCTCTTCTGTGAGACGGATCCCAA
Organism: Oscillospiraceae bacterium; assembly: GCA_902788995.1. Taxonomy (GTDB): domain Bacteria; phylum Bacillota; class Clostridia; order Oscillospirales; family Acutalibacteraceae; genus RUG806. The sequence continues at coordinate 2,044 of CADAMO010000029.1, forward strand.
CTATTTCGACTACTGTCTGCTGAAATACCGCGTGCTGGACGATCCGGAATACGTTGACAAGGCCTCCGATTTTGAAAAAGAGGTCGCCAACAAGATCAAAGAACAGAACGAAACCGGCGCCTCCTTCAAGGGACTTGAGGTGGAGCACGGTCAGGCGGTCGCTTCCGCCTTTGCCGGTATGACGGTGGACGAGTTCAACGCCTATATTCAGGAATTCAAAAAGCAGGAAATGCCAAGCTTTAACGGCATGACCCGCGGCGAGGGCTTCTACCGCCCCATGCTGCAGGTGGTCGACTATCTGCAGGCCAATGATTTCACCGTCTATGTGGTCAGCGGCACCGATCGCTTCATCGTGAGAGGCATCGTCGACAACTCCCTGCTCAAGCTCCCCGCGGGACAGATCATTGGCTCGGACGAAACGCTTGTTGCGCCGGATCAGGGCGATACGGACGGACTCGATTACGTCTATGACGACAACGACAAGCTGGTGCTGGGCGGCGAATTTATCGTCAAGAACCTGAAGATGAACAAAGTGACCGTCATCATGCAGGAAATCGGCGTGCAGCCCGTGCTTTCCTTCGGCAACTCCACCGGCGACGCCAGCATGGCGGAATATGCCACCAGCAATAACCCCTATAAGAGCCTTGCCTTTATGCTCTGCTGCGACGACACCGAGCGTGAAAACGGCAACGAGGAAAAAGCACAGAAGATGGTTGACCTCTGCGCTGAGTTCGATTGGGTCCCGATCTCCATGAAGAACGACTGGACCACGATCTACGGCGACGGCGTCACCAAGAAATAACACTAATTGTCATACATATAACAGGAGCCGGCTGGATCTGACCAGTCGACTCCTGTTTTTTTTGATGGAATGCTTTTTACAGATTGATTTCCGCGTTTCCGTCTTCCAGATCCGCGATCAGGGAACGGATCTTTTCCACAAAGGCCGTCACCTGCTCCGGGCAGCGGCCGATATAAAGGGAAGGCGTCAGCAGCTGTCGCATTTCCGCTTCTGTCATGCCGAATTCCGATTTTTTCGCAAGCCGCGAAAGCAGATCGCATTCTTCGCCGTTTTTCATCTTTTCAACCGCTTCCATCGAGCAGCTGCGAATGATCTCATGAAGCGTCTGCCGGTTGCCGCCGCGCTTTACCGCTTCCATCATCAGGTTTTCCGTCGCGATAAAGGGAAGATATTCCGTCACCGCTCTTTCGATGATCTTATGGTTCACCTTCAAGCCGTCGGTAACGTTCTGGGCAAGCCGAAGGATCGCGTCGGCGCAGAGAAAACCTTCCGGCATGGAGATCCGGCGGTTGGCGGAATCATCCAGCGTTCGCTCCAGCCATTGGGTGGAGGCTGTCATAGGCGCGTTGAGGGCGTCTGCCATCAGATAGCGGGACAGAGAGCAGATCCGCTCGCTGCGCATGGGATTGCGTTTATACGCCATAGCGGAAGAACCGATTTGATTCTTTTCAAATGGCTCTTCAATCTGCCTGTCATGCTGCAGCAGACGGATGTCGCCCGCCATACGGTAACAACTCTGCGCCACTGAGGAAAGGCAGTTAAGGATGCGGGAATCGAATTTGCGGGGATAGGTCTGACCGGAAACGTCAAAGCACTTCTCAAATCCGAAATCAGAAGCGATCATCCGGTTCATTTCGTCTATCTTTGCCGTGTCGCCGTCAAACAGGTCCACAAAGCTGGCTTCGGTACCGGTGGTTCCCCGGCAGCCGAGGAATTTCATGGTGCCGATCACAAAATCAATCTCTTCGAGATCCGCATAGAAATCCTGCAGCCAGAGGCTGGCGCGCTTGCCCACCGTGACGAGCTGAGCCGGCTGATAATGGGTGTATCCCAGCATAGGAACGGCCTTGTACTCTTCCGCGAATTTTGACAGATTGCGGATCACCTTCAGCAGTTCGCCCCTTAAGTAGCGAAGTCCTTCCCTGTAAATGACAAGGTCGGCGTTATCGGTCACGTAACAGCTGGTAGCGCCAAGATGGATGATCCCCGCGGCGCCCGGCGCGGCCTTGCCGTAGGCGTACACGTGGGCCATCACGTCGTGACGGACTTCCTTTTCTCTGGCAGCAGCGACATCAAAATCAATATCGGAAATATGCGCCGCCAGTTCGTCGACCTGTTCCTTTGAGACGGGAAGCCCCAACGCGTGTTCCGCACGGGCCAGCGAAACCCACAATCTTCGCCACGTTTCAATACGGTAGGTCTGTGAAAACAGATGAAGCATATAGGGGGATGCGTAGCGGGTCGAAAGAGGGGAAACGTAGGTGTCTGCCATAGAATTACCTCCTGTTGATTAACGGATGACGATACTGTCGCGCTCTGCGCCGACGGAAACGTATTTCACCGGGCAGCCGATGTTCCGCTCGATATATTCCACGTATTTCCGGGCGTTCTCTGGGAGATCCTCCCAGGTTCTCGCGCCGGAGATATCACACTCCCAGCCGTCAAGGTATTCCGTGACGGGTTTTGCATCGTCAAGCGACGTGGGGAACGGAAAATCTTCCGTCTCTTCTCCGTCAACGAGGTACTTTGTGCAGACCGGGATCTGTTTCATGTAACTGAGGATATCAAGCTTTGTGATAGCGATGGCCGTTGCGCCCTGCATTTCAACGCCGTAACGGGTGGCGACAAGGTCGAGCGCGCCCACGCGCCTGGGGCGGCCAGTCTTCGCGCCGTATTCGCCGCCGGCTTCCCGCAGTTCATCCGCTTCTTTGCCGAACCACTCAGAGACGAAGGGACCGGCGCCGACGCAGGTGGAATAGGCTTTCACCACCCCGATGACCTCTTCCGGGCGGGCGGAGGGCAATCCGCTGCCCACCGGCGCGTAAGCCGCCAGCGTATTGGAAGACGTGGTGTAGGGATAGATGCCCATATCAAGATCGCGGAGCGAACCAAGCTGGGCTTCATAAAGGATGCTCTTCCCTTCTGCCTTGGCCTTTTTCAGATATTGATGGGTGTCTGTCACGAATGGCTTGATCTTTTCGCCGTATTCCCGTACCCAATCCAGCAGCTTTTCGACGGTGTAAGGTTCGGCGCCATAAACGCCTGTGAGGGTCAGGTTTTTCCACTCCAGCAGCTGTTCCAGATGTTCTTTCAGCTTTTCAGGATAGAACAACTCCCCTGCCAGTACGGTTTTTTTCTGGTATTTATCGGAATAAAACGGCGCGATGCCCTGTTTTGTGGAGCCGTATTTTCTGTCGGAAAGCCGGTTTTCCTCCAGCTCGTCCAGATCACGGTGCCACGGCAGCAGTAACGACGCGCGGCTGCTGATCTTCAGGTTCTCCGGCGTGATAGCGACGCCCTGAGAGGTCACCGTTTCGATTTCTTTCCAGAGGTTTTCTGCGTCAAGCGCCACGCCGTTGCCGAGAATGTTGACGGTCCCTTCGCGGAAGATGCCGGAGGGCAGCAGATGAAGCGCGAATTTGCCGTGCTCGTTAATCACGGTATGCCCGGCGTTGCCGCCTCCCTGATAGCGAATGACAATATCGTAGTTTTCGGTAAGCAGGTCAACCATGCGGCCTTTTCCTTCGTCGCCCCAGTTGATACCCACAACAGCACAATCAGCCATGATACTCTTTCCCCTTTTCTTTTGATATGTAAATAATGATTGTTTATATAAGAGATCAGACTTCCACGATCCAGCCTTCCGGCGCATCGATCGTCCCCAACTGAATTCCGCGTAACGTATCGTAAAGCTTCCTTGTCACAGGACCCATTTCCGTCATGCCTGCCGGGAACGCGATCTCTTTGTCGCCATAAGTGATCTTTCCTACCGGGGCGATAACCGCTGCGGTGCCGCAAAGGCCGCATTCGGCAAATTCTTCCAGCTCGTTGACGCCGACTCGGCGTTCCTCTGTCTCCAGGCCAAGATATTCCCTCGCCACGTACATCAGCGAACGGCGGGTGATGGAGGGCAGAATGGAATCGGATTTCGGCGTCACGACTTTGCCGTCCTTTGTTACAAACAGCACGTTGGCGCCGCCGGTTTCCTCGATATAGGTTCGGCTGCCGGGATCCAGATAGACGTTTTCGTCATATCCCTTCGCATGCGCGTCCATGGTTACATAAAGGCTCATGGCATAGTTAAGGCCGGCCTTGATATGACCGGTTCCCCTCGGCGCGGCCCGGTCCAGATCGGAGATCCGCAGCGACAACGGTTTGACGCCGCCTTTGAAATAGGGACCGACAGGAGAAGTATAAACCCGGAACTGGAACTCGGAAGACGGAATCACGCCCAACACGGGGGACGTACCAATCATAAACGGACGGATATAGAGAGATGCGCCTATCTCATAGGGAGGGATATAGTCCCTGTTGGCAGCGACGGTCATTCTGACCGCTTCCACGAACTTCTCTTCCGGGAAGACGGGCATCATCAGCCTGCGGCAGGAATCTGCCATGCGGGCGGCGTTGAGATCAGGGCGGAAGCAAACCTTCCTGCCGTCTGCGGTGGTGTAAGCCTTCAATCCTTCAAAGCACGTCTGGGCGTACTGAAAAACGCATGCGCTTTCATTGACGATCAGATTTTCTTCTTCGGACAGGAAGCCTTCATTCCACGCGCCGTTTTTGAATTCGGCAACGAAACGCATCGGCGTTTTAATGTAATCAAAACCAAGTTGATTAAAATTCGGTAATTCCATTGAAAGTCCTCCTTTTCATCATTTACAGATAATGTTGAACGACCGGTTGCAGTTTCGACGACAGCAACGCCGCGCCGATTACACAGAGCGCGTCCTTCACAATAAAGGGCAGTGAAACGGCTGCTGCACAGGCAAAAAAGCCGGTCCGGGTGAGAAAAGAAAACCATAAAACGCCTGTCAGATGACACAGCAGCAAACCGGCCATCCCTGAAATGATTTTCAGCGCCTTGCTTTTCAGCCCCGCGGCCAGCGCGCAGGCCGATACGAGAAAAATAAAACCGAAGATAAATCCGCCGGTTTTCCCCATAAGAACGGCAACGCCCCCTGAAAAGCCGGCAAATACAGGTACGCCGACGATGCCAAGCAGGATATAAACAACCAACGCTGGGATACCTCTTTTCCATCCGAGGCAAAATCCGGTCAGCGCTACAGCCAGCGTTTGCAGCGTCACAGGTACGCCGGAGGGCAGCGGAAAACTGATCAACGAGGAAACAGCGATCAGCGCGGTAAAGACGGCGGTGACGGTAACGGTTTTTGCAGATCTGCGGACGGAAACAGGCATATTGCAGGGCCTTTCAAGCGAACAATCAAAAAAATTTCATCTTATTAAGTATAACCTCTTGCGAAATAAAAGTAAAATACATATAATATCCATGTTATCATACAAAACTCATATCATAAGAAGGTAACGATATGGAATTGAGAACGCTTCGCTATTTTGTGACGGTTGCGGAAGAGCTGAACATTACCGCCGCATCAAGAAAGCTGAATATCAGTCAGCCACCCCTCAGCGCGCAGATCAAAAATCTGGAATTTGAACTGCAAACCGTTCTGTTTATCCGTGGGAAGCGGCATTTGCAGCTGACCGAATCGGGAAGGCTGCTTTACCGCCGCGCCAAGGAAATCGTGAACCTTGCCGATAAAGCGAAAGAAGAGATACTTTCACTCAACAGCGGCATTACCGGAACGATTTCCGTCGGCGTCACGTCAGGCAAAGCGGCGGAGATTGCCGCCGGTTGGTTCGCCGCCTTTCTGAAGGAAAACCCGCAGATCCGCTTCCGGATCGAAAACGGCGGCAGCGACGAACTGATTGAAAAGCTGCGTGGAGGGCTCGTCAGCCTTGCGGTGATCGCCGCACCTTACGATCAGAACCTGCTCAACAGCTTTTATATCTGCAGCGAACCCGTCTGCGCGATGTTGGGAAAAGACCATCTCTCAACGAAAGACGGCGATGCGGAAATACCAGTTACGACCCTTGCCGATACGCCGTTGATCGTCCCCGGGAGAAAATCAACCGTAGAATCTGTCTATAAGTGGTTCCGATCCGCAAAGTGCGAGCCGTTGATTGTCTGCGAAACGGAAAACGGAACCGACGCTGCGGCGCTGGCTGCACAGAACGTAGGTGCCGCCTTGTTCCCGGAAAGCGTCTGCCCGAAAAGCGGCGGCGTCACCGTGAAGAAACTGGCGGGAGCGGAAAAACGGATCGATTATTATTTCGTCTGGCGAAAAGGGCATCCTCTTCTCACAGCGGAAGAAAAGCTGATCGACAGTATCAAATCGCAATTGGCAGAAAAAACAGCAACCGGGTCCCTTTGACGGGAGACCCGGTTGGTTTGTTTCAAAAACAATCAGTCGCTGATGTAAGGCAGCAGCGCCAGCTGACGGGCGCGCTTGATCGCGACGGTGAGCTCTCTCTGATGAGCGGCACAGGTGCCGGTGACTCTGCGGGGCAGAATCTTTGCTCTTTCAGAGATGAAGCGACGAAGCTTCTGAGTATCTTTGTAATCGATAAACTCAGACTTCTCGACACAGAAAGTGCAGACCTTTTTACGGCTCTTTCTGTTCATGGGGCGGCCGCCCCTGTTATCTTTCTTCTCGAAAGCCATCTTGGTATCCTCCTGTAAAATTCAAATCAGATCAGAACGGAAGATCGTCGTCGTCAACGACCTGGGAAAAATCCTCAGGCGAGCTGTTGGAATAAGAAGCAGCGGGAGCCGCGCCGCCCATGTTACCGGCGGGAGCGCCTGTGCCGCTTTCGGCCTTGGAGCCGCAGAAGCTGATGTTGTCCGCCACGACTTCGTATGCGGTACGCTTCTGGCCGTTCTTATCCTCATAGCTGCGGGACTGCAGGGTACCCTGCACGGCGATCATAGAACCCTTGCGGAACCACTGGGAAACGAAATCGGCCTTTTCGCGCCACGCGACGCAGCTGATAAAGTCCGTCTGTTTCTCTTCGCCGGAACGCTGATATCTGCGGTCGACGGCAACACGGAAGGTCGCCACCGACAAACCGGACGTCGTCGTACGAAGTTCGGGATCAGCAACCAGTCTGCCCATGATTACAACACAATTCAGCATGTTCTCTCCTCCTTATCTCGCAACGATAAGCGAACGGAGAACGCCGTCAGTGATGTTGAACACACGGTCAAGCTCGGCCGGGAAATCGACGCCTGCTTCATAGGTATAAAGCACATAGTAGCCGTCGGTTTCGTAGTTGATGGGATAGGCAAGCTTGCGCAGCCCCCACTCATCTACGGCTTCCATCGTACCGTTTGCCTCGATCAGCGCCTTGAACTTTTCCACAAGCTCTTTCGCCTTTTCTTCGCCTGCTTTCACAGAGAATACTGCTACGGTTTCATACTTTGCCATTTAGATGCACCTCCTTTTGGACTTCGGCCCCTTTCTCCGGGGCAAGGATTATTGTAAATGCATTACAACAGTTGATTATTTTATCAGAACAATTCACAGTTGTCAACTGTTTTTTTTCGAATAATTTCATCATAAAGAAATGACTTGACGAAAAACGCTGTATGATTATAATGAAAATATGGGAGGGATCAATCATGCTGGAAAAACTGAATTACAAGACCAACAGCAGGTTGGATTTCAACGGAAGGCTCATCAACGGACAGGGGCTCGGACAGATCAGCCGTTGTCGATATGGGCTGTTTCCCGCTTCCTATAACGCCTGTGAAATGATTGCCATCTACAACGCGCTGATCCGAAAGGGATATGAGGGTCATCGCTTTGCGGATATCTGTCTTGAAATGTATCCCCGTACCTGGGCGTTATGGGGGCTGTTCGGATCCAACGTCTATACGACTTTTCTCTATTTCCGTCGCTATGATATCCCTTGCCGCGTTTTCTGTAAAAGGGACGATTTCTTCCGTGAGTTACCGGAGCACAGAGTCGGCATCATCTCCTTCTGGAACGGGAAAAATCCCTTCGAAGGAATTCATACCGTCTGCATCGAAAAAACCTTTACCGGTTATCGGGTTTATAACCGTTATAATAACAGGGATTATCCTTATGAATATAAAACCCCGGACGAAGTGGTGGATAAACGCCGGTTTATGACCGGTACCGTTCTGCTATAATTCGGATAACCGAAACGAATGAAAATCCCCTTGCAGACAGACAAGCTGCAAGGGGATTCTTCAACTACAGGATTTCTTCCGCACAGTTCAACGCGGAGGCGATCACCTGATCCATATCATAATACTTGTATTCCGCCAATCTTCCGCCGAAGATCACGTCCGTTTCTTTATCGGCCAGCTGCCGGTATTGCGCGTACAGGGTAAGATTGCGTTCGTCATTGATGGGATAATAAGGCTCTCTGCCCTCCCCCGGTGCGACAGGATACTCTTTTGTAATGACGGTCTTGTGCTGTCCCTGATCCTCAAAGAATTTATGTTCGATGATTCGGGTGTAGGGCGTATCGCCGTCCGTGTAATTGATCACGGCTGTTCCCTGATAGCTTGGAATGGGGAGCAACTCCGTTTCAAAGCGAAGACTTCTGTATTCAAGTCGGCCGAGGCAGTAGTCAAAGAAGGAGTCGATCGTGCCGGTGTAAATCACCCGATCCGCAAGGGATCTGTAACAGGCGCGGTCGGAATTGAAATCTGTATTCAGCCGTACGTCGGCGCCTTTTAACAAGGCATCAATAAAACCGTTGTAGCCGCCGGTCGGGATGCCCTGATAACGGTCGTTAAAGTAATTGTTGTCGTAGGTAAATCTGACGGGAAGCCGCTTGATAATAAAAGAAGGAAGCTCCGTACAGGGTCTCCCCCACTGTTTTTCGGTATAATGACGGATCAGTTTTTCATAGATATCCGTTCCGACAAGGCTGATGGCCTGTTCCTCAAGGTTCTGCGGTTCGCCGGTGATCGCCCGGCGTTGTTTTTCAATGATTGCCTTCGCGTCCTCCGGTTCGGTGATCCCCCACATCTGATGAAACGTATTCATATTGAAGGGAAGGTTATACCGCTCTCCGTGGTAATCCGCAATAGGGCTGTTGATGAAGGGATGGACGTCACAATAACCGTTCAGAAAATCCCAGACACGCTGATCGTTGGTATGAAAGATATGCGCGCCGTAGGTATGTACGGTGACGCCTTCCATGTCGTCGCAATGAACGTTGCCGCCGGTGTGGGCTCTTTTTTCAAGAACCAGACAGGTTTTTCCGGCGTCCATTGCTCTGCGGGCAAACACAGCGCCGAACAGACCGGAGCCGACAATCAGATAATCGTATTTCATGCAGGTAAGTCCTCAAAGAAGCTCCCGGATCATATCAATGATGCCGAGATAGGTTTGCGCTCTGTTAAATTGCGTTTGCGCAATGGTTCTGGCGATTTCTCCCATCCGGCGACATGAGGAGGGATCGTCAGCCAAGGACAGGATCGCCTTGGCCAATACGTCTGCGTCGCCGGGATGCACGTTGATCCCGAAGCCGTCAGTCTCCACTTTTGCGCAGAATTCTTTATTAAGACCGGTGTTGATCATTGGTTTGCCGGCCGCCAGATAGTCGCCGATCTTGGAAACGATGCTCTGGGGCGCTTTCTCTACCAAAGAATTGAGCGTCACGTCGGATTGGACCAGATAAACTGCCATCTCTCCGAAAGGAAGAAACCCAGGAAAACGGATATCGGCGCCGGTTTTCTTTGCAGCCGCTTCCAGTTCCGGACGCTGGGGACCGTCGCCGAGGATCAGATATTTTATCTCGTTTCTGCCCTGTGCGGCAATTTTACCGGCGGCCTCTACAAAAGTAAACAGGTCGTAACTGGTGCCGATAGTACCGGCGTAAGTCACCCAGAATTCACCATCGGGTTTCACGACAGAACCGGAAAATTCTTTCACGGAGCTGTCGAATTTCTGAAGATCGTTTCCGACGTAGACGGTTTTTTTCTTCGGCACGTTGATTCCGTATTTCAGCGGCTCGTCACGGTATTCATCCGATGAACCTACCACGGCGTCCGCAAGAGAATAGGCTTTTTTCGCGTTGACGGTAAAATAGGAAAACAGAATGTCGCTGACGACGGGAATGTCAAGCACCATACGCATTGCTTCCGGCCACAGATCCTCTACATCCGTCACAAAAGGAATACACCGGCTTTTGGCATATTGACCGGCGGTCGCCGCCAGATGGTTATCCGGAACAAGCGCATAGATCAGATCGTACTCATGGGCGGAAAGATGCTTTGCGGCGTTCTTTGCCAGCAGTCGGTAACTGAGAATCCGTTTCGGCTCGACGTTTTTCGTGTAGGCAAGTTCATGAAGGAACGTGATGCGGAAGGGCGCGTTTTTACGGCTCTCTTCCATCTTTTCCTGCGACCGGTACTGTTTTTCCCAGTGCTGAAAATCTGCCGTGATCAGTTCAACGTCAAATCCGTTGGCGGCTAAAAGCTCTGAAAAATAATATAATCTGCCGAGACCTTTTTCACCCGGCATCGCTACGTCATTAGCAACGACAGCAATTCTTTTCATATCTTTTCTTCCCGTGATCCGGAGAACAGTCCCCAGATCTGACATTATATTCCTATTTTTTGTGAGTATCATATCATATTTTGATGGAATAATCAATCCTTAACAAAAAATAATTTGGTTTGACAAAAAAATACTTGAAAACAGACCGTTTCGCTTCTATAATAAAAAGCGAAAGGAGTTGTTTTAAAAATGAAAAAAATCAATTTCAGAGCATGTATTGCGGAATGCATCGGCACGGCCGTCCTTGTCTTTTTCGGATGCGGAACAGCCTGTACCGTTGGGTGTACGGATCTCGCCGGTTACATGATGACCGCCCTTGCTTTCGGTCTCGTGATCGTTGCGATGGCCTACAGCATCGGCAATATTTCCGGCTGCCATATCAATCCCGCCGTCACGCTTTCCATGTTTATTTCCAACAAGATTTCACTTCATGACGCCATCGGGTATTGGGTTTCCCGGTTTGTCGGCGGCATCGTCGGCGCCGCCTGCCTGCGGATCTTTTATAATCCCGCCAACGGCTTCGGTACCAACGGACTGACAGATGGCAGCATCGTCAAATCCCTGCTGATCGAAGTCATTCTGACCTTTGTATTCGTGCTGGCGATTCTCGGCGTTACCTCCAAGGTCAAGAACGATCAGATCGCCGGTCTTGTGATCGGCCTCACGCTGACGCTGGTCCACATCCTCGGCATCGGTTTCACCGGCACCTCCGTGAACCCCGCCAGAAGCCTCGGGCCCGCCCTGTTTGCCGGCGGAGACGCGCTGAAAAACGTTTGGGTGTTTATTGTTGCTCCCCTGGTCGGAGCCGCCATTGCGGCCTATTGCTGGAAGTACCTCAGCAAGAACAAAAAGTAATCATTCTATCTGCATATGTTTGCCCGGAGTTCTCCGGGCTTTTTTGAAAGGAAACGATATGGAAATCCCCTCTGCCCTGTTGCGGTTTGCCGAAGAACTTGAGAAGAAAACCGAAAAGACTTTTCCCGCCCTGGCGCCGCTGGCAAAACAATGTTATCTCAATACCATCGAAACAACGGTCAAACCCTGCGATAACGGCGATTATTTCGTCATCACCGGCGACATTCCCGCCCTGTGGCTGCGTGATTCCGCCGCGCAGCTTCGCCCCTATATGGCGCTTTGTAAAGAGAGCGACGAACTCTGTGAAATCATGAAAGGCGTGATCCGCCGTCACGTTTTCTACGTCAATCTCGATCCCTACTCCAACGCCTTCAATGAGGAAAAGAACGAAAACTCGCATAAGGATGAAACGGACTTTGCTTCGCCTTATATCTGGGAACGCAAGTACGAAGTGGATTCCCTCTGCGCCTCCGTCTATCTGGCCGCCGACTATTACAACGTGACAAGGGACTGCTCCATCTTTACGGAGGATTTCCGGAAGATGCTGCTGACGATCCTGCGCGTATTCGTGACCGAACAGCGTCATGCGGAACAGTCCGTCTATTATTTCATCCGCACCGACTGCCCTGAAACGGATACGATACCGCTTAACGGTAAGGGCAATCCGGTGGGCTACACCGGCATGACCTGGTCAGGTTTCCGCCCCTCCGACGACAGATGCGTTTATAATTATCTGATCCCTGCCAATATGATGGCGGTCTGCGCCATGAAGAAGGCGGCGCTGCTGCTGCGGGACGGATATGCCGACGAAGAAAACGCGGTCAAATGCGAAGCCCTCCTCGATGAAATCCGTCAGGGCATCGAAACGTTCGGGATTGTGGATTATCCGGGGATCGGCAAAATCTATGCCTATGAAACGGACGGTCTCGGACACCACCTCCTAATGGATGACGCCAACTCCCCCAGCCTGCTGGCCATGCCTTATATCGGCTATTGCGATAAGGACGATCCGATTTATTTGAATACCAGAAAGTTTATTCTTTCATCGGAAAATCCCTTCTATTTTGAGGGAAAAGCCGCCAAAGGCGTCGGCAGCCCTCACACCGGCAAGGATAAGATCTGGCACATTTCGCTGGTGATGCAGATCCTCACCACCACGGATGAGCAGGAAAAACAGGAATGTCTTGAAATGCTTGCTGCTACCCATGCGGACAAGTATTTCATGCATGAATCCTTCAATAAAGACGACCCTTCCGATTTTACCCGCAGTTGGTTTGCGTGGGCCAACGCTCTGTTTGCACAGATGCTCTCGACGCTGTAATGCAATTTAGCGGGTGAAAACCGTGTTTTTCTTGACATATCCTTCCAAATCATATATTATAAAACTTAATTATAAATCTATTATGAAAGGAATCCCGTACTATGCTGAAATATGTTCTCTCACTGGACCAGGGCACCACAAGCTCAAGAGCGATCGTTTTCAATAAACAGGGCGCGATTGTATCAAAAGCGCAATTTGAATATCCGCAGATCTATCCCAAGGCGGGGTGGGTCGAGCATGATCCCGAAGAGATTCTGAAAAGCCAGCTGAGAGCGGTGGCGGAAGCGCTGATCGACGGCGGCATCGAGGCGAAGGATATCGCCGCCATCGGCATCACCAACCAGCGTGAGACCACCGTGCTGTGGGATAAGCGCACCGGTAAACCCATCTATAACGCCATCGTATGGCAATGCCGCAGAACCGCCGCCATGTGCGAGGAGTTGAAGGCGGAAGGCCTCGGCGATTACATCAAGGAGCACACCGGCCTGATCATCGACGCGTATTTCTCCGCCACCAAGATCAAATGGATCCTTGATAACGTGGAAGGCGCAAGAGAACTGGCGGCAGAGGGAAATCTGCTGTTCGGCACCATTGATACCTGGCTGATCTGGAACCTGACCAACGGCCGCGTTCACGTGACGGACTATTCCAACGCGTCCAGAACGATGCTGTTTGACGTTGATAACCTGTGCTGGGATAAATATCTGTGTGAGAAGCTGGATATTCCCATGAGCATTCTGCCGCGCGTCGCTCCCTCCAGCGAAGTTTACGGAGCCGTGGCGCAGGGCATCCCCGGTATTGAAGCGCTGGCCGGTATTCCCATTTGCGCCGCCATCGGCGACCAGCCCGCCGCTCTGTTTGGTCAGGCCTGCTTCAAGCCCGGTCAGGCCAAAAACACCTACGGCACTGGCTGCTTCCTGCTGATGAACACCGGCAAGCAGCGCGTACAATCCAAAAACAACCTGGTGACCGGTATCGCCTGGGGCATCGGCGACGAGGTGTATTATAACATTGAAGGTTCCGCCTTCAACGCCGGCTCCGTGATCCGCTGGCTCAGAGACGAGCTGGAGATGATTCAGAGCGCGCCGGAATGCGACAAGCTGGCGGAAGAGGTGCCCGATTCCAACGGCATTTATCTGGTGCCCGCCTTTACCGGCCTCGGCGCTCCCTATTGGGATATGTACGCCCGCGGCTGCATCGTCGGCATGACGAGAGGCACCAACAAACGCCACATCTGCCGCGCCGTGCTGGAGGCCATCACCTATCAGATGACCGACCTTCTGGAGGCCATGAAGACCGATTCCGGCATCGAGCTGCCGGAGCTGCGGGTGGACGGCGGCGCCAGCGTCAGTAATATCATGATGCAGATTCAGGCGGATATGATCCAGACCAAGGTCAACCGTCCGAAATGCGTGGAGACCACCGCCCTCGGCGCCGCGTATCTGGCCGGTCTTGCCGTCGGCTTCTGGACCTCAAGAGATGAAATCGAAAACATCCGCGAAGTGGCGAAGGTATTCGAGCCGCAGATGCCCAAGGCTGAACGCGACAAACTGTACGAGGGCTGGAAACGCGCCGTTGAACGCGCCAAGTCCTGGGCGGACCGTGACGAATAAACAAAATCTTTTAAATAATGGAGAAGAGTACCATGAGCAGAGTTTACAATTTTTCAGCAGGCCCCTCGATGCTTCCGCTGGAAGCGTTGAAAAAAGCACAGGAAGAGCTTCTTGATTACCACGGCAGCGGTCAGTCCGTCATGGAGATGTCCCACCGTTCCAAATGGTTTGACGACATCATCAAAGACGCCGAGCGCCTTTTCCGTGAGATCATGAACATCCCGGATAATTACAAGGTGCTGTTCCTGCAGGGCGGCGCTTCCACGCATTTCGCCGCGATCCCCATGAATTTCATGAACAAGAACCACAAAGCCGATTATATCATCACCGGCAACTGGGCAAAGAAGGCATGGCAGGAAGCAAAAAAATACGGCGACGCCAGAGCCATCGCCTCTTCCGAGGATAAGGTCTATTCCTATATCCCGAAGGTGACCCGCGAAGATATCGATCCCGATGCGGACTACGTCTACATCTGCATGAACAATACCATCTACGGCACCAAGTATCCTTATATCCCTGATACCGGCGACGTGCCGCTGATCGCGGACGTATCCTCCTGCTTCCTGTCCGAACCGCTGGACGTGACGAAATTTGCCATGGTCTACGGCGGCGCGCAGAAGAATATCGCTCCCGCCGGCCTTGTTGTCTGCATCATTCGTGAGGATATGTTGGGCAATGAGATGGATTTCACCCCCACCATGCTGAATTATAAGATCCAGGCGGACAACGATTCCCTTTACAACACGCCTCCCTGCTGGACGATCTATATGTGCAAACTGGTGCTTGAATGGATCAAGGAGCAGGGCGGTCTGGAAGCCGTGCACGCAAACAACGTGAAAAAAGCCGCGCTTCTCTACGATTTCTTTGAGTCCTCCAAAATGTTCAAAAGCGTCATCAATCCCGAAGACCGCTCCCTGATGAACATTCCCTTCGTCACCGGCGACAAGGACCTTGACGCAAAGTTCGTGAAGGAAGCGACGGAAGCGGGATTCATCAACCTGAAGGGTCACCGCACCACCGGCGGCATGAGAGCTTCCGTCTACAACGCCATGCCCATGGAAGGCGTGGAAAAGCTGGTGGAATTCATGAAGGAATTTGAAAAGGCGAATTCCTGAAAGCGAGGTAATCCATCATGTATCAAGTATTAACGCTGAACAAGATCAGCAAAAGCGGTCTGTCCAATTTTGACGCGGCATCGTTTGCCTGCGCCGATAACTTTGAAAATCCCGACGCGGTGATCGTCCGTTCCGCCGCCATGCACGAAATGGCCTTCGGCGATAACCTGCTTGCCATCGCAAGAGCCGGCGCAGGCGTCAATAACATTCCCATTGATCGCTGCACGGAAAACGGCATCTGCGTATTCAATACCCCCGGCGCCAACGCAAACGCCGTCAAAGAACTGGTGATTTGCGCCCTGTTCCTTGCTTCCCGTAAGATCGTGGCGGGGTCCGCCTGGTGCAATACGCTGAAGGGCGAGGGCGCGAACGTGGGAAAAGCCGTCGAAAAGGGAAAGAGCAATTTCGCCGGTCCCGAAATTCTCGGCAAAACGCTCGGCGTGTTCGGCCTCGGCGCCATCGGCATCAAAGTGGCCAACGCCGCCAAGGCGCTGGGCATGGAAGTCATCGGCTACGATCCCTTTATCAATGAAAACACAAAGGCCGCGTTGGTGGAAGGAATTGCGCTGACGGACAATACGGACGATATCTTCGTCAAGTCCGATTATATCACGCTGCACGCGCCGCTTAACGACGCCACCCGCGGCATCGTTTGCGCAGCCAATCTCGCGAAAGCGAAGGACGGCGTGAGGGTACTGAATTTCGCCAGAGGCGAGTTGGTGGATAATGCAGATATCCTTGCCGCGCTTGCCTCCGGCAAATGCGCCGCCTATGCGACCGACTTCCCTACCGACGACCAACTGCAGACGGATGGCGTGATTGCCATTCCGCACCTTGGCGCGTCCACCCCGGAAGCGGAAGAGAACTGCGCCGTGATGGCGGTCTGTCAGCTTTCCGATTATCTTCTCAACGGAAACGTGAAGAATTCCGTCAACTTCCCTGCTCTTTCGGCCGAACGCGCCGGCAAGGTCAGGATCTCCGTTGTCACGACAGGCGACTGCGCGGATGAAATCGGCAGGGCGCTTGTCTCCGCAGGCGTTTCCGTCAAGGGCAGCGCCAACGCTGTGAGAAAAGACGTGGGCTATTGCCTGTTTGATACGGACGATGAAGTGAATGATGAAATCATTGAGTCGCTGAAACAGATCGAAGCCGTCAAGGCCATCCGGATCATCTGATTGATTATTTATCTATATAGCGCAACCTCCCGTCAACGCGTTTGCGTCAGCGGGAGGTTTTCATCTTGTCATGATGCGGTTGTCGAGCTGTCAATTAAATCGGATCACGGTCACGCTGCGGGGAGCGGCAGTGAAATTGAACGATGAATCATTCAGGTCAAGCTTTCCGGAGGCAACGACGCCTTCTTCTGCCTCCATGCTTTCTCCCGTCAGCGACGTATATTCACATTCACGGCCGGTGGGGTCAAAGCCGTTCAGCCGTACGGCAAACGTCTTTTTCTGTTCCGTGACGTTGACCAGTTTGATGATCACGTTTCCGTTGTTATCCTGCGAAACGACCTGATAGGCTGTCGCTTCAGCCGGGTTTGCCGTATCGTAATCGATCAGAAGACGATCGTCCGCATAACATTTGATACGCGTTCCTCTGACGACGATTTTGAGATGATAGGTTTTTCCGGTTTCCACCGTAAAATCAGAGACTGTTTTCAGAATCTGCCCGGTTTTGACGCCGTTTTCAATTCTCTGCAGACAGGAGATGGTGTTCTGCCAGCCGCCGAGATTCCAGAAATACCCGTTATCCTGATCCTGAACGGCAAACGGAATCAGAAAGCCCTCTTCGCCGTCGGTCTTTTTCGCGTCGATCCTGTAGGTATAGTTGGTCATTCCGTTATCGGTTCCGTAATAGGCCACGTCGCCGATATCGGAATAATTCATATCCGTGCCCTCGTGGCGCAGCACGCCGCCGCTGATTTTGAAGTTTCCGCCGTTGGGATTCTGCCAGTTCCAACGGAAATTTGGGATGGAGAAAGCGTCCTGCAGGATCGTCTCACCGGTTGTATTATTGACAACAAGCAGATTGTCAAACTCTGCTTCCGTGTACCAGGTTCCCACGCCGACACGGCCTGAAAGGTTTTTCTGCGGCACTTTAGCGCCGATCATGGTGCTTTTAAGAAGCGCGCTTCCGGTATTGACGGAAAACAATTTCTGTACTTCGTAATTGACGGAGGGCCTGACTTCCGCGTTGTTGAACCAGATCAGATCAGGCGCCCAGTGACGGGCGGTAGTGCTGGCAAACAGCGGCGCGTAAGACGCCATTTTGACAATATCTCCGTTGCGCTCCAGACCGGTCATATAGGCGGCCTCTGCCAGCGCGGCATAAAGGGTATTGGATCGGGCGGCGTACTCGCCGAGGAATACTGGAATCGCGCCGCCATAAACCGTATCTGTCATACGGTCCGTCGTGCGGCTGTAATTGCCGGGATCATAATAATCCGCGTTTTGCAGAAACCATTCCGGCGACTGATAATAATGGTGATCGGTGGCGGCTGCGAAATCAGAAACGTCACCGTCCCCGATATAATCCTTGGCAAATTGATAGGAGGGCAGATACATACCGCCGTTCAGCCCGTCGCTGGCGCCGGATGAAAAGATCATTTCCACCCCGCCGTAGATCTCTGGACGTTCGGCTTGCGCCTGATGGAGCGCATCAAGGAAGGCAGCGTACCGTTCAAAGTAGACCTGTCCTTCATTTTCATTGCCGACAGCAACCATTTTCAATCCGAACGGCGCAGGATGCCCCATGCTCGCGCGGACGGCGCCCCATTTGGTGGCGGCGTCGCCGTTGGCAAATTCGATCAGGTCCAGCATATCCTGAACGTCGGCGCGGAATTCGTCAGAATCCATATCCACGGCGGGTTTGCCGCGCATCTGACAGTAGAGCCCCGCCGTAAGCACCGGAACCGGCGCTGCGCCGATATCCTCGCAAAGCTGGAAAAACTCGTAGAAACCGAGTCCGTAACTCATAAAGGAGGGATAGGGATCTTCACTTGCGCCGAGATCGGTCCACAGGTCGATTCCCTGCCTTCTCGCGGCAACGTCTCCGTAAACACCGTTCCACAGCAGCGGTTCTCCGTTTTCATCAGCCCCGACGGAATCCTTCCAATGGTATGCCGTCTCTTTGCTTTCGCCTTCGATCACGCAGCCGCCGGGGAACCGAAGGAATTTAGGCCGCATGGCCGCAAGAGCGTCTACCAAATCATTTCGAAGACCGTTTTCACGGCCGCCATAGGTATGCACCGGAAAGAGGGAAACCATATCAAGATCGACCGCCCCCTTATCAATCAACACTTGAACCGTCACTTGCTCGTTCGCCGTTTCCGTGCAATCAAGCTCGACGGTGTATTTCTGCCAGTCGGCAGAAACCGAGGAGATTTCGGCGGCTGCAACAGTTTTGTTCCCGGCCGCGATCCTGACGGAAAGCGCGCCTGCATAATCCGCTGAACGGGCGTAGACGGAAAATCGATAAGGCTCCCCTGCTTTGACGGCCATGCCTTCCATCCAGCCGCGGTTGGCGATCCCTGCCGGTTCTTCAGCGTCATTCCGGACCGTGACAAAGGTTGGATTATTCACGTTAAGTCCCCGGGAAGCGTCGCTGGTCAACGAAAGCGACGCGCCGTTGACTGAAGAATAACCAAATAACCCGTCCCCTGCGGCAAGCGTCGTAAATTCAAAGGAACGGTTGGAGACCATCTCCGCATATAATCCGCCGTCGCCAGCAAAATTGATATCCTCAAAGAATGCGCCGAACAGCAAATCGCTGATATCATGCGCCGGTGAAGAAGCGTCAGCAAAGAGACGATAATCCGCCGCCGCAGGATCATAGGCGGAGACAGAATCGGCAGGCAGATCGGTTTCCGGATGATCGGTCGGGGCGGCAGACGGCCCTGCCAGCATGAACAGCGCCGCGAAGAAAGCGATCACTTTTTGAAAGAACGCAAACAAAGCATATTTCATAACGGGGAATCACTCCTTTAAGATAACTATATCATATCGTGTCTCCGGGTGTCAATTATTTTCCAAATTAGGATTGAAATGAGCGCTCCGAATCTGTATAATAAAAGCAACAATGAAAAGGAGCCGACGTAATGAGTTTTTTTACAAAATTTATCACGTTTTTTCTTAGTATGATTCTGACAGTTACAGGGTGGGTCGGCAGACTTCCCGTCCACACCCTTCAGGTCAACGCGCACGAGACATATCAGACAAACGAGGGCTTCGGGACCTCCGACGCCTGGTGGGCCCAGAACGTGACCGACGCTGCGCAGGCGGAGCAAATTGCCGAATGGCTGTATAATAAAGAGACAGGCCTCGGGCTTGATATTTTCCGCTTTAACGTCGGCGCCGGTGAAAAAGAAAACCCCGCTTCCATTGTCGCGATAGAATCAAGGAAAACCGAAAGCTTTTATGTGAAGAATGAAGAGACCGGCGCGTTTGAATATGACTTTTCCCGCGACGCCAACGCGGTGCGAATGATGGACCTTGCCGTGAAGAACGGAGCGTCTAAAATCATTCTTTTCTGCAACAGTCCCCACTGGTCCATGACGGCCAACGGCTTGGCCTCCGGCAGTCAGGAGGAGGGCGTT
>CADAMO010000030.1 GCA_902788995.1 Oscillospiraceae bacterium
CGCCGGTGCAGTGGAGTGTCATCAACGGCGACCCGGTCTCCGGCGTGACCACCATGCTGATGGACGTGGGCCTTGCCACCGGCGACATGTTGCTGCGGGAGACTGTTGAAATCGGCCCGGAGGAGACGGCGGGCGAGCTGTTCGACCGGCTGGCGTCCCTCTGCCCCGCGCTGCTGCTGAAAACCCTGAAGGGGCTGGAGGAGGGCGTGATCGTCCCCGAAAAGCAGAACGAGGCCGAGGCCACCTACGTCGGCATGCTGGATAAGGCCATGGCGGAGATCGACTGGACGAACGACGCGAAAACGCTGCACGACCTGATCCGGGGCCTGAACCCCTGGCCCGTGGCCAAAACAAAATTCGACCGAAAAATTTTCAAGATATATTCGTCCCGCGTCTGCGAACACTCCATAATGGGCGCGGAGGGCGAGCTGACGGCGAAGGACGGCCGGTTGTTCGTCCGCTGCGGCGGCGGTACGTCGCTGGAGCTGCTGGAAGTGCAGCTGGAGGGCGCGAAACGTATGAGCGCTTCGGATTTCCTCCGCGGTCACAGCCCCGCCCCGCATTTTACGTTGGGTTAAGCTGACGATCGTATCCTGTTGCCGGGAGGTGGCAAACATGTTGTTTTTGCTGAATATCTACGGTTCCTACGGGGGCTATCACCGGGTGGGCTACGGGTTTGATATGACCTATCTGCTGCTGGTGATTCCCGCCTTCATCCTTTCGCTGATCGCCCAGGCGGCGGTGAAAAACGCCTATCGGAAGATGGCAAAGGTTTCCTCTTCAAAGGGGTATACCGGGGCGCAGGCCGCGGCGGCGGTGCTTCGCTACTACAACATCGGCGACGTGCGCATCGAAAAGATCGGCGGCACCCTCTCCGATCACTTTGACCCGCGCACCAACGTCATCAGCCTGTCGGAGGACGTCTACGACAATCCCAGCATCGCCTCGGTGGGCATCGCCTGTCATGAGGCGGGGCACGCGGCGCAGCACGCCTTGGGCTATAAGCCCATCGTGTGGCGCAATTCGATCCTGCCTGTCTGCAAGATCGGCTCCTACGCCGGCATCCCGCTGGCGCTGGTCGGTTATTTCCTCGGCTTTGAAACGCTGGTCTGGATCGGCCTGCTGCTGTATTCGGCCATTATGCTGTTCCAGCTGGTGACGCTGCCGGTGGAGATCGACGCCAGCCGCCGCGCGCTGATGGTGATCGAAGAGACCGGCATGCTGGCGGAGGGGGAAGAGCTCTCCGGCGCGAAAAAGGTGCTGCGCAGCGCGGCCATGACCTACGTGGCGTCGCTGGCGGTGACGCTGGCCAACCTTCTGCGGTTCATCATTATTTTTACCGGCAGAAGAAAGAACTAACGACTGGATTTGCCGAAGCGGAAACGTTGAGAAAACTGCCATTTGGCTCAGAAAGGTATTTCGTTATCTATGACAAGCGCCCGGGACGCGGCGGTGAAGCTGCTGCTGAAAATTGAAAAGGATAACGCCTATTCCACCCTGTCCGTGGCGGAGGAATCCGAAAAGACGGCCTTTGCGGACGGCAGGGAACAGGCGCTGTTCGCGGCGCTGGTCTACGGCGTGCTGGAGCGCCGCTTGGCGCTGGATTACAATTTAGCGCAATACCTGAGCGCCCCGCTGAAAAAGCTGCACCCGAAAACGCTCTGCATCCTGCGGGTGGGGGCGCTGCAGATCTTGTTCATGGATAAGATCCCCGCCCGGGCCGCCGTCAGCGAGGCGGTGGCGCAAGCCAAACGCATGGGGGTCGGCTTTACGGCCGGCCTTATCAACGCGGTGCTGCGAAAAGCCGCGGACCGCGGTCCCGTCTGGCCGCCGGAAGGCGACCGGGAGGCCTATCTCACCGTGCGGTATTCCTGCCCCGGCTGGCTGCTGCGCCATTTTACGGAATGCTACGGCGATGAAAAGGCGGAGAAGATCTTGGCCGCCTTTGAGGGCAGAAAGCCGTTGTTTCTGCGGCTGAACCCGTTGCGGGGCGTGAACGTTGCCGCCCGTCTGGAAGAAGAGGGGCTGACCGTAACGCCCACCGACCTTGATGGCTGCGTGTCCGTCGCCGGCACCGGCGATATCGCGTCGCTGGACGCCTTCCGCAAGGGGCTGTTCCACGTGCAGGACCGGTCCTCGCAGCTGTGCTGCAAGCTGCTGGGCGCAAAGCCCGGCGAGACGGTGGTGGACTGCTGCGCCGCCCCCGGCGGCAAGACCTTCACCGTCGCCGAAACCATGAACGACAAGGGCGTTGTTTATGCCAACGACGTCTATGAACATAAGATCCGATTGATCGAAGAGGGCGCCGCGCGGCTGGGGCTGACAAGCGTCAGGACCGTGCTGGGCGACGCGGCGGACCTGCCTGACAAGCTCCCCCCCGCCGACCGCGTTCTCTGCGACGCCCCCTGTTCGGGGCTGGGCGTGATCGGCAGAAAGCCGGAGATCCGCTATAAAGACCCTGCCTCGCTTGCGGGGCTTCCCGAATTGCAATACCGGCTGTTGCGTCGCTGCGCCGAGCTGGTGAAGCCCGGCGGAACGCTGCTCTATTCCACCTGTACGCTGAATCCGGCGGAAAACGAGGCCGTCTGCGACCGGTTCCTTGGAGAAACCACCGGTTTTTCCCTGTCGGAGGACCCGTTTTACCGTTCCCTCTGCGGGAACGCCCGCTACAAAACCTTCTTCCCCAAGCCGGATGGCGGCGACGGCTTTTTCGTCGCCCTGTTCCGGAGGAAACCGTGATGAAAAAAGACATTCTCTCCATGGATCTCCCCGAACTGACGGAGGAGATCAAAGCGCTGGGGCAGCCCGCCTACCGGGCGGGGCAGATCTACAAATGGCTCCATCAGGCCGGCGAAAACAGCTTTGACGGCATGACCAATCTCCCCAAGGCGCTGCGGGAACAGCTTCATGACAATTTTGTCATATTCGGCTGTTCTATTGAAAAAAAACTGATTTCAGAGTATGATGAAACGGTCAAGTACTTATTCCGCCTGCACGACGGCGAATGCGTCGAGACCGTGCTGATGAAGTATAAATACGGCTATTCCGTCTGCGTTTCGTCGCAGGTGGGCTGCCGGATGGGCTGCAAATTCTGCGCCTCCACTTTGAACGGCGTGGTGCGCAACCTCGCGGCCTCCGAAATTCTGTCGCAGGTTTATACCGTACAGAGGGATAACGGCGTGCGGGTCTCGCATATCGTTATGATGGGCATGGGCGAGCCCTTCGATAATTTCGACAACGCCATGCGGTTTCTGCGGCTGGTCACCGATGAAAACGGTCTGAACCTGAGCATGCGCCATATTTCGCTTTCCACCTGCGGCATCGTGCCGGGCATTTACCGGCTGGCGGAAGAAAACCTCCAGCTGACCCTGTCGGTGTCGCTGCACGCGCCCAACAACGCGCTGCGCTCCTCCATGATGCCCGTCAACAAAAAGTGGCCGGTGGAAACGCTTATCAAGGCCTGCAAGGATTACACCTCCGCCACCTCGCGGCGCATCTCCTTTGAATACGCGCTGGTCAGCGGCGTGAATGACACGCCCGCCTGCGCCAGAGAACTGGCGGCGCTGCTGAAAGGCATGCTCTGCCATATCAACCTGATTCCCGTCAACGAGGTGGCGGAGACGGGAATGAAAAAAAGCACCACCGACAGCGTGCGGCGGTTTGAAGCCCTCCTTGCGGAGCGCGGCTTTGCCGTCACCGTGCGCAGAACACTGGGATCGGATATCAACGCTGCCTGCGGTCAGCTCCGCAGAAGCAGCATGAAATAAACCTGCCAATCGGAAAACGCCGCCATCACCGGCGGCGCGGAGAAGAAAATGAAGTATTCCATTCTGACGGACCGGGGGATCCTCCGGGAGACAAACCAGGACAACTGCATGGCGGCGTGCCCCGACGGTAATTCCTGCTTTGCCGTCGTCTGCGACGGCATGGGCGGCGCCAAGGCCGGGGACGTGGCGTCGGAGATCGCGGTGAAGATCATCGCGGACCGCATCGCCGCCGCCTGGCGGAAAGATATGTCCAACGAGTCGGTGATCCGGCTGCTGGAAAGCGCGATCACCGCCGCCAACGTGACGATCTTTGACAAGGCGGCGGAGGACCCGGCGTTTGCGGGCATGGGGACCACGGTGGTGGCCGCGGTGGTCATCGGCGACCGGCTGGTGGTGGCCCACGCGGGCGACAGCCGCGCCTACGCCTTTACCGACCGGCTCACGCAGCTGACGAAGGATCACTCGCTGGTGCAGGATCTGGTGGACGCGGGGCTGATCACGGAGGCGCAGGCAGCCGTGCATCCGAACAAAAACTACATCACGCGGGCGCTGGGCGTGGCGGAAAAAGTGGAGATCGACTTCTCCGAGTTCCCGTTCGCGGAGAATGAAAAAATACTGCTGTGCTCCGACGGACTGACGAATTTCGTGCCGGACGACAAGATCGCGGAGATCCTTGCTTCCGAAGATTGCGACGGCATGGCGCAGCGGCTGGTGGCCGCTGCCAATGAGAACGGCGGCGGCGACAACATCACCGCGGTCGTGCTGATGAAATAACGGAGAGGAGAGCTGTTGCGTGGAAAATTATCAGAACCGTGTGCTGGGCGAACGGTATGAAATACAGGAACTGATCGGCGTGGGCGGCATGGCCGTCGTCTATAAGGCGTTCGATCTGGTGGATAAAAGGACCGTGGCGGTCAAGATTCTGAAGGATGAATATCTGGCCAACGACGAGTTCCGCCGCCGTTTCAAAAATGAATCCAAGGCCATCGCCGTGCTGGCCCACCCCAATATCGTCAAGGTTTACGACGTCAGCTTCGGCGACGACCTGCAATATATCGTTATGGAGCACGTGGAGGGCATCACCCTCAAGGAGTACATCCAGCGGCAGAAGATCGTGGAGTGGAAGGAAGCCGTCCATTTTACGGTGCAGATTCTCCGCGCCCTGCAGCACGCCCATGACAAGGGGATCATCCACCGGGATATCAAGCCCCAGAACATCATTCTGCTGCCCAACGCCTCCATCAAGGTCATGGATTTCGGCATTGCCCGCTTCAACCGGGGCGAGGCCCTCTCCGTGGCGGAAAACGGCGCCATCGGTTCGGTCCACTACGTGAGCCCCGAGCAGGCCAGAGGCGACTATACCGACGAGAAATCGGATATCTATTCTGTGGGCGTGGTGCTCTACGAGATGATCACCGGCCGCCTTCCCTTTGAATCGGACAGCGACGAATCCGTCGCCCTGATGCAGGTGCGGGAGGACGCGGTCCGCCCCAGCGAGATCAACGCCTCCATCCCCGTAGGGCTGGAGCAGATCACCCTGCGTGCCATGCAGAAGAACCCCGCCGACCGGTATCAGTCCGCCGCGGAGTTCCTGCTGGATCTTGACGAGTTCAAACGCAACCCCCAGATCAAATTCGACTATTCCTATTTTATCGACCAGACCCCCACGAAGTTTATCCCCGGCGAGCCGGAGGAACCCATCGAGCCGGCCCTCCCGCAGGAGACCAAAGCGGTGATCGAGCCGCCCGCCGAGCCGCAGAACGAACGCAGGGCGCCGAAGCGCAAAGAGCGGGTCCCGGCGAAAAAGCGGGAGAAATACGACTATGACGACGATGATGACGACGACGATTACCGTCCCCGCAACATCACCATCCCGATCCTGCTGGCCATCGCCATCTGTCTGGTGCTGATCGTGGGCGTGGTCTTCCTGGCCGCCTTCGGCGATACGATCCGGGAAGTGATCACGGGAGAGGATTCCTCCACCTCCCAAAGCCGTCTGATCGACAAGATCGACATTTTCGGCTGGTTCAATAAAGATCAGATCGAGGTCCCCAACTTCCTCAACATGAAGTACGACGAGGTGCTGGCGAAATATCCCGATCTGATCATTGATTCGCCCCAGTACGAATACAACTCCTCCTACGCCGACGGCCACGTCTGCAATCAGGCGCCCGAGGCGGGGGAGAAGGTCTCCAAGGATACCATCATCAAGCTGACAGTGGCCACCAGCGGCGAAATGATCCTGGTGCGCGACGTGACCGGCTTTACCGCCAAGGAGGCGGAGGCGCTGCTCACCGGCGACGGCCTCACCGTCATGCTGGTGGCGCAGATTGACGAGACCAAGGACGAGGGGACCGTGCTGAGCACCAACCCCGCCGCCAACAAATACATCGCCCGCGACGACATCGTGTACGTCTACTACGCCTCCAGCGCGGACGGCGTGGACGCGCTCCGGGTGCCGGACGTGGTGGGCTATGAGCTGGAAGCCGCCCGCTCCAAGCTTGAAAGCGCCGGCCTCAAGGTTGGCTCCGTGACCACCGGCGCCAGCTCCGCCTCCATGGAAGGGCTGGTCATCAACCAGACGCCCGTGGCCATGAGCCAGATCAACGCGGGTTCCTACGTCAATCTGGTGGTCGGCTCCGGCAAGCCCGCCGCCAACACGGTGAAGTTCACCATCCCGCTGCCGAACGTGGGGTCCGGCAGCACCGGCACGCTGATCACCGTGCTCAACGGCAGCACCTACGATACCATTGAAGACGTGAGCCTGAACGGCAGCAACTATGAGCTGAGCTTCACCGGCACCGGCTCCAACAACACCTTCAAGATCTATATCGATTCCGTACAGATCTATTCCGGCAACATCGACTTCACCACGTCGCCGCCCAGCATGAGCAACCTGACCAATTACGGTTATTCCGTCAGCGAATCCATCCCGGGCGTGACCGGCATGTCCCTGACGGAGGCGACGGAGACCCTCAACGCGGCAGGCTTCTTCAAGCTGCATACCCGCTATCAGAACGACAGCTCCGTCCCCTCCGGCGACGTGATCTCTCAGACCCCCGAGGCTGGCAGCTCTTCCTCCTACAACAGCGATACCGTTATCACGCTGGTAGTGAGCACCGGCGCCGGCAGCAATCAGGAGGATACCGAGCCCGAAGAGAATGAGGAAGACGTGGACTATGACTGATGCGGTAACGCGGATGAAGGGAAAAATTATCCATGCGCTCAGCGGCTTTTACTATGTGGAAGCCGCTGACTTCGTTTTTGAATGTAAGGCCAAAGGGGCCTTCCGCAGCCGGAACATCACGCCGCTGGTGGGCGACGAGGTGGAGATCGAAACCGACGGCGACAAGGGCGTGATCACCGCCGTGAAGGAACGGCGGAACTTTCTGCGCCGCCCGCCGGTTGCCAACGTGGACCGGCTGCTGATCCTCTCCTCGGTAGAACGTCCCCGCCCGAATCTGCAGGTGCTGGATAAGCTCACCGCCTTTGCCGTCTCCCATCAGGTGGAGCCGGTGATCCTGTTCTCCAAGTGCGACCTGGGGGACGCGGCCCCTTATCTTGCCATCTACCGCAAAACGCCCTTTACCGCCCTTGCCGTCAGCACCGTGACGGGGGAGGGCGTTGAGCAGGCTGCGGCGCTGATCGAGGGCTGCACCTGCGCCTTCGCCGGCAATTCCGGCGTGGGAAAATCCAGCCTGATCAACGCCTTGGTGCCCGGCCTCTCGCTGGAGACCAACGACATCAGCGATAAACTGGGCCGGGGCCGCCACACCACCCGCAGCGTGCGGCTTTATCGCTGCGGCGGCGGTTTTGTGATGGATACCCCCGGTTTTTCCTCCTTCGACCTGCTGAGCGACAGCGAAAAGATCCGCAAAGAGGACCTGCCGGATTGCTTCCCGGAGTTTGCCGCTTTCACGGACGACTGCCGGTTTGCCAGCTCCTGCGCTCATCTGAACGACAAGGGCTGCGCGGTCCGTGCCGCCGTGGAGCGGGGCGAGATCGCGCAGGAACGCTACGACAGTTACCGCCAGATGTATGAAGAGGTCAAGGGGCTGAAGGATTATCAGATAACAGGCAACAGGCAATAGGCAACAGGCAATAGGCAATAGGCAATAGGCAATAGGCAATAGGCAATGGAGCATTGTTCCTTTGTCACCTTTTGGGCCGCTTCGGCGTATAATGAATTGGCCGGCGTTCTCAGAAACGTCGCCGATCATTTCCATCGAGGTGGCGTATGAAGAAACGTGCTTCCGTAAAAGGCGTATTGTTGATTGCATTCGGCGCGGGTTTGTTCCTTGCATACTGCTTCCCGACGAAATTCATTATCATTGCGCTGGCATTGACGCTGGTGCTGGTCGGTATCTTGTCGATGAAATGCTGATGGGAGGGAGCAGGCATGAAGGTCGTCATTTTCAATACGCCGAAGTTTTTAAAACCGCTGATGAAGCTGATTTCAAATATCAAAGGATAAGGGAAAGAGAAAAATGATCACACGGATCGCCTTTCAGGGGCTGAGGAATACGAGAGATCTCGGCGGCAAGCCCGCCGTGGGAGGAAAGCGGATCGTTGACAGGCGGCTGCTGCGGGGGGAGGCCCTCGCGGGGGCCTCGTCTGCGGATATCCGCAAGCTTCTCAACGACTACCGGTTGAAGCTGGTGATCGACCTGCGGATGGACGTGGAGACGGCCAACGCGCCGGACCCGTCGATCCCCGGCGTGCGCTCGCTGCGTTGCAATCTGCTGGACGACAGCTTTTTCGGCATCGCCCGGGACGATTATTCCGTTGAAACGTGGCTGAGCATGTTCGACGATCCCGACCTCCGCCCGGAGCAGGTGTTTTCGGATATGTATTTCAAGCTGGTCTTTGACGATCACGTCAGGCCCTTGATGAAAGAGATTTTCACCGCGGTGGCGGAGTGCGACGGCGCGGCGCTGTGGCATTGCTCCGCCGGCAAGGACCGGGCAGGGGTTGTCACCATGCTGATGCTCTACGCATTGGGCGTCCCGCGGGAAGCGATCGTGGCGGACTATCTGGCCACACGGCGGTTCACCTTTCCGGAGATCATGAAGGTCCGGCTGCTGGCGCCGTTGAAGATCCACGGCCGCAGGCGGCTGCACAGCGCCAACGTGCTGATGGACGTGAACGCCGCCTACTGCAATCGGATCTTTGACGAGATCGAAGCCAATTTCAGCGACGAATTCGATTTCTTCAAACGGCAGTACGATATCCCGCCCGCCCTGCTGCTGCGCCTGCGGGAAAAGTATCTGAAAACGCCGTGATTGACAAATCGGGAGTTTGGCGAGATCATCCGGTAGCGCGGCACCTCAGTGCCGCTCGTGACATAAACAATCTTTTTTTATCAACCGGAAAAGAAGGTATTGTCTGAAAAAACGGATCAACGGATTTTTCATGTTGCTGAATGAAGCTTTTGTAAATAGCGGCACTGAGGTGCCGCGCTACCGATATTGCCCCTACAACTCCTCCTTTTCCAAAGAACGATCCCCCTGACCACTCGCGGTTCAGGGGGATTGTTGTATGAAAACGTTTCAACCGACGTCGTATTATTACAGATCAATGACTTCAAACCGTTTTTCCGCTTTGTTGCAGGCAATGGCGGTGAGGGCGGCGTAAATGACGGCTGCCCCGGCGAGGATGGCAAATTGCAGCCCGAGGCGTTCCCCTGCGGGATCGTGCAGAAAGGTCAGTCCCGGCAGATGGGGCAGTGTTTCCGCCAGCGCTGTCAGCAAAAGCGTTGCTATCCCAAAGGACAGGAACGGGATACCGATCTTATACGCCGTTTTGAAGAACCCGCCCACAAACAACCAATTGAACGCGGCGAAAATCAGCAGCACGAAAGCGAGGTACACTGGCGTGGCGTTCATCAGCGCGTTGGAAACGTAGGGCGCCGCCGTTGAAAGCGCCGTCATGCGTACCGCCGTCAGCGCGGCGCACAGGACGAACCCGCAGATCTGAATGATACAGGTAAAGGCGTACTTCGCTTTCACGAAGTCGCTTTTTTTGACGGGCAGCAGCACCGTATAGAGCACGTCGTTGACTTCTCTGGCGTTCTGGAAGGAGTGGAAGATCCCGAAGCAGATGAAAAACGCGCTCATGAGTATCGGGTACCCCGGCAGCAGCGTCATCAGGGCGCCCGCAAGGAAAATATACGCCAGCGGCGAAGCGGCCAGCTTAAACTCTTTCATCAGCAAGCTTTTCATACAGCGACTCCTTTTCATAGTGGACCATGATCTCTTCCAGCGTGTCTCCGTTCCCCGCGGCGGCGTTCTCCGCCATAAAGGAGGACAGGGGCTGCGAAGCGAGCACTTTTCCCTTTGCGATATAGGTGATATCGTCGGCGCACTTTTCCAGATCCGACGTGATATGGGTGGAGAAGAGGATGCTGACGCCCTTTTCTTTCAGAAACAGAAAGGCGTCCAGCAGCTCCGCCCGGCTGACAGGGTCCAGCCCGCTGGTGGGCTCGTCGAGGATCAGCAGCTCCGCCCGGTGAGACAGCGCCAGTGTCAGACTGAATTTGACACGCATCCCTTCGGACAGCTCCCGCGGGGTCTTGTTTTCGTCCAGCGAGAACGCGTCAAGGTATTTGCGGCAGGCGTCGTCGTCCCAGTTATCGTAGAACTGCTTGGTCACGTCCACGATCTGCGAGAGCTTTTTGCGGCTGTAAAAATCCACCGCGCCGCCCGCGTAGCCGATCCGCTGTTTGATCTCCCGTTCCTCCTTGGGCATTTCCAGACCGAAGATGCGCACCTCGCCCCCGTCCGGATGGACAAGGTTGAAGATGGATTTCAGCGTGGTGGTCTTGCCCGCGCCGTTGCGCCCAATGAGGCCCATGATGCGGCCTTTCTCCATGGAAAACGTCACCCCGTCCAGCAAAAACGACGGGTAGCGCTTTGTAAGGCCCTTTACTTCCAGAATGGCCACGGTCAGTCCTCCTCTCCGTCAGGCGCGTCCTCTGCGCCGAAAATGTGTGAAAACAGGTTGGAAAACGTGGATTTCGGCGGGATGGCGATGCCCTGTTTTTCATCGCCCAACAGCAGCAGCGTGTCGCCGGGCTCGATGTGGAACAGGTCCCGCGCCTCTTTCGGGATCACGATCTGTCCCTTGGCCCCCACCGTCACGCTCCACGCGTATTTGCCCTTCGGTTTTTTCATAAAAACACCCCTGTGGTATGAAATGTTAAACAAATCATACCACAAAACAATGGCTTTGTCAACTGAAAATGATATTAAAAAACAGCAGAGTGATCAATTCACCCCGCCGTCATTTTTTTGTAATATAGATTATACTGCAATGCCGGTTGTTTGTATTGTTTTTAAGAAACCGCTTTCGTCGTTACCGTCCATAATCAGAACCGGTTCGATCTCATCATTGACCGCCCGTGTTAAACGCCACAATTGCGTAATTGCGGAAAGATAATCCGTCTCGATACTGTCGACGATCACGGCAATATCAATATCGCTGTCTTTTGTCGCCGTTCCTTTGGCATGGGAGCCATAAAGAATGACGGCCTTTGGGTTCATGATCCCGCGGACCTTTTCGGCGTATGCTTTTGCAATGCGGATCACTTCATTTTCAGCCATTGAAACAACGCCTCCGTTTCCTGAATCAGCGTTTGACAGCGTTCCTGCGTCAACGATTGCAGCAGCAGGGTTTTATTTAATGGGTAGCGAGCTTCGATATTCAACGGATTCAACGTATCCAGCAGAAATAACTGCGCGTCGCTCAGTTCTTCTGTTAATCCGCATAAATTGGCAAGACGAACGAGTTTATGGATATACGGCAACTCTTCATCGGGGTTCCGTGCGACAAAAATACCTTTCAGCGCCTTTTCAATCGTCTGATGACACATAAAGCCGACGTAGAGATACCGTTTGGTTTCCAGCATCGCCCTTGCCGTCTGCAAATCGTATTCCGCGCTCTCAAACCAGTATTCTGTTTTTGCATATGAATCCATCATTCTTCACCTGCCTGTTCATAAACAGAATAGCATAAAAACCAACAATAGTAAAGATGTAATTCCGACAAAAAGATTCTGAGGTGCTTTGCTGTTAAAATTATGCCCCGAACGGTATCGTTTACCATCCTGTAATATTTCCCCGCTGCATGGCCCCGGTGATCTTCCCCCGCAGGTTGGGGTAGTCCTTTTCCAGCGCGGCGATCAGCTCCTTCACCTTCTGCCGCTCGCTGGTCTTATCCATCGGGCAGGGGCTTTTGACGATGGGTAAATTCTCCCGCCGGGCGGCGGAGGCCACCTCTTTTTCCGTGGCGAAAATCATGGGGCGGATCACGGTGAGGTCCTTGCGGGACAGATAGGTCACCGGGCGGAAGCTGCCGATGATCCCGCCGGAGAGCAGGTTCATCATAAACGTCTCCGCCGCGTCGTCCATGTGGTGGCCCAGCGCCAGCTTATTGCACCCGGCGGCCTTCGTCATGTCGTGGAGGATCCCCCGTCGCATTCTGGCGCAGAGGGAACAGGGATTGCTCTCTTTCCTCGTTTCAAAGATGACTTTATATAGCTCCGTGCGCCGAATGATATACTCTACGCCGAGACTGTCGCACAATTCCTGCACGGCGGAGTAATCCGCCTCTTTGCCGAAAAAGCCGGGGTCGGCGGTCAGCGCCACCACTTCAAAGGGCGCGGGGTAAAACCGGCGCAGCTCCGCCAGGCCCTTCAGCAGGGCCAGCGAGTCCTTTCCGCCGGAAACGCCCACCGCCACCCGGTCGCCGGGGGCGATCATGTCATAGCGCTCCATGGCCGCCCGCATCCGGCTCATTAAAATCTGCATGGTTGTTACGATCCGAACCGCATCCGTTTGAGGTCGCGGTAGTTGATGAGTTTGATCCCGAGGGATTCAATAAATTCCCGTGTTTTGGGGTCGCTGAACAGTTTGTATTCCCAGTTGCGGCGCTGCCAGCTGCCGCAGATGGCCTTGACCTCCTCGCACTCGATCACCGGGTGGATGTAGGTCTCGATGATCCCCTCCGGGAAGGCGCGGTATTTTTCAAAGATATACTCCCGGTAGTTTTCGTAGCTTTCGCTCTGGGGGCCGTCCCAGTCGCCGGGCATCAGGTAGTCCAGCACCGCCACGCCCGCGGCGGTGGCCCCGGCGGTCACCTGGTCCAGCAGGCCCAGCACCACTTCTTTTGGCACCTGAATATCCAGCATCTTGTTGCTGAACTGCTCGTCGGTGAATTTGGAAGGGAAACGGAAGGGCATCCCACCGTGCTTCGCGCAGGCCTTGATTGCCACCTCCAGCAGCTCAAACCGGCCGGTGGCGACGCCGTAAAGGCTGCCCATGTGGTTGTCAAAGTGGGAGGGCGTAAAGCCGAATTGCGCCAGCTTGTCGTACTGGGCGTCGATCTCCGCCTCCACCTGCGCCAGGTCCGCCGCCTTTTCAAACTGGTCGGATTCATGCCACATAAACCCTTCCTCGTCGATCAGGCTGCTCACGTCCCCGCGGGAGACGGGTCCCCAGCGGTAGGTTCCCCACTCGCTGGTGGTGGTCAGGTGCAGCCCGATGGCGTATTCCGGGTGCTTGGCGGCAAAAAGGGCCGCCTCCTTTGCCCAGGGACAGGGGGCCATGATGGTGGCGGAGGTGATGCCGCCCTTTTGCAGCAGGTCAAACGTCGCCAGATTCCCCGCGTGACACATGCCGAAATCATCGGCGTTGATGATCAGATAGCGTTCCATCGTTACGTCTCCTTTAACTCTTTTTCGTCCTGTATATAGTCCAATACGGCGTGCATGTCCGCCACGTCAATGACCGCGTCCATGAACAGCCCGTCGTTCCGGTATTCCTCTTTCAGTACCCGCGAGCGGCTGCGGATCCTCGCCGCAAGGCCGCCTTTATCAAAGGGGAACAGCAGCAGCACCCGCTTTCGCGTGGGGGGCAGGTTTTCCGTGATACATTCCAGCAGGCCGCTGATGCCGACGCCGTTCAGCGCTGAGATCTTCACCGTGTTCTGCGTTACCGGCAGCAGGTAAGAGTCGGCGATATCGCACTTGTTATAGACGGTGATCAGGGGCTTGTCCTCCGCGCCCAGCTCTTTCAGAATGTCCCGCGTCACCTCGGCCTGTGCCTCGCAGTCGGGGTCGCTGGCGTCGCAGAGCATCAGCAGCACGTCGGCGGAGGTGGCTTCCTCCAGCGTGGATTGAAAGGCTTCCACCAAAAAGTGGGGGAGGCGGGACACGAATCCCACGGTGTCGATAAGCATGACCTCCCGCCCGTCCGGCAGCCGGATGGCCCGCGCCGTGGGGTCAAGGGTGGCGAACAGCTTGTTTTCCGCCAGCACGCCCGCGTCGGTCAAGGTGTTCAGCAGCGTAGATTTGCCCGCGTTGGTGTAGCCCACGATGGCGACGGTGGTCACGCCGTCCTTTCTTCTCCGTTCCCGGTGGCGCTCCCGCCGTTTGGAGAGCTCGTCGAGCTGCTGTTCCAGCGTGTGGATGCGCCGCCGGATATGGCGCTTGTCCGTCTCCAGCTTGGTTTCGCCCGGTCCTCTGGTGCCGATGCCGCCGCCCAGCCTTGACATGGCCGTGCCCTTGCCGGAAAGCCGCGTGAGGGCGTATTTCATCTGGGCCAGCTCCACCTGTAATTTTCCCTCGCCGCTGCGGGCGCGGGCGGCAAAGATGTCGAGGATCAGCACGGTGCGGTCGATGACGCGGATACCGAAATAGTCCTCCAATACCCGGTTCTGGGTGGGGGATAATTCCGTATCGCAGACGATCAGGTCCAGTCGGCCGTTGTCGCAGAATTCCTTGGCTTCGGCCAGCCTGCCCCGTCCGAGGTAGGTGACGCTGTCGGGACGGGCCCGTTTTTGCAGGATCGTGCCCGCCACCTCGCCGCCGGCGGTTTTCACCAGCTGCACCAGCTCCGCCATGGAGGCGTCCGCGTCGTATTCGCCGGTATCCACTCCCAGAAGCAATACCTGCTCCGGGAGGATGTCAGTTTCGTGCATGGGGTGAATTGTCCTTTCGGAAACCTGGTAGCGCGGCACCTCAGTGCCGCTGTTGACTGTTGTAACTTGTCAGAAGGAGACGCCTATCCGCAGCGGTTCTTTACTGACAGTGGTATTGTTGATTGTCAAGCAGAAAAAAGATTGTTTCTCCCCGGCAGCGGCACTGAGGTGCCGCGCTACCGGTCTTTGTCTGCGTTGTGCCGTGCGATTTCTTCATCCAGTATCCTCGCCGCCGTCATGACGCACTTGAGACAGGGCCTCGTCTCATAAAACTCCGGCGTGCGGGGCTTGGGGACGGGGTCGTAAATGAATTCTTTGATGCCCAGCAGATCCTTGCAGACGTAAGACCCCATCTCTTCTCTGAACCGCTCCATCATGCGGGCGACGGTTTGATAGTTCTCGATCTTCGGCCCGGGTTCGGACAGATCGGAATAGCCGTAGAGAAAGCTGTAAGCCATGGTCATGCCGCACACGGCGCCGCAGACCTCCCGCATCCGGCCGAAGCCGCCGCCGAAGGAGGCGGACATTTTCAGCGCGGCCGCCTTATCCAGTCCCAATAAATCGGAAAAGGCTGCAAACACAGCCTGAGAGCAGTTGCAGCCTTGATAGAACAGTCGGCGCGCCTCTTCTTCGTGCGCGGTCATATTACGCCTTGTTGACGGAACCGAAGAGCTCCATCTTTTCCTTGACGGTGGCCTTGATGGCTTCGCAGCCGGGGGCCAGCAGCTTTCTGGGGTCGAAGCCCTTGCCCTGCAGGTCCTTGCCTTCCTCAATGTATTTTCTGGTGGCCTCGGCGAAGCTGAGCTGACATTCGGTGTTCACGTTGATTTTGGAAACGCCCAGGGAGATGGCCTTCTTGATCATGTCCGCCGGGATGCCGGTGCCGCCGTGCAGCACGAGGGGCATCGCGCCGGTCTTCTGCTGGATGGCGTCCAGCACGTCAAAGCGCAGGCCCGCCCAGTTTTCGGGATATTTGCCGTGGATGTTGCCGATGCCGGCCGCCAGCATATCGACGCCCAGATCCGCGATCAGCTTGCACTCCGCGGGGTCGGCCACTTCGCCGCCGCCGATCACGCCGTCTTCCTCGCCGCCGATGGCGCCCACTTCCGCTTCCACGGAGATGCCCGCCGCGTGCGCGTCCGCGATGATCTGCTTGGTCTTCTCGATATTCTCGTCGATGGCGTAGTGGGAGCCGTCGAACATAACGGAGGAGAAGCCCGCCTTCATGGCCTTGTAAGCGCCGTCATAGGTGCCGTGGTCCAGATGCAGCGCCACGGGAACGGTGATGCCCAGCGTTTCGATCATGGCCTTGGTCATGTCCGCCACGGTGTTGAAGCCGCACATATACTTGCCCGCGCCCTCGGAAACGCCGAGGATGACGGGGGAGTTCAGCTCCTGCGCGGTCTGCAGAATGGACTTGGTCCACTCCAGATTGTTGATGTTGAACTGGCCGACGGCATAATGGCCGGCCTTGGCCTTTTTGAGCATTTCGGTTGCAGATACTAACATTTTGATATCCTCCTGTTTTTACTAACATACTATTTTACAGGAAAGTATATTAAAAATCAACTTGTTTTTTTCTTTTATACGGATTTTCCTTGCTATCCCGGGTAAAAATATGCTATTATTAAACCAAATTTAAGCAATACGTTATATTTTTAACAATAACGATATCGCTTTGGTACGGTGGTGAGAAGATGTTCGGCTTTGTGGTGGCGAACCCCGAAAAACTGAATGAGGACCAGCGGGCGCACTACCGGGCGGTCTACTGCGGCCTGTGCCGGGCGCTGGGCAAGGAGCACGGTTTTATCGACCGGCTGACCCTGACCTATGACCTGGCGTTCCTGATCCTGGTGCTCTCCGCCGTGACGGGGGAGCCTTATGAGACGCTGACGGAGCGCTGCCCGATCCACCTGACCCGGCGCCGCTTTGAGGTAAACCGCTTTACCTCCTACGCCGCCGAGATGAACGTCGCCCTGTCCTACTATAAATTCCTGGACGATAAAACGGACGACGGTTCGGTCGCGGCCTCCGTCAAAGCGGCGGTCTTCCGCAGAGAGGCGGAACAGGCGGCGGAAAAATACCCCGTCCCCTGCAAAGCCGTTACGGATTGTCTGGAACGCCTCTCCGCAGCGGAAAGATCCGATATTTTGATGCCGGACGTGCCCGCCGGGATCTTCGGGGAACTGATGGGGGCGCTGTTCGCCGTGGACGGCTTGGAACACAAAGACCTGTTATACGATTTCGGCGTTTCGCTGGGCAAGGCCATCTATGTGATGGACGCGGCGGTGGACCTGAAAAAGGACGTCAAAAAGAAACAATACAATCCGCTGATCATGATGAAAAAAGACGACGTGAAAACGGCGCTGGATATTCTGATGGCGGACGTGGTGGAACAATACAGACGGCTGCCGGTGAAGCAGGACGCGGAACTGATCGAAAACGTCCTGTATTCCGGCATATGGACGGTCTATGAAAGCCGCCGGCGCAAAGAACGCTGCGAGCAGACGGCGGAAGCAATGAAAGGAGACGACCGATGAACAGAGATCCCTATCAGGTCCTCGGCGTTTCTCCCGGGGCGAGCGACGAGGAGGTCACCAAGGCCTACCGCAAGCTGGCAAAAAAATATCACCCGGACCTGAATCCGGGCGACGCGGCGGCCGCGGAAAAGATGAGCGAGATCAACGCCGCCTACGATCAGATCAAAAACGGCTACACGCCGTCTTCTTCCGCTTCTTCTTCCTCCGGCCGATACGGTTCCCCGGCGGGGCAGGGGTACGATCCCTTCGGGGGCTTTCGGACCTACACGTGGTACACGGGCTACCGGGACGGCGCGGAGGAGCGGACCTATTCCGGGACGGACGCTCAGCGGCTGGAGAGCGTGAAGGTGCTGCTGCTCAACCGGCGTTTTTCGCAGGCCTGGAGCCTGCTGAACACCATCGACGAGCGAAGCGGGCGTTGGTATTATTACGCGGCGGTGGCCCACGTGGGGCTTGGCAACCGCATGGCGGCGGTGCAGTTCGCCCGCGTCGCCTGCGAGAAGGAACCGGACAACCCCGAGTACCGGGAGCTGTATGAAAAGCTGACGACCGCCGGTGTGGAATATGAGACGCAAAGCCGTTCCTACGGCCTGCCCCGGCTGCGGTTCTCCCGCTGGTGCTTCTGGTGCTGCCTGATCAACGCCGTGTGCAACGGGCTCAGTTACTGCTTCGCGCAGAACGGCAGCGGCCGCGCGCCGTATTACGGCGGATTTTGTTGTTAAGGAGAAACGACGATGAATTTTTTGGAGAGAGTGCGCCGGTTTATGTACGGCCGGTATGGGTTCGACCAGTTCGGCCGGTTCCTGTTCGGGCTGGGGATCTTTTTCTGGGCGGTCTGCTTTCTGCTGCGGTTCATGCTGGTGGCGCGCGCTATGTATATTATCTATCGGGTCTGTTCGTTCCTGAACACGGCGGTGTACGTGTATGCGGTGTTCCGCATCCTCTCCCGCAACACCTACAAGCGGAGCCTTGAAAACGAAAAATATTTAAGGATCAGGAACAAAGTCGTCCCGATCCTTGAAAAGAAGACGGAGAACCTCCGCAACAAAGAGTATATTTTCAAAAACTGCCCCCAGTGCGGCGTCAGGCTTCGGCTGAAACGCGTCCGCGGCAAGCACACCACCAAATGCCCCAAATGCGGCAAAACCTTCAACGTGCGGGTGTTCGTCGACTATCGGAACGATGGGTACACGGATATTCGATAGAACGAGGCGTTTGGGAGACGCTGGCAAATTGGCAGTTTTGCGAGATAATCCGGTAGCGCGGAACCTCAGTGCCGCTATTGGCACAAACAGCATTACAGACGGTTTTTCCAGTCAGACAATGGTTAACTTTTAAGGTAAAGCATATTATAATTCCAAAATCCGTTTAGAAAGAAACATTTGCTGACAGCGGCACTGAGGTGCCGCGCTACCGATATTGCCCCGACAAATCCCCCTTTATCTCCCCTCGACTTCTTCAGAACAAACCAGCCTTCTTCCCCGGAAGACCAGCACGTTCCTGACGCCCGTGCTCTTTGCCAGCGCAAGGGCGTCGTCAAAGGCGTAATCCAACTGCGTTTTATCGTGACAGTCGCTGCCCACTACCACATAGCCGTTCCGTTCGGCGATCCTCTCCATCAGGAAGGCCGCCGGGTAAGGGACGTCTTTTTTCTTTCTTGCCATCGCCCCGGTGTTGATCTCGATGGGGATTCCCGCGTCCAGCAGGACGTCAAGCGCCTCCAGCGCCGTTTTGCGATAATAGTTGCTGTCTTCGTCGATGACGCCGAACTTTGTCAGCAGATCGAAATGGGCCATGTATAGGGGGCGCAGCGCGGCGCAGTCCGCCACGTTCGCATAGTACCGGCGGACGTACTCGTTTTCGTCGCCGCCGCAGCCCTCGTCGATCCCTTGCCGCGTGGCCTCCACGCAGTGGTCCACGGCGTAATAGACGCCGCCGGCCTCGATATAGTGTACCCCGGCGATCAAATAGTCAAAACCTTCTTTCAGCTCGGGGGGCGAGTAAAAGTCGAACTCCGTGCCGCAGTACAGCTCGATTTTATCTTGATATTGTTCTTCCAGACGGCTGATCTCCGCTTTGTAGGCGGGGTAGGCCTCTTTTTTCATGCAATAGCTTTCGTCAAAGGGCGTGTAGCTGTGGTCGGTAAAGCCCAATGAGAAAAATCCCTTTTCCAGCGCCGTGAGCACCAGCTCCTCCGGCGCGTTTTTTCCGTCGGAAAAGGTCGTGTGAGTGTGCAGATTGCTTTTAATCATGGTTCCGGTTTTCCTCTCTCTTTTTCATTCAACAGTATAAAACAGAAGCCGGAAGAATGCAACCGCATTTGAAGAAAAACGCCTGCTTTCTTGACAGAAAAAATGATGTGTGCTATGCTGATTTTATACGATAATCGGATCGGAGGTTTGCTCTATGGCCGCAAAAACGGTTTCTCCGGAAAAACAGCGTCAGGCCGCGCTGAAAAAACAGAAGGAGATTGCGAAGTGGGAAAGGGAAAAGGCCCGCCCCAGACGCAATACGTATCTCATCTATATGCTGTTTGTGATCACGCTGGTGTTTGTCACCGATATGATCGCGTCCGAGATCTGCCGGCAGATGAAGACGGAGATCGCGAAGGACCTCTTCGCCGGATACGGCGATCAGTCGCTGTCGAAGATCGGCACGATCGACCTGCTCTCGTTTCCCTGTATCGCCGTGTCCTTGTTCTATAAAACGCTGTCCGACCGTTTCGGCCGCAGGCTGTTCCTGATCATCAACACCCTCGGCATGGGGCTGGGCATGACGCTGATCCATCTTTCCGGCAGCATCCCGATGTACGTGATAGGCTTCTGCATCATCTCGTTCTTCGTGCCCAACGACATGCAGGTGGTCTACGTGATGGAAACGTCGCCGGAAAAACACCGGGCGAAAATCCTCTCCGTCATCAGGTCCATCGCGACCCTCAGCCTGATGCTGATCCCGCTGTTCCGTCGGATCTTCATGCACGAGCTGAGCCAGTGGCGCATGGTGTTCCTGGTCCCGGCCATCATCGGATTCGCCGCCTCCTTCCTCGTGCTGCTCTTTGCCCGGGAAACGGACGTGTTCATCGATTCCCGCCTCCGGTACCTGAAAATGAGCGAGGAGGAGATCCGGCAGGAAAAGGCCAGAAAGGACGTGCAGAACGCCCAGGGCGGCTTCTTCAACGCGCTGCGGTTCGCCATGCGCCATAAGCAGCACCGCTGGCTGTTCATCCTCATGGCCTTCCACAACCTCGGCTTTATCATCACCATGAATTATCAGACGATGCTCTCCTACGGGTACGCCGGTCATATGACGGCCTCCGGCGCGGTGTCGCTGGATCAGGCGCTGGAATCCGTCAACGCCAATAACGGCGTGGTGACGCAGGCGCTGTTCCTCTTCGCCATCGGCAGCGCGGTCTTCCAGCTGCTGTTCGGCTTCGTTTCCGATAAGCTGGGCAGAAAGCCCGCCGGGGCGATGATGTCTGCGCTGACCTTTACCACGCTGCTGCTGTTTACCTTTGGGGCCAAGCTGGCCTGGAACCCCTATCTTGTCGGCTTCCTGACCGGCGCATGCGTCGGCAGCTTCACCTCCGTGGGCGATATCAACGTCATGATGATGTCGGAATCCTCCCCCACGAATCTGCGTTCCTCCGTCACCTCCTCCGCCTACGTGATCGAAGCGCTGGGCACCTTCGTCGGAATGGCGGTCTCCCTGCCGCTTCTCGGTGTGTTCGGCGATTCCGCCGTCGCCACCCTGACGCTGTGCATTTCCGCCCCCGGTATTCTGATCGGTCTGATCCTCGTGCTGCTGAAAACCCACGAGACCAGAGGCATGGATCTCGATACCGTCACCGGGTGCGAGTGGGATTGAGCAAGAGGGATTTGGCGATGTCATCTGGTAGCACGGCGCATTGCGCCGTCTGAGGTGTTTCCTTCAGCGCCACACCCATTTTTTTGTCGGAACATCGGTTTTTCTCATGACCAGAACATTGTTACTGTGTCCGGACGCCAGACGGCGCAATGCGCCGTGCTACCATGAAACTGCTCGACAAACTTACAATTTGTATATCCAACAACCAAACGGAGCCCGGTCAACGACCGGGCTCCGTTATGTCATATTCGGCGGACAATCATTCCGCGGTGAAGGTGTAGGTGAAGGGGGCGGAGGTCTCCGCATAGGCGTTCATGGCGATGATCTTCGCCCGGTAGGTCTTGCCACTCTCCAGCTTGCCGAGGTTGACTTCGTATTTGTCCTCCTCAAACAGGTACATGTACTTGCCGGAGA
>CADAMO010000031.1 GCA_902788995.1 Oscillospiraceae bacterium
CGCCGAAACGGAGGCGGGCGAATTCTGGTCGATCTACAAGCTGGATGTCGTCGTCATCCCGACGAACCGCCCGGTCATCCGTGACGACCAGGACGACTTGATCTACAAGACGAAGAAAGCGAAATATGCCGCGGTCATCAACCGCATCGTGGAACTGACCAATGCCGGACGTCCGGTCCTCGTGGGTACGACCGATGTCGAGACCTCCGAGTTGCTGAGCCGCATGCTCCGGATGCGTGGTATCAAGCACAACGTGCTGAACGCCAAGCAGCACGCCCGTGAGGCGGAAATCGTCGCCCAGGCCGGCCAGAGCGCCGCCGTGACGATCGCCACCAACATGGCGGGCCGTGGTACCGATATCAAGCTGTCCCCGGAGGTCAAGGCCGCCGGCGGCCTGGCGATCATCGGCACCGAGCGCCATGACTCCCGCCGCGTCGACCGCCAGCTGCGCGGCCGTGCCGGCCGTCAGGGCGACCCGGGTTCCTCCACGTTCTATGTCTCCCTGGAAGACAAGCTGATGCGCCTGTTCGGTTCCGAACGGATCGCGGGTGTCGTCGACAAGCTCGGCATGACCGAGGAAGACGCGCTCGAGAGCAGCATGCTGTCCAGTTCCATCGAGAAGGCCCAGCGCAAGGTCGAAGAGAACAACTTCGGCATCCGCAAGCGCCTGCTCGAGTACGATGACGTGATGAACTACCAGCGCGAGGCGGTCTATTCCCGCCGCCGCAACGCCCTCTCCGGCGAGCGCATCGAGATCGATGTCATGAACATGATGCTCGACACCGCCAATGTCATCGCGGAAAAGACCGAGGGCATGCCTTTCGATGCCTTCTCCGAATATGTGATGGCCCAGCTGTCCATCGACCCGGGCTTCGGCGAGGACTTCTACGAGAAGGCCAAGCGTCCCGAGATCGCTCAGAAGCTGTATGAGCAGATGGACGAGGTCTACCGCCGCAGGATGGACAACCTTGTCGCCAAGGCCTGGCCGCTCCTCAAGACCATCTACGAGAAGCAGGGCCAGCTCTATGTCGACCAGATGATCCGCATCCCGGTGACCGACGGCCGCCGTGTCATCGGCTTCCCGGTCAACCTGCAGAAAGTCTATGAGACCGAAGGCCGCGAACTCGCCAAGGTGCTCAGCAAGACGCTGATCCTCATCCAGATCGATGACAATTGGAAGCAGCATCTGCGCGACATGGACGACCTCCGCCAAAGCGTCCAGAACGCTGCCTACGAGCAGAAGGACCCGCTGGTGGTCTACAAGCTCGAGAGCTACAACCTCTTCGCTGCGATGCTGGAGAAACTCAACAAGGACGTCCTGTCCTTCCTCCTCCGCGCCGACCTGTATGCCCGTACCGAACAGCCGCAGCAGGCCCGTGTGCCGCAGCCGCGCCGGATGACCCAGCTGGAGGACAACCGGGGCAAACTGACGACCAACGGCGATCCGAAGAGCAACGGACCGGTGGTGGCGGACAAGAAGATCGGCCGCAACGATCCCTGCCCTTGCGGCAGCGGCAAGAAATATAAGCAGTGCTGCGGACGCTGACGCCGCAGGCGGCAGCGTCCAGTCGGAAGTCATCAGTCGGAAGTCCTTCTGCGGCAGCGTTTCAGCGTTGTATGAAACGATTTTTTGTCGGACGGCTCGACAGAAGGTTACTGTGACTGCAACAAAGATCTTCCGATCCCCGGGACTTCCGATTTCCCACTTCCCACTTCCCACTAAATATCTTTTCAGGTGACACTATGAACGACAACGAATATCCCTACGGTCAGCCCACGGAGAACCAACAATACCCCTACGGGCAGAACCCGGGGAATCAGCAATACCCTTACGGTCAGAACCCGGGGAATCAGCAATACCCTTACGGGCAGAACCCGGGGAATCCGCAATACCCTTACGGTCAGAACCCGGGGAATCAGCAATACCCTTACGGTCAGAACCCGGGGAACCGGCAATATCCCTACGGCCAGAACCCGGGGAATCCGCAATACCCTTATGGGCAGAACGGCAACCGGCCTCCCTATCCCTATCAGGGGGGCGGTTATCCTCCCTACGGCTATCCCTACGGCTATCCGCCCCGCCCGCCGAAAAAAACGCTGGGGCAGCGGGTTCGCGAGGCCTTTGCCGATCCTTCCCGCCGTACCCTCATGCTGCTGGGCATGGCCGCCGGAACGGGCGTGCTGCTCTATCTGTTCTGCGCCAACGTCTTTTCCCTGCTTCTGACGGCCAATCCCGCGCTCTATCAGCGATATAAGGACGATCAGCTGTTTTCGCTGCTGGTGGAAACCATGTATTCCATCTTCTGTCTGGCGCTGCCCTTTTCGCTGGTGTTCGGCCTGCTCTCCAAGGTGGGCGTGGCGAAGATCGGCATGTCCTTCAATAAACCGCGGGGCGGCTGGCAGACGGTGCTGCTGATTCCGGCGGGGCTGGGGCTGTGCTTTATCGGCAACGTCCTGTCCTCCATGATCGTTTCCACCGCCTCCTCCTTCGGTGTGTCCTTCCGCTCCTATGAATACACGCTGGAGCAGCAGACGAACGTGCCCGACAGCCTCCTGCTGATGCTGCTGACCGTCGTTCACACGGCGTTGCTGCCCGCGCTGCTGGAAGAACTGGTGTTCCGGGGCTTTGTCATGCAGCCCCTGCGCCGTTACGGCGACTGGTTCGCCATCATTACCTCCGCCCTGATCTTCGGGCTGGTCCACGGTAATATGACGCAGGTGCCCTTCGCCATTCTGGCGGGCGTGGCGCTGGGATATCTCAACGTGGTATCCGGCTCCATGTGGATGAATATTCTGCTGCACTTCCTCAACAATCTGATC
Organism: Oscillospiraceae bacterium; assembly: GCA_902788995.1. Taxonomy (GTDB): domain Bacteria; phylum Bacillota; class Clostridia; order Oscillospirales; family Acutalibacteraceae; genus RUG806. The sequence goes on from CADAMO010000031.1 coordinate 2,821, forward strand.
TCCGTGCTCTATTCCTTTGCCATCGCCTCCGCCGGTGAAAACACGGGCATTCTGCTGTCTTTGGCGGTGACCTACGGCGTCATTGTCATCGGCGTCGTCGCCTTCGTCGGCTACGTGCTGAACAACCGGAATTTTGCCCGGCTGCGTCCCGGCAGCCTGCCTCAGGTGCAGCGCAAAGCGGCCCACTACTGGCTGATGCCCACCATGCTGATCGCGCTGCTGCTGATTTTCCGTGAGATTGCCATGGATATTGTCATTAAATAGAAATGGAACTGCTGACTTCAAAGAACAATCCCCGTGTCAAGGCCGCCGCCGCGCTGCTGGACCGGCGCGAACGGAAAAAGACGGGCCTGTTCCTGCTGGAGGGCGCAAGGCTCTGCGCGGACGCCGCCGACAACGGCGTTATCATCGAAACGCTGCTGCTGACTCAAAAGGCGGCGGACAAATACGCCGCCGAGTTTGAACGGGTCAGGGAGACGGCCCGCGCCGCGTTCTTCCTCAGCGAGGAGGCGGCGGAAAAGCTCTCCGACACACAGAACTCCCAGTATTTCTTCTGCGTCTGTCAGAGAAAAACGGCAGACCTTCCCATCGACCCCCGGGGGCTTTACGTGTTCCTGGATGGGGTACAGAACCCGGATAACCTCGGCGCGGTCTCCCGCACGGCGGAGGCGCTGGGCTTCACGGGCCTGATCGTAGGCGCAGGCTGCGACCCGTATGCCCCCAAGGCGCTTCGCTCCTCTATGGGCGCGCTGCTGCGCTTTCCCGTCACGGCGGTCGCCGACGGCGGCGCATGGCTGGGGGAGTGCCGCGAAAAAGGCCTGCGGGTGCTGGCCACGGTGCCGGACCCCTCGGCGGAGGATATCACCAGACTCCGACTCACCTCCGGCGCGGTGCTGGTCATCGGCAACGAGGGCAGCGGCGTCAGCGACGAAACGCTGTCGCTGTGTACCGACCGGGTCACCATTCCCATGGTGGGCAAGGCGGAATCCCTCAACGCCGCCGCGGCTGCGGCAATCGCCATGTTTGTATTGAAACAGAAGAATATGTAAAAAAGACGTAAGTCGTGAGTCGTAAGTCGTGAGTCGTAAGTCGTAAGTCGTAAGTGCGCCTTGCGGCGCATAGAATCAATCGAATTTGCAATAGCAGGAGAACTACTTGATTGGTTCCGGATCTTCTGTTTTTTTCAAAGCTTACGGATGCCGATCCCAATCTTACGACTCACGACTCACGACTTACGACTCGACTGAAATGATAACAGCCTGGCTAAGAATCCACTACGCCATCGGCGGGAGGGCTGCCTTCCCGGCCATGTGGCAAAAATATCATGACGTGCAGGCCCTCTGCCGCGCGATGGAAACGCGCGCCGAGGAAACGGGCCTGCTGAAAAAGCTCTCGCCTGACCGCTTTTTTGAGTATGACGCTCCGAAAGCGCTGGCGACGGAACAGCTCTGCCGTCAGCACGGCTGGCAGATTATTCCGTATGAATCCGACTATTATCCGGCGCTGCTGCGGCAGATCAAGAACCCGCCCGCGGTACTGTTTGCCCGGGGCGACGCGGAATTGCTGAAGAACCCCCGCAAGGCGGCGGTGGTGGGCGCCCGGTCCGCCGCCCGCAACGCGGCGGACGCGGCCTTCCTGCTGGGGCAGGCGCTGGCGGCCTCCGGCGTGACCGCTGTCAGCGGCGGCGCGGCCGGTATCGACAGCGCGGCGGCCTTTGGCGCGGCCTCGCTTCACGGTGCGGGCGCCATCACGGTCCTCGGCAGGGGATTTTCCCCGGCGCAGGACGTGGGGCCGACGGAGGAGGGCGTTCTCTTCGTGACGGAGCTGTTTCCGGGCCTCTCCGGCAGGTTCTTCAATTTTCCCAACCGCAACCGGCTGATCTCCGGCATGTCCGTCGGAACGGCGGTGATGGAGGCCGGCGGCAAGAGCGGCGCGCTGATCACGGCGAATGACGCCATGACCCAGGGACGGCCGGTGTTCGTGCCCGTGTCCCCGCGGCTTGCAAGCCCCGGCTGCGCCGCGCTGGCAAACAAGGGCGTAGGGCAGATGACCGCCCCACGGGACCTGATCGGGACGCTCTTCCCGGACCTTTCCGACCTGCCGCCTGTCGCCGATACCCCGCTGGACGAAGCGCCGACGGGCCGGTACGAGCAGGCGCTGTACGGAAGACCGGGCCGTTCCCGGGCGTGGGATGAGATCCCTGTCCCGTCCCCGGTTCCGTCGCCGGAACCCGTCAGGCAGCCGGAATCCGTTCCCGCCGCGCAAACGCATCACGCCGTTTCTCTGCCGGAGGACCTCTCCGAAGAGGCGAAGGCGGTGGCAAGGGCGGCAGCGGACGGGCCGCTGTATATCGACGAAATCATTCTCAGATGCGCAATCCCCGCGCCGAAGGTACAGGCGGCCGTCACGGAGCTGGAACTGGAAGACGTGATCACCGTGCTGCCCGGCGGTAAAATACAGTTACAATAACCATTATCAATATCAGACAAGGAAGAAAGTTAACATGTCAAAACTCGTCATTGTGGAGTCACCCGCGAAAGCGAAAACCATCAAAAAATACCTGGGCAGCGGCTACGACGTGAAGGCCTCCATGGGCCACATCCGCGATCTGTACGCCAACAAGCTCAGCGTGGACGTAAAAAACGATTTTGAGCCGAACTACACGGTCATCAAAGGAAAGGAAAAGCTGCTCAAGGAACTGACCGAGGCCGCCGAGAAGAGCGACGAAGTCATCCTCGCGACGGACCCTGACCGCGAAGGCGAAGCCATCTCCTGGCATCTGGCAACGCTCCTGCACCTGGATATGAACAAAAAGAACCGGGTCAAGTTCAACGAGATCAACAAGCGCAGCGTGGAGGCGGGCATCGCCCATCCCGAAAAGATCGATATTGACCTTGTCAACGCCCAGCAGGCGCGGCGCATCCTTGACCGCCTCGTGGGCTACCGGCTGTCTCCGTTCATCTCCCAGAAAATCCACAGGGGCCTTTCCGCCGGCCGCGTGCAGAGCGTGGCCCTGCGGTTCATCGTGGACCGGGAGGCGGAGATCAACAAGTTCGTGCCGGAGGAGTACTGGACCATTGACGCCATGCTGACGAACCCGCCCGGAAAAAAGGCTTTCAGGGCCTCCTTCGCCGGGGACGAGAACGGCAAGGTGCCGCTGACCTGCAAGGAGGACGCGGAGAAGATCCTCGCCCGTCTGGATGGTGCGGTCTACACCGTGGATTCCGTCAAAAAGGGCGTGCGCAAAAAGCAGCCCTCGCCCCCCTTCATCACCTCTACCCTCCAGCAGGAGGCCTCCCGCAAGCTGGGCTTCACCGCCAAGCGCACCATGAAGGTAGCCCAGGAGCTGTATGAAGGCGTGGACGTGGAAGGCATCGGCTCCGTGGGCCTCATCACCTACATGAGAACCGACTCCCTGCGGATCTCCGAGGAGTCCCGCGCGGAGGGCAACGCGTTCATCGCCAAGACCTACGGCGACAAGTACCTGCCCGACAAGCCCCGCATCTTCAAGGCCCGGGCCGGGGCGCAGGACGGCCACGAGGCCATCCGCCCCTCCATCGTCTCCCTCACGCCGGAGGAAGCCAAAAGCTCCCTCACGTCGGAGCAGTATAAGCTCTATTCCCTGATCTGGCGGCGCTTCATCGCCAGCCTCATGGCCAACTGCGTGCAGAACACGGTCAAGACTGAGATCCACGCGGTCAAAGAAGGGCAGCCCGGCTGGTGCCTGTTCACCGTCAGCGGCTATTCCACCAAGTTCGACGGCTATTCCGTCTTATATGACAACAACGCGGACGACGACGAGGGCGAATCCGTCCTGCCGGAGTTCACCGAGGGCAAGGCCCTCAAGCTCAAGGAGCTGAAGGACGAGCAGCACTACACCCAGCCCCCCATGCGCTACACCGAGGCCAGCCTCATCAAGACGCTGGAGGAGACGGGCGTGGGCCGTCCCAGCACCTACGCCACCATCCTCTCCAAGATCCTCGACCGGGACTACGTGATCCGGGAATCCAAAAAGACCCTCAAGCCCACGGAGCTGGGCATTGCCATCACGGAGCTGCTGAAGGAGAAATTCCCCAAGATCGTCAACACCAAGTTCACCGCCGGTATGGAGGCGGATCTGGACAAGATCGAGGCGGGGGGCTACGACTACGTGAAGATGCTCCACGAGTTCGACGACGAGTTTGAAGAGACGCTGGCCAAGGCCAAGGCCTCCATGGAGGGGCAGAAGATCGCATTGGAGGAGGACAAGACCGAAATCCCCTGCGAAAAGTGCGGCGCGCTGATGGTGGTCAAGGTGGGGCGCTTCGGCAAGTTCCTGGCCTGCCCCAACTATCCGGAGTGCAAGACTACCAAGCCCTACGTGGTGGAGACCGAGGGCTTCTGCCCCGAGTGCGGTAACAAGATGATCAGCAAGAAGTCCAAGCGGGGCTTCACCTTCTACGGCTGCTCCAACTATCCGGAATGCAAGTTCATGACCTGGGATATGCCCACGGGCGAAACCTGCCCCCAGTGCGGTAAATCCCTGTTCAAGGCCCGGGGCGGCGTGTATAAATGCCTTGACCCCAACTGCGGCTTTGAAAGAAAAGGAAAGAAGAAAAAGGCGGAAGACGATGAGTGATCGTGTGACGGTGATCGGCGGCGGCTTTGCCGGCGTGGAGGCCGCGAAGCAGCTGACAAGACGGGGCATCCCGGTGCAGCTATTTGAGATGAAGCCCGTGCGGTTTTCTCCGGCCCACAAGAGCGAAAAGCTGTGCGAGCTGGTCTGTTCCAACTCCTTCAAGGCCTCCCGCCCCGATTCGGCGGCGGGGGAGCTGAAAAACGAGATGGCGCTGCTGGGCTCGCTGTGCGTGGCCTGCGCGAAAGAGACCGCCGTCCCCGCCGGCGGCGCGCTGGCTGTGAACCGGGAGGACTACGCCGCCGCCGTCACCGCCGCCATCGAGAGCGATCCGCTGATCGAGCTGGTGCGGGAGGAGGTCACGGAAATTCCCCGGGAGGGGATCGTCGTCGTGGCCGCCGGGCCGCTGGCCAGCGAGCGATTAAGTGAAGATATCACGAAGCTCTGCGGCGACCGGCTCAGCTTTTACGACGCCGCCGCGCCAATTGTGGATGCGGAGAGCATCGACATGGACCACGCCTTCGCCAGCTCCCGCTATGACCGGGGCGGCGACGACGATTACATCAACTGCCCCATGAACAAAGAGGAGTATGAGGCGTTTTATGACGCGCTGGTCTCCGCCGAGGTGGTCACCCTGCGGGATTTTGAAAAGGGCGGTATTTATGAAGGCTGCATGCCCGTGGAGGTCATGGCGAAACGCGGCGCGGATACCCTGCGCTTCGGCCCCATGAAGCCCGTGGGCCTGCGGGACCCCAGAACCGGCCACCGTCCCTGGGCGGTGCTCCAATTGCGAAAGGAGAACCGGGAGGGGACCCTCTATAACCTTGTGGGCTTTCAGACCAACCTGAAATTCCCTGAGCAGAAGCGGGTGTTCTCCATGATCCCCGCGCTGAAGGAGGCCAATTTCGTCCGCTACGGCGTCATGCACCGCAACTCCTTCCTCAATTCCCCGGCGGTGCTCACCTCCGCCTTCAATATGAAGGACCATCCCGATATCTTCTTCGCCGGGCAGATCACCGGCGTGGAGGGGTATATGGAATCCGCCGCCGCGGGCATCCTCGCCGGCATCAACGCGGCCAGGCGCATTGAGGGCAAAGCCCCGGTGCTGTTCCCCGAGACCACCATGCTGGGGGCGCTGTCCCGCTACATCGCCGACGATACCATCAAGAATTTCCAGCCCATGGGCGCTGCCCTCGGCCTGCTGCCGCCCCTGCCCGACCGCATCCGGGACAAACGCGCCCGCTACGCGGCGATTTGCGAGAGAGGAATGAGGGACGCCGCGGCGTACATAGACGCCGAAAAACTGAGATAACCCGGTAGCGCGGCACCTCAGTGCCGCTATTCGCGCAAACAACTATCGTAGCACGGCGCATTGCGCCGTCTGTCGGCTCCCCATAACGATTTGTTCCCCTGAGCGTATTACCTGCCGGGAACGGTCGTTGTCATACAATAGTCGTTATCTCTGCCGGAATCGTCAGACGGCGCAATGCGCCGTGCTACCTGAAGACAACGAAAGGACACCATGAAAACCATCGAAAAAGCCATCGGCTATCATTTCAAAAACCAGGATCTGCTGCGCGTGGCGCTGACCCATTCGTCCTATTCCAACGAGCGGGGCACCGGCGTCAACAACGAGCGGCTGGAATTCCTCGGCGATTCCGTATTGGGGTTCATTACCGCGGAATACCTGTTCAAGTCCCTTCCCGGCACGCCGGAAGGGCAACTCACCAAGCTCCGTGCCAATGCCGTTTGCGAAAAATCACTGGCGGTTTTCGCGAACGAGATCGGCATGGGTCAATACCTGCTGCTGGGCAAGGGTGAGGACCAGACCGGCGGCAGGGAGCGTCCGTCCATTTTATCGGACGCCTTTGAAGCGCTGATCGCCGCCATCTATCTGGACGGCGGTCTGGAGGCGGCGAAGAAATTCGTGCTGCGCTTCGTCTCCCATACTGAAAAGGACGTGGCCTCCGTCACGGACTACAAGACGATCCTGCAGGAGGTCATCCAGAAGAATCCCGACGAGCATCTGACCTACGTGCTGGCGGCGGAAAGCGGCCCCGACCACGACAAGACCTTCACGACGGAGGTCTATCTCAACTCCAATCTGATCGGCACCGGCGTTGGCCACAGCAAGAAAAAGTCGGAGCAGGCGGCGGCGAAAGAGGCGCTGGCCCTGATGGGCATCACCGGATGAAGCACGTCAACGTGGCGCTGTTCGTGCCGCACCTCGGCTGCCCCCACACCTGCGTCTTCTGCAACCAGCGGACCATCTCCGGGCAGACGCGGCCCCTCACGGCGGAGAGAATCCGGGACGCCTGCGAGACGGCGAAGGCCTGCGAGCACGACGTGCAAAACAGCGAGATCGCCTTCTTCGGCGGCAGCTTCACCGCCATCGACCGGAAGGAAATGATCGCCTGTCTGGAGGCGGCGCGGCCCTACGTAGGGCGCGATTTCGGCGGCGTCCGCATCTCCACCCGGCCGGATTGCGTGGACGACGAGGTGCTGTCCCTTTTAAGGGAGTACGGCGTCACCGCCATCGAGCTTGGCGCGCAGCGCATGGACGATACCGTCCTTGCCCTCAACGAACGGGGTCACACGGCGGAGGACACGTCGGCGGCCTGTGAAAGGATCCGGCGGTACGGCTTTTCGCTGGGCCTGCAGATGATGACGGGCCTGTACGGTTCCGACGCGGAAAAGGACGCATACACGGCGCGGCGGTTCGTGGACCTGCGGCCCGATACCGTGCGCATCTACCCCACGGTGGTGCTGGAACACACGAAGCTGGCCGATCTGTGGCGGCGGGGGGAATACGTCCCTCCCTCTTTGGAGGATTCCGTCGCCCTCTGCGCCTCGCTCCTGCGGCTGTTCCGGGCAAACGGCATCCGGGTGATCCGGCTGGGGCTCCACTCCGGCGGAAACGTGGAAGAAGGCTTTCTTGCCGGCGTCTACCACCCTGCCTTCGGCGAACTGTGCGAAAGCCGCATTTTCAGGGATATGGCGGAGGAGCGGCTGCGAGCGCTTCCCGCAGGGACATATACCGCCCGGGTGAATCCCCGGGACCTCTCCAAAATGATCGGGCAGAAAAAGTCCAATCTTGCGTATTTCCGCGCCCGCGGGTATGACGTGACGGTGAAACAGGACGGGGCCGTCCAAATGGGAGCGGTCTCGGTAGTGAAATAGGGATATGTCGAGATGTTGACCCATGCGGTAGCGCGGCACCTCAGTGCCGCTGCGAGGGAGAAGTTACATCACGTAGCACGGCGCATTGCGCCGTCTGGCGGTTGCCTATGATGATTTGCTTCCCTCTGTGAAGCATTTTGCGGGACAGTTTCCTCCCTGCAATTCAGTTATTTGTACCAGGCACTCCAGACGGCGCAATGCGCCGTGCTACGGTAGTTGTTTGTGCAAATAGCGGCACTGAGGTGCCGCGCTACGGTGTTACATCGACAAACCGCCAATTTGCCTGTTTCTTTCTTTCAAAACGCTTGCTATTCCCCGTTCAATCGGCTATAATAATTTGATAGGTTTAACTTTAGGAGCTATATTGACTTTATGTATTTAAAAGCATTGGAAATGCAGGGCTTCAAGTCCTTTCCGGATAAAACAGTGCTGACCTTCGGCAGCGGCGTCACCGCGGTCGTGGGGCCCAACGGGTCCGGCAAAAGCAATATTTCCGACGCCGTCCGCTGGGTGCTGGGCGAACAGTCCACCAAATCCCTGCGCGGATCCAAAATGGAGGACGTGATCTTCTCCGGCACGGGGGAACGCCGTCCCCAGGGCTTCGCGGAGGTCACATTGCGGCTGGATAATACCGACGGGGCGCTGAATAACCCCGAATTTGAGGTGTCCGTCACCAGGCGATACTACCGCTCGGGCGAGAGCGCCTATCTTATCAACGGCAAGACCGTGCGCCTCAGGGACGTGAACGAGCTGTTCATGGATACGGGCCTCGGCCGCGACGGCTATTCCATGGTGGGGCAGGGCAAGATCGAGGAGATGGTCTCCGCCCGGTCCGACAACCGCCGCGATATGTTTGAAGAGGCGGCGGGCATTTCCCATTACCGTTACCGCCGGGCGGACGCCATCAAGCGGCTGGATCAGGCGGAGGAAAACCTCGTCCGCCTGCGGGATATCGTGTCGGAGCTGGCGTCCCGTGTGGGGCCGCTGGAAAAGCAGTCCAAAAAGGCGCAGCAGTTCCTTGTCTATGCCGCCGAGCGCAAGGAGCTGGAAATCGGCCTGTGGGTACATACCCTCAACCGCTCCGCCGAGCAGATCCGCGAGCAGGGAAACAAGCTTTCCGTTGCCCAGAGCCAGTACGACCTGACGGGGCAGATCCTTGAAAAGCTCTCCGCCGATATCGACAACGCCACCGAGGGCACACGGGAGATCAACGTGGAGACCGAACGTCTGCGGGGAGAAAAATCCCGGCTGGAGGAGCAGGCCGCCGCGCTGGACGCCCAGGCGGCGGTGTACGACAACTCCGTCACCCACAACAACGAAACGCTGGAACGCCTCTCTCGCGATCTGACCATGCAGGAGAACGCGACAGGCGATATCGATACCGAAATTGCCGACAGCAGGGCGCAGATCGCCGCGCTGCAGCAGGAGGCGGACAAGGAGAGCGAAGCCCTTCGGGCGCTGGCGGACAAGCTGGCAGGCCTGAAAAAGAGCGACGAGGCCTACTCCGACGACTACACCGCCGCCAGCGAAGAGCTGTCGCAGATCATGCTGCAGCTCTCCCAGACGGATATCATGATCAGCGCATCCCGTTCCTCCGCGCAGGAGATCCAGACCCGCATCGAAGAGGCGGAGGCCGCGGTCTCACAAAAGGAAGAGAAGATCCGCGAGCTGACCGCCCAAAGGGACAAGGACAGGCAGGCTGTGGACGAGGCGGCGGAAAAGGCTGCTGAGCTGAACAACATGGCCTCCGGCTACCAATTGCGGGTCAACAAGGCCGTGCAGAAGACGGAGGACCTGAAAACCGCCCACGAAAAGGCGCGGCTGGACCTGCTGGCCAAGCAGCAGCGGCTGCGCTTCCTGGAAGACACCGAAAAGAACATGGAGGGCTACCAGGGCAGCGTCAAGGCCGTCATGCGGGAGGCCTCCCATGGGACCCTGACGGGCATCCGGGGGACGCTGATCGACCTGATCCGGGTGGAGGAGGAATACCAGACGGCCATCGAAACCGCCCTGGGCAACGCCATTCAGGATATCGTCACCGAGACCGAGCAGGACGCCAAGCGGGCCATCAATATGCTGAAATCCTCCAACGCGGGGCGGGCCACCTTCCTGCCCATCAGCTCCGTACAGGGCCGCGTTCTGCGGGAAAACGGTCTGGAAGGCCGCTACGGCTTTATCGATCTGGCCTACCGGCTGGTGGATTGCGACCCGGATTACGACGAGATCATCAAATCGCTGCTGGGGCGCATCGCCGTGTGCGAGGACCTGGACTGCGCCATCAACATCGCCAAAAGCTACAACTATCAGTTCAAGATCGTCACGCTGGACGGGCAGGTCATCAACGCGGGCGGCTCCATGACCGGCGGCTCAAAAGTGAACCACTCCGGCTTCCTCTCCCGCCGGGGCGAGGCGGACCGGCTGAAAACCGAGATCGCCGCCATGCGGGAGGGCCTTGAAAAGCGCGAGGCGGAGATGAAGTCCGCCGTGGAGCGCTATTCCAACGAGCGGGCCTCCTACGAAGCCATGCGGGCCGAGCTGATCGAGAAAAATGAAGAAAAAGTGCGCCTGCAGGGCGTGCTGGCCACCACGGAGGCAAAGCTGGCCGAGGCGGAGCAGTCTTTGCAGGATACGTTGGATGAAAAAGAGAACGCGGGCGAACGGATCGCCTATCTGAATGAAAACGTGGCGATCGCGCAGAAGGAGCGCGAAAAGATCGAAGCGCGGCGGCTGGCCAAGGAGCAGGAGCTGCAGACCCTTTCCGGCGGCAGGGATACGCTGCTGGCGGAGCGCGAAGAGATCAACAACGAGATCAGCGAGGTCAACCTGCGCACCGTCGCGCTGATGAAGGAGCAGGAATCCAAAAAGGAACTGATCCTGTCGCTCACCCGCCGCAAGGAGGAGCTGTCGCACCGCAAGGACGAGATCGCTTCCGAGATGGAATCGGTCAGGGCGCAGAACGCCGAGCTGAAAGAAAATTCCGAAAAAACGCGGGAGAGCGCCGCCATGCTGCGCTCCCGGATCGCCAAGACCGACCTTGCGGTGGCGGAGCTGTTCGCCCGCCGCGAGGAATACGAAAAGGCTGTCGCCGACGCCCGCGCGGAGGAAAAGCAGCGCACGGAGGAACGGGAAAAGCTGGGCGCGGAGCTGGTCCGGCTGGAAGAACGCCGCGCCGCGCTGGAAAAGGAACAGAACGACATCGAACGCAAGCTGTTTGAGGAATACGCCCTCTCCCGGCGGGAGGCCATCGAGGCCGCCCCGGAGATCGAATCGGTGCCCCAGGCGCAAAAGCGCCTGACGGAGCTGAAGGGCCAGATCAAGGCGCTGGGTTCCGTCAACGTGGCCGCCATCGACGAATATAAAGAGGTTTCCTCCCGGTATGAGTTTTTGTCCGGTCAGGTAAACGACGTGGAAAAGGCGAAAAAAGAGCTGCTGCGCATGATCGAAGAGCTGACGGCGCAGATGAGCGAGCAGTTCCGCGACCGGTTCAACGCCATCAACAACTACTTCCGCGAGACCTTCACGCAGCTGTTCGGCGGGGGCGAGGCGGAGCTGGTGCTGGAGGACGAGAACGATATTCTTGAATGCGCCATCGACATCAAGGCCCAGCCCCCCGGCAAAAAGGTCAAGAACCTGACGCTGCTTTCCGGCGGCGAAAAGGGACTTACCGCCATCGCGCTGCTCTTCGCCATCTTAAAGGTCCGCCCCGCCCCCTTCTGCATCTTCGACGAGGTGGAAGCGGCGCTGGACGACGTGAACGTGCTGCGGTACGCCCAGTACGTGCGCATGATGACGGACGAGACCCAGTTCATCCTCATCACCCACCGCCGGGGCACCATGGAGGAGGCCGACATCATGTACGGCGTCACCATGCAGGAGCGCGGCGTGTCGAAGCTGTTGGAGCTGAAGACGGCGGAGATGGTGGAGAAGCTGCGGTTGGATGATTGAGTCGGAAGTGGGAAGTTGGAAGTCGGAAGTCCGGTTGACGGACAGTTTGATTGTCATTGGGAGGTTTTATCAATGGGTTGGACAAATTATAAAGAGATGATCGTCTGGCAGAAAGCGATGGATCTGGTGGAGGAAATATACCGCCTTACAAAACTGTTACCTCCCGAAGAACGTTTTTCCCTTGCCAATCAGATGTGCAGGGCAGCGGTTTCCGTTCCTTCCAATATCGCAGAGGGCGACGGAAGGCAGACCGACAAAGAACTGAAGCAGTTTTTGCATGTTGCGAAAGGATCTCTTTCCGAACTGGAAACACAGTTGATGATTTGTCATCGAATCAACTACCTGTCGGAAGCGCAGACTAAAAAAGCGTTTTCGTTATGCGATGAAGTCAGAAGAATGCTTTCAAAACTGATCCAGGCATATTGACAAAAAATCGTTAATGAGGAAGAAGCATCTTTCGGTTGCGGGACTTCCGACTTCCGACTGATGACTTCCGACTCTCAACGTTAATTAGAAAGAAAAGCTTTCCTTTAAGCAGATCTGATAATAGGAGTGTAAACAATGGGTATTTTCAGCAAGATCAACTTCGGCCTGTCGAAGACCCGCAACAAGATGAACAACGCCATCGACGACATGCTGGATTCCTTCGACGGGTTTGAGGACGACCTCTATACCGAGCTGGAAGAGATCCTCGTCATGGGGGACGTGGGCGTCAACACCGCCGTGCAGGTGGTGGAAGAGCTCAAGGAGCGCGTCAAAAGCGAGAAGATCAAGAAGACAAGCGAGGTCAAAAAGGAGCTGCAGAGCATCATTGCGGATATGCTCTACGGCGGCGAGGATATGGGCCTGGTGACCATCCCCTCCGTGATCCTGATGATCGGCGTCAACGGCGCGGGCAAGACCACCACCATCGGCAAAATGGCCTCCATGTATAAGGCTCAGGGCAAAAAGGTGCTGCTGGGCGCGGCGGATACCTTCCGCGCGGCGGCCATCGACCAGCTGGCCGTGTGGGCCGACCGGGCCGGCGTTGATATCATCAAACATAAAGAGGGCGCGGACCCGGCGGCGGTGGTCTACGACACGCTGCAGGCGGGCATCGCCCGGGACGTGGATATCATCATTTGCGACACCGCGGGCCGCCTTCACAACAAAAAGAACCTGATGGAGGAGCTGGCCAAGATCTACCGGGTCATGGATAAAGAGCTGCCCTACGCCGACCGGGAGATCTTGCTGGTGCTGGACGCCACCACCGGTCAGAACGCGGTCAATCAGGCCAAGGAGTTCATGCAGGTGGCGGAGCTCACCGGCATCGTGCTGACAAAGCTGGACGGCACCGCCCGGGGTGGCGTGGTGCTCACCATCAAGAACGAACTCAAGCTGCCCGTGAAATTCATCGGCGTGGGCGAGGGCCTGGACGACCTGCAGCCCTTCGATCCCGACGCCTTTGCCAAGAGCCTGTTTGAAGAATCCGACGGTGCGGACCGTAATAAAGAGGAAGGGGACTCTCTCGATGATCTCGTTCATAGTGAAGACTATCTCAACTATACGCCAGCCGAAAGTGAAGAGGACGATGCGTCTGCTCTCAAAGGCATACTCGAAGAGGTTTTCTCTGAAGCATTTGCAGACGATGGCGACAGCGATGCTGACAGGCAGGCTGCAGCAGGTGAAAACGGAGATGACGCGGGACAGGCGGACGCAGACGCTGTCCAAGCGGGACCGCAAGCGGATGAAACGGAACGCGAAAATCATCCGAAAGGACCGCAGGCAGTACGCGAAGACGCACGAGATGAACAGGCGAAACAGGATGAAATATCCCTTCGTGCGGAACAGGCGCGCGCTGAAGTTCTGAGAAAAGAAGCAGAACGCAGAGAGGCTGAGAAGGCCGCGAAGGAAGCGGCGGCGAAGGCGGAAGCCGAGCGCAGGGCGGCTGAAGAAGCCGCAAGGCTGGAAGCCGAGCGTAAGGCGGCGGAAGAAGCCGCAAGGCTGGAAGCCCAGCGCAAGGCGGCGGAAGAAGCCGCAAGGCTGGAAGCCGAGCGCAAGGCGGCGGAAGAAGCCGCAAGGCTCGAAGCCCAGCGCAAGGCGGCGGAAGAAGCCGCAAGAATCGAAGCCGAGCGTAAAGCGGCGGAAGAGGCCGCAAGACTGGAATCCGAGCGCAAGGCGGCGGAAGAGGCCGCGAGACTGGAAGCCGAGCGTAAAGCGGCGGAAGAGGCCGCGAGAATCGAAGCCGAACGCAAGGCTCATGAAGAAGCCGAACGCGAGGCGGAGCGCATCACCGCCGAGCAGGAGGCAAGGCGCCTTGCCGAGCAGAATGCGCCGAAGAAGGAGAGGAAGGGTCTGTTTGGATTATTTAATCGCCACTCATAATATGAAAAAACGGGAGGAGCTGCACCGCATCCTCGCCCCTCTGGGGATCCGGGTGGTGCTGGCCTCCGAGATCGGCGTGGACCTCACCGAGGTGGAGGAGACGGGGGAGACGTTTGAAGAAAACGCCCTGCTGAAAGCCGTCTCCGGCTGCCGTGACGCGGGGATCCCCTGCGTGGCGGACGACTCCGGCCTGTGCGTGGACGCGCTGGACGGCCGCCCGGGCGTCTATTCCGCCCGGTACTGCGGCGAGGAGACCCCCTATCCCGAGAAAATGGCCCATCTGATCAAAGAACTGGAAAACGTGCCGCCGGAACGGCGGACCGCCCGGTTTGTCAGCGTGGCGGCCTGCGCCTTCCCGGACGGGACCTCCTTCACCGTCCGCGGCGAGTGCGAGGGCAGGATCGGCTACGCCCCCGTGGGGGAAAACGGCTTCGGCTTTGACCCCGTCTTTATGGTGGGGGACAAGTCTTTCGCCCAGCTTTCCGCCGAGGAGAAGGACGCCGTCAGTCACCGGGGCAATTCCCTGCGGAAGCTCTCGGAAAAACTGAAAGAAATCATTGACAATTGAGGAGATAAAACGTATGACAAGTAAAGAGAGGGCCGCGCTGCGGGCGCAGGCCAACGGCCTTGAGGTGCTGTTTCAGGTGGGCAAGGGCGGTATTTCAGACGCGCTGATTGAGCCGACCGACGGGGCCCTGCGCACCCGGGAGCTGATCAAGCTGCGGGTGCTGACGGAGACCTCCCCCGTCTCCCCCCGGGAGGCCGCGGAGGCGCTGGCCGCCGCCACAAAGGCCGAGGTTGTGCAGGTGATCGGCGGGGTGATGGTGCTGTACCGTCTGAACCCCAAGCTGCACGAAAAGAAAAAGATCCCCGTGAAAAAGGCCGCGCCGGAGAAGAAACGCTACGAGCGGGTGCAGCTCAAAAAGAAATCCCCCTTTGAGGACAAAAAGGGCAGAGACAAGCGCATTGTGAAGAAGGTCAAATGAACAATACCGAACTGTTGAAGGATATCCGCGCAAGGCTGTCGGACCACCGCTACGAGCATTCCCTGCAGGTGGCGAAGTCCGCCGCGGAGCTGGCGGAGCGCTACGGCGGCGACAGGGACCTGCTCTATACGGCGGGGCTGGCCCACGACGTGCTGAAAGAACAGCCCAAAGACGAGGCGCTGGCATTTTTCGCCGCTCACGGCGTTCAGCTTACCCCGGTGGAGCGCAGCGCCCCCAAGCTTTGGCACGCCATGGCGGGGGCGATCTACCTGAAAGAGACCTACGGCTTTCCGGAGGAGCTGCTCACCGCCGTCCGCTACCACACCACCGGGCGGGAGCAGATGACCCTGTCTGAAAAGATCCTGTTCATCGCGGATTTCATCTCCGCCGACCGGGATTACCCCGGCGTGGAGGACATGCGGGAGCGGGCGAAGGTCTCGCTGGAATACGCCATGGAGGAGGGGCTGCGGTTCACGATCTATGAACTGAGCGAAAAATGCCGGCCCATCCATCCGGATACCGTGGCGTGTTATAATGAGATTGTGACAGCAAAGAACAGGTAAAGCGTTTGCGGTAGCGCGGCACCTCAGTGCCGCTTCTGACAAATGTATCGATTTTAACCATGTGTTCTCAGGATGTTTTTATCTAAAAATACACGCTTCGAAAAGAAGCAGGCATTGATAAGTTGTTTGTGTCGGCAGCGGCACTGAGGTGCCGCGCTACCAGGTTAACAATATTGGAAAGGAACTAAAATATGGACGCCAAATTACAGACCATCGTAAAGGCTTTGGACGACAAAAAGGCCGAGGACATCACCGTCCTCAAGGTGGGCAGCCTTACCATCGTGGCGGATTATTTCGTCATCGCGGCGGGCACCTCCAACACCCACGTGAGGGCGCTGGCAGACGAGGTGGAATTCAAGATGAACGAGGCGGGCTTTGAGCCCCGTCAGATCGAAGGCAAGGCCACGGGCTGGATCTTGCTCGACTACCACGACGTGGTGGTACACGTCTTTTTGAAGGACCAGCGGGAGTATTACAACCTCGAAAAGCTCTGGGCGGACGCGGAGGAAGTGGACCTGAAAGAGATCCTGTAAGAGACGCCGACGCGCAGCGGCCGGACCGTGTCAGCGCGGCGCGGACAATCGTTTTATTGCTGCGGCTGCCGTTGGGTTTTCGCGGGGATTTTATCGAAATCCCCTTATTTACCGCGCACGCGTTTTTGCTTTTTTCATATACTATAGAAAGAGAAACCGTTAAGAAAGGAAGGCTCGCTCTTGACGATCGACATTGACAATATTTCCTGTAACTATTTCTGTATGGGCCCCGATTCGGAGGAAGCGGTGGTCATGCTCCACGGCTGGGGCGCGAACATCGAGCTGTTCCGTAACGCCGCCGCGGTGATGGCGGCAAAATACAAAGTCGCCGCGCCGGATTTCCCCGGCTTCGGCCAGACGCCGGAACCCCCGGGGGAGTGGACGGTGGACGACTACACCGATTGGACCGTGAAATTCATCGCCGCACTGGGGCTGAAAAAGGTGATCCTGTTGGGACACTCCTTCGGCGGGCGGGTCATCATCAAAATGGCCAACCGTACCGGCCTGCCCTTTGAGATCACCAAGATCATTTTAGTGGACGCCGCCGGCATCCGCCCGGAAAAATCCGCCGAGCAGAAGATGAAGGAGAACGTCAGCAAGTTCGGCAAAAAGCTGCTGTCCGGCAGCCCGAAGCTGCTGAATAAGCTCCAGTCCATGACCGGTTCGCAGGATTACCGTGACGCCTCGCCCCTCATGCGGCGCATCCTCGTCAACGTTGTCAACGAGGACCTGAAGGACCTGCTGCCGAATATCAAACAGTCCACGCTGCTCATCTGGGGCACCGCCGATACCGCCACGCCCCTCTCCGACGCGAAGCTCATGGAACAGCTCCTGCCGGACGCGGGCCTCGCCGAGATCCCCGGCGTGGGGCATTACTCGTTCCTGGAGAATCCCGCGTTGTTCAACGCGATCATTTCGTCGTTTTTGAAAATCTGATGGTAGCACGGAATGATTGGTTGTCGCCGACTGCCGTCGGCTCATTGAATCGCAACGGAAAAACACTCCACTGGAGTTTTTTTCCTGCGACATTGCGCCGTCTGACGGTTCCGGCGACGAAAACGTTTCATCCGTCGTAATCACTTCGTTTGTCCGCGGATGAAGATAAACGAATCACCATGGAGAAACGCCCGACGGCGCAGTGCGCCGTGCTACCTGATGCAACATTCCCTCAATAACGGCGCAAGGCGCCGTGCTACCCTGATGAAACATCCCCTCAACAGCGGCACTGAGGTGCCGCGCTACCCTGATTGATTCCGGAGGAATACCATGGCTCCTTATTTACAACTGCTCTTCGGGGCGATCACGCTGACCGCCATTTACGCGGTGTTCAAAAGCCTCGTCTTCAACATGCACATGTTCCAGCTGAACGGCTACCGGTTCGATACCCACGTTCACTGGCTGAAAAAGAATCTGTCGCGGTATGCGGTGGAGTATATCGTCTTCGCCCTGTCCTTCACGGGGCTGATCCGCAAAGAGCCCGTCATGGGCTTCTGCGCCGCGGCGCTGTGGATCGCCGTCTTCGCCCTGCTGCCGGAAAACCGCCAGAAGCCCGCGAAAAAGCCGCTGGTCTACACCCCCCGCGTCAAGCGGATGATCGTCACCTGCTGCGTACTCTTCGCCGCCACCTTTGCCGGGGCGGTGTGCTGCCTTGCTTCGGAGCGTAAGAATCTGGCGTTCCTCGTCATGGGCCTGCTGTGCGCGCTGACGCCATGGTACGTTCCGCTGGCCAACCTGATCAACAAGCCCATTGAGAAGGGGATCAACCGCCACTACACCAACGACGCCAAGCGGATGCTCAAGGCCAGCCCGGACCTTGACGTCATCGGCATCACCGGCTCCTACGGCAAGACCAGCG
>CADAMO010000032.1 GCA_902788995.1 Oscillospiraceae bacterium
ATCCCTGCTATAATGATCTTGATTCTTTTGAACGAATAACGCAAGGAGACCGGCCCATGAGAGCGAAATCCCCCCGCGTCGTGGTCACCTTCCACACCACGGCGGAGGCCATGAAAACCGAACAGATCTGTCAAGCCAATCACCTTGACGGCCGTCTGATATCCGCGCCCCGGAGCTTGTCCGCTGACTGCGGCATCGCCTGGAGCGGTCCGGCGGAGACCCGGGCCGAGCTGGTCCGGACGCTGGAGGAGGCCGCCGTGGAAACGGCGGGTGTTTACGAGCTGGTGATGTAGATGGTGGCGGAACTGCTGAACGTAGATAAGGGCGTTACGGCCCTGCTGGGCGGCGGCGGCAAGACCACGCTGCTCTATGCCCTGGCGGATGAGCTTTGCAGCCTGGGCACCGTGATACTCTGTACCTCCACCCATATCCGGGTACCGGAACAGTACCCCCTGGTGACCGGCGGGGCGGCGGAGCTGACTGCCGCGGTGGCGGAATACGGCGCCGTCTGCGCCGGGACCCCGGCGGAAAATGGCAAGCTGACCGCGCCGGAACTGTCCTTTGCCCAACTGGCCGCCCTGGCCGACTACGTGCTGGTGGAGGCGGACGGCTCCCGGGGCCTGCCCCTGAAGGCCCACGCCACCCACGAGCCGGTGATCCCCGCCAACGCCGGAAACGTGATCCTGGTGGTGGGTGCCGACGGATTCGGTGAGCCCGTCTCCCGGGTCTGTCACCGCCCGGAACGCTGGGCAGAGCTGGCCGGCTGTGGAACCGCCGATCTTGTCACGCCGGAGCGGGAAGCCCGGGTCATCCTGGCCGAGGATCTGGGTGACCGGGTCTACATCAACAAAGTGGAAACTGCCGCGCAACGCGCTGCGGCAGAGGAACTGTCAAGTTATTTAGCCTGTCATGTTGCGGCAGGCAGTCTGCATAAGGGGGTGTTCGCATGCTTGCGCTGATCCGAGGCGCCGGCGATATTGCCAGCGGCATCGCCCTGCGATTGCACCGCTCCGGCTTTCAGGTGGTCATGACGGAGATCATGGGCAGCCGTGAGGTGAA
This sequence comes from Oscillospiraceae bacterium, assembly GCA_902788995.1. Taxonomy (GTDB): domain Bacteria; phylum Bacillota; class Clostridia; order Oscillospirales; family Acutalibacteraceae; genus RUG806. The sequence continues at coordinate 1,060 of CADAMO010000032.1, forward strand.
CACCTACGATATCCACACCCGCGACCTGGCGGCAAAGATCCCCGGCAGCGTGTGGTTTGATACCTTCGACACCGTGGCGCAATATCTTTATGAGAACGTGCAAAGCGGCGACCTGGTCATCACCCTCGGCTGCGGCGACGTCTACAAGATCGCCAAAAAGCTCATCAAAAAATATACCGAAAACTGACGCAATAAGAGTTGAGAGTTAAAAGTTAAGAGTGGAATGTCGGAAGGGCTTCGCCCTTACCCATTTATAAAATGCCGGCCGCAGGCCCCGCATTTCAACTCTTAACTCTCAACTCTTATCATTTTATTAATGCGGCAATTAAATATTTCTGAAAAGGAACGTAATCTGCCGCATTAATAAATTAATCATAACGCCGTTTTTTGCCGTAACACGGCAAAAAAAATAAAGGGGTATCGTAAGATGACAAGACAGGATATCTTCGGCGCGGCGCAATGGCTCGCCTTTTCCCCGGACGCCGTCAGCGTCCACGCCCGCAAAACCTTCACCGTCGGGCAATCCCTCGCAAACGCGCAACTGACCCTTATCGGCCTCGGTTTTTTTGAGGCATACCTGAATGGCGCGCCGGTCTCCGGCGACCGGTTCCTGCCCCTGAATACGGATTTCCACGAGCGCCGTCTGACGCGGAAAAATGGGCCCTTCGCCGAGGTGACCCACCACAGGATTTATGCGTCCGAATACGATGTGACGAACCTGCTGACCGCCGGGGAAAACTGCCTTGCGGTGATGCTGGGCAACGGCTGGTACGCCGACAATTATCAGGAAAAATTCGGCGACAAAAAGCTGATTTTCCGTCTTGCGCTGACCTACGCCGACGGCAGAGAAGAGACCGTCCTCTCCGATCCTTCCGTCCGCTGGCATCCCGGCTTCGTCACGGCCTACCGCCTGACCCGGGGTGAGACCCAGGACTTCACCGGCTACGACGACTGCTGGCTGCTGCCTGGTTTCGGAGACGGCGGCTGGCAGAGCGCCGTCCCCTGCGATTTCCCTGAGACGGAGTACGGTTTTTCCGATTGTCCCCCCGACCGGGTGGAGCGGATCATCACCCCAAAGCTGATCCGCAGCGAGGTGGGCGCCAAGGTCTACGATCTCGGCCTCAACACCACCGGCACGCCCCTGCTGCGCCTGACTGGCCCCAAGGGCGCCGTCGTCAGGGTGACCGTTGCCGAGGAAAAGACAGCCGACAACGACGTGACCGAGGACGTCTGCTGCTGGGGGCAGATCTCGGAATTCATCTCCGACGGAACGCCCCGGGAGGTCCGCCTGCGTTTTACCTGGTGTGCGGGCCGCTATTTCAAGGTGGAAGGCCCCGCCCGCGTCCTCGGGTTCGAGCGGATCTTCACCGACGTGAAGCCCTGTTCCGCCTTCGCCTCCTCCGACGAGACCCTCAACTGGCTCTATGTCGCCTTCCTGAACACGCAGCTCAGCAACATGCACGCGGGCATCCCCTCCGACTGCCCCCATTTGGAGCGCCGGGGCTATACCGGCGACGGCGAGCTGGCGGCGGACGCGGTGATGTACACGCTTTCCGCCCGACAATTCTACGATAAGTGGATTCAGGACATTTCCGACTGTCAGGACCGCCTCACCGGCCACGTGCAGTACACCGCCCCCTATACCCACAGCGGCGGCGGGCCCGGCGGCTGGGGCTGCGCCATCGTCCACGTGCCCTATCTCTACTACCTCCACTACGGCGATATCGGCTGGATGCGCCGCCTTTACCCGCAGATGCTGGCCTACTTCCGCTTTCTGGACGACCACTCTGAAAACGGCCTGATCGTCTCCGACGTGCCGGGCGAGTGGTGCCTCGGCGACTGGTGCACCGCTCGAACCATCGCCATTCCCGCCCCCTTCGTCAATGATTATTTCTATATCCGCTCCATCGACGAGATCCTTTTCTGCGCCGCCGCTATGGGGCTGACGGAGGAGGACCAAACCGCCCTCCGTGAAAAGCGGGCGTTTCTCGTCCGCGCCGTGACGGAGGCCTACTTTGACGCCGCCACCGGCGACTTCGCCGGGAATATCCAGGGGGCTAACGCCTTCGCGCTGGAGCTGGGCCTCGGGGACGACCGCACCTTCGCCAACCTCTGCGGCAAGTATGAAGCCCTCGGCATGTTCGATACCGGCATTTTCGGCACGGATATCCTCACCCGGGTGCTGTTTGAACGGGGCAGGGGAGACCTGGCCTTCCGGCTGCTGACGGAAGACAAGCTGTTTTCCTTCGCCCGCATCAAGGCCGCCGGTTCCACCACGCTGTGGGAATACTGGACCGGGCGGCGCTCCCACTCCCATCCCATGTTCGGGGCCGTCGTTTCCTCCCTGTTCCGCTATCTGCTGGGCCTTCGCCTGCCGGACGCGGACGGAAACCTTACCGTCGAACCCGTTTATCCGGGCTGCGACGCGTCCTTCTCCGGCGAAACCGTGATCCGCGGCGAAACAATCGCCGTCTCCGTCCGCTATGAAGGCGCCTCCGCCCGCTTCGAGATCGACGCCCCGCGCGCGGCCGAACTGCGCTTCGCCGGAAAAACCTTCCCGCTGCAACAGGGGAACAACGTCCTGTCCGTTGCGTTTTGAGCCGCCCCCATATCATCTCCGCTCTCCGCTCTCCCATCTCCGTTCCTGTACCGTTCTCCCTGCCGCCGCGGGTCCGTCCGCCGCGGCTTCTTTTCGCTCCAGTGCCTCCTGCAGGCCCTTCAGGGCGGAAAAAGGCAAAAACTGCTTGGCGCGCTCTGCCGTGGGCATGGGCGCTTTCGGTCTACTCGCCACTGCGGTGTCCTCCGATCTGCCGGTTGCGCTCCGGCGTGGTGGCCGCCCCGGTGAGGTTCATCCCCTTCAGAATGGCGTTTCTGCCGTAGCGGTCCTTGATGTCCAGCACCGTGTGCTGTATGGCCCGGTTGTGGGCGTTCTGCCTGACGTTGTCGAACAGCGTCATCTGAATGTTCTCCTCCGGGGCCACGTCGTTGAAGCAGATGTTCACCCGGCGCACCTTGCACCGCCGGTCGCCGATGCGCAGATACAGATTCGCCGCGGCGGGCACCAGCAGGTTGGTAAGGTTCGTATCCGCCGCCAGCGACACGCTGCCCTTGGCGGCGCTCACCGCCTCCTTGCCGGAATAGCCGATGTACAGCGACAGGGAGTGGGTCACCAGCGATTGCTCGGTCATTTCAAGGCACAGCAGCTCGGTCATCTCTTTCACCACCAGCAGCCCCTCATCGAAATCGTAGTCCCGCATCAGCACCTGCCCGCTGCTGAGGGATTTCGTCTTTGACTGATAGGCCTTGATGTCGGCGATGGTGGCGCTCTCCCGGCCCCAGGCGTGGTCGATCAGCAGCTCCGCGTCCTTCCCGAACATGCCGTAGAGCACGTCCTCCTCCGTTTTTGCGACGTCCTCCATGGTGAAAATGCCCATCCGCCCCAGCCGGGCGGCGGTGCCGGTCCCGATCCGCCAGAAATCCGTCAGGGGCCGGTGGCTCCACAGAACGGCGCGGTAGGTCTCCTCGTCCAGCTCCCCGATAAAGTCCGGCGCGTGCTTGGCCAGCATATCCAGGGCGATCTTGGTCAGATACAGGTTCGTCCCGATGCCGCAGGTGGCGCGCAGGCCCGTAGTCCGCCGGATCTCCTCCATGACCGCCTTCGCCAGTTCCCGCGGCGGCAGTCCGTAAAGGTCCCGGTAGTTGGTCACGTCCATAAAGGCCTCGTCCACCGAATAAACGTGGATGTCGTCCTTGGAAAAAAATTTCAGATACACCCCGTACACCTCGGCGGAGTAGTCGATATAGAGCTTCATGCGGGGCTTGGCCGTGATAAAGCGCAGCCCCTCCGGGATATCCCCGAGACGGCAGCGGTTCTTCACCCCCAGCGCTTTCAGCGCCGGCGAGACCGCCAGACAGATGGTGTTTTTGCTGCGGTCCGGGTCCGCCACCACCAGCTTGGCGGTCATGGGGTCCAGCCCCCGCTGCACGCACTCCACCGAGGCGTAAAAGGATTTCAGGTCGATACAAAGATAATGTCGCTGCATCATTCGTCAGTCCAAACAATCAAAATCGAACAAATGTTCGATTGTTATTGTACTACGGTTTTTCCGTCTTGTCAAGAGGAACGTGTACTTTGTTTCGGACAGGCAAATGGCAGTTTGTCGAGCAGAGCTCGACGAGTGGGAAGTCGTCAGTCGGAAGTCGGAAGTCAATGATCGGCTTTGCCGATCAGGGTCGCTTCGCTCCTCGGTAGGCCGTCTAACGACGGCCGATTCTATCAATACCAAGGAGAAAGAAGCTTTTTTCTCGTGACCGATTCGTAAAAATGCAATAACGAACTGACCGGTTCCGGGACTTCCGACTTCCGACTGATGACTTCCGACTAGGTACGAAGCACCCCGACAAATCCCCCTTTTTCCCTTCATCCGGTTGACACTGCCGTTTCATTGTGTTAAAATTTTTCCGTAATCAACACTTGCCGGGAGGAAAAACCATGCGAAAAGTTCATATCGTCACCTATACCCATTGGGACAGGGAATTCCGCTGGGAATTTGAACGCACGCGGATGCGCCTTGTCGACCTGTTCGACCACCTGTTTGAAATCATGGAGCAAAAGCCCGACTACCGCTCCTTCCTCTGCGACGGCCAGCTGACGCTGATCGAGGATTATCTGGAGATCCGCCCGGAGATGAAGGAGAAGGTGAAACAGTTCGTGCAGGCTGGCCGACTTGAGATCGGCCCCTGGTTCACCCTGCCGGACTGCGCCCCCATTCAGGGCGAAAGCGTGGTGCGCAACATCCAGTACGGCGTGAAAAAGAGCGCCGAATACGGCGATCCGCTGAAATGCGGCTATAACGTGTTCTCCTTCGGGCAGATCGGCCAGCTGCCGCAGATCTACGCCGATTTCGATATCGACAATATCGTTTTCTATAAATATATGGACCCCAAAAAGTCCAGATACCACGAATTCATCTGGGAAGCGCCCGACGGCACCCGGGCGCTGGCCTCTCACCTGGGCCCGGAGGCCCGCTGGAACTTCTTCTTCGCCGGGCACATTCCGATCGTCTACGACAAGGACGCCTGGGACAAGCGCTGGCAGTACACCTGGGGCGAGCTGGGCAAGGTGTTCCACACCGCCAACCCCGACGACTACGGCTGGTTCTACGATATCCTGGACCCGGAGACCTCCTACCACCCGGAAAACCTCCGCAAGGGCATGGAGCGGGCTTTGAAGACCGTGGAGGGCACCGCCGCCCCGGACTGCGTGCTGATGTTCGAGGGCACCGACTTCACCGAGCCTCACCCCCTCACGCCGGAGATCATCCACGCCCTGCAGCGGGAGTACGAGGGCGAGCTGGAGATCGTCCATTCCACCCTGACCGACTACCTGACGGAGCTGAAGGAAAAGCTGAAAGACCGCACTGACCTTGACGTGGTGAAGGGCCCCATGCGCGACGGCCCCGTGGGCTCCATCCATACGGACGTGTTCTCCACCCATCCGGAGGTCATGATCGAGAACTCCCACGCGGAAAACACGGTGGTCCGCTACGCCGAGCCCCTGTCCGCCTTTGCCTGGAAGCACGGCCTCGCCCCCTATCCTGATACCTATCTTGAAAAGCTGTGGAAGCTGCTGTTCCAGAGCCACGCCCACGATTCCATGCACGGCCTCGGCCCGGTCACGCTGGCGGAAGGGGAGGTCTCCCGCCTGAAACAGGCCGCCATTATCGGTAAGGGGCTGGAACGCAAGGGGCTGGAGGCCATCACCAAGGAGATCAGCACCGAACGCTTCACCGATACCGAATACTTCCTCGCCGTCCACAATCCCTCCTCCTTCCCCCGCAGCGAGGTGGTGGAGGCCTACGTGGATATCCCCGCCAACGTGATCCTGAAATACCTTATCATAGAAGACGCCGACGGCAACCCCGTGAAGGTGCAGGAGGCGGAACGCGCCGTCAACGTGCGGGCGGGCCTCTACCATCCCCGCAGCCGCAATATGCCCTGGTACTGCACCAAGGTCCACGTGTTCTTCGAGGCGAAGGAGATCCCCGCCATGGGCTACAAGACCTTCAAGATCAAGTGGGCGGAAAAGAACGAGTACCCCTATCCCCACGAGGACTGGGACGCGCCCCGCATTCTGGCAAACAACCTCCTCTCCGGCGTCAATCAGGCGGAGAACGAATACATCCGGGTGAAGATCGCCCCGGACGGTACCGCGACGGTCACCGACAAGCTGACGGGCAAGGTCTATGAAGGGCTCAACTACTTCATGGATATGGGCGACAAGGGCAATATGTGGACCTACGACAACCTGCCCTGCGACAAGATCGTCACCTCCGTTGGCGAAAAGGCGGAGGTGGCCGTCTCCGTCAACGGCCCGCTGGCGGTGAAGTTCACCGTAAAGCTGACGATGAAGCTGCCCGCCCGGTACGATTTCGCGGCCCAGCGCCGCAGCGAAGAAACGGTGGAAATGCCCGTCTCCGTGGAATACACGCTGAAAAAGGGCGCGAAAGCGCTGGAGGTGGTCACCACCATCGACAACAGGGCCCGCGACCACTATTTCAAGGTCTGCATGCCCACCGGCCTTCACGCCGAAAAGACCTGGGCGGAGGGCTCCTTCATGGTGACGGAATTCCCGGTGCGCCCGTCGGACGACGGCGAGGTCCGGGGCAGCGAGCTGGCCCGCCATCCGGCCCAGCTGTGGTACGATCTGGCGGACGACGCCAACGGCTTCGCGGTGCTCACCGACGCCACCAAGGACTATGAGATTTTAGAGGACTGCGAGGAGCAGACGCTGGCCATGGGCCTTGTGCGCTGCACGCGGCTGCGCATCGCCTGCGACAACCGCCTGTGGATGGAATACCCCGGCGACGAATCCAGCCAGTCCCTGCGCTCCTTCACCTACCGCTACGCCTTCCTGCCCCACACGGGCCGCTGGGAAGAGGCCGGCCTTTACAACGAGGCGCTGGCTTTCAACGCCCCGCTGAAGGTCTGCGAGTTCGGCCGTCAGAAGGGTATTTTCGGCGCGGAAAAAAGCTTTTTGCGCATCGAGGGCGACAATCTTGTGCTCAGCTCCGTCACGAAGACGGAGGATGGCGCCGTCAGCGTCCGCCTGTATAACCCCACCGATCACGCCGTGGCGGGCAGGCTGTCCTTCGGCTTCGATATCGAAAGCGCCGCCTCCGTCCGGCTGGACGGCAAGGTCAGGGAAGTGCTGACCGCGGCGGATAACGCCGTGGCGCTGACCGTGGGCCGGGGCAAGATCGTAACGGTTGAGGTAAAGTAATGCACGCCATAGAATCAAGCGAATTTTTCACGGTGGGTCAGGACGGGGTCAAAGCCATCCTGACCCCCGACGACAGGAAAATAGACCTGATACAGTTTGCGGATAAGACCCTGTGCTGCGTGAAAAGCGGGCTGGGCTATCCCGCCATCTACCCCCTGCGGGAGACCCGTTTCGAGCCCAGGGCCGAGGCCATCCTCATGGATCTGGACGGCACCTCCGTCCACTCGGAGCAGTTCTGGATGTGGGTGATCGAGCAGACCACCGGCAGGCTCCTGGGCAAAAGCGGCTTTCAGCGGGAGGCGGAGGACGAGCCCTTTATCTCCGGCCATTCCGTCTCCGAGCATCTGCAGTACATGATCGACAAGTACGTCCCCGGCGGCAGCCTCGCCGAGGCGCGGGACCACTATTTCGCCATCGTGAACCACGAGATGGCGGAGATCATGGCGGGCCGGGGCAAGCAGGACGCCTTTACCCCCGCCCCCCACCTGAAGGAATTTCTGCTGACCCTGAAAAAAGAGGGCGTGAAGATCGGCCTCGTCACCAGCGGCCTCTACGAAAAGGCGATGCCGGAGATCGTCTCCGCCTTCCGTCAGTTGGACATGGGCGACCCGGTGGATTTTTATGACTGCATCATCACCGCCGGGCAGGCGCTGCGCCCCAGCCAGGCCGGCACCCTCGGCGAGCTGGAACCCAAGCCCCACCCGTGGCTCTATGCGGAGACGGCGGCAGTGGGCCTGAATATGCCCTTTGAGCGCCGCCACAAGGTCATCGGCGTGGAGGATTCCTCCGCGGGGGTGGTCTCCATCAAGCTGGCGGGCTTTTCCTGCGTGGGCCTCTCCGGCGGCAACATCGACGGGGCCGGCATATCCGAACTCTGCGACTACCGCGCCGACGGGCTGATGGAGATCCTCGATATCATTCTGTAACATCATGAAACACCCTGACAAATCGCCAATTTCCATAACCCATGAACAACCTCTTTTACGCTGTGAATATTGCCCCGCTGCGGTCTGACGCCGCGCTGTATGAACGCGCCGTTGCCGCGGTTTCACCGGCCCGGCGCGAACGGGTCCTTGCCATCAGACCGCAAGGGGAACGCTGCCTGTCGCTGGGCGGCGCTCTTTTGCTGCAAAACGCGTTGAAAACGCTGGAGATCCGCGACCCGGTCTTCGCCTGCGGCGACCACGGCAAGCCCTATCTGCCGGATTTCCCGGCGGTGCATTTCAACGTCTCCCACGCGGGGGAATACGCTCTCTGTGCGCTGTCGGATGCGCCCGTGGGCTGCGACGTGGAAAGGGTCCGCCCCATTCCCCCGCGCCTGCCGGAGCGGGTGCTTTCCCAGGAAGAACTGGCCTCGCTGACGGCGCAGCCGGAAGGGGCCGAACGGGAAACGCTGTTTTTCCGGTTCTGGACGCTGAAGGAAAGCTATCTGAAGGCTGTGGGCTGCGGCATCACGGTGGAATTGGCCTCCGTCTCCTTCGACCTTTCCGGCGGCGCGCCGCTGCTTGCGCGTCCGCCGTTTCCGGGGCAGGCCTTCTTCCGGGAATACGCCGACCTGCCGGGGTATTGCTGCGCCCTGTGCCGCACGGCGGCAGGGGAGTTCCCGTCCCTGACCCTGGCGGACCTCTGCGCCCTGCTGTGATTTTCTCCACCCCTGACCGCGGCGGACCTCTTCTCCCTGCTGTGACGGCCTCCGCCCTGACCGTGGCGCATTTCTTTGCCCTGTGGCGGCAGCCTCCGCCGCCACGCGATGCCTTTTTCCGCAACAGGGGGTTGCGCCCCGCCGCGCAGGAGCCCCGCCCCGCCGCGGCGTTTTTTCGTAACAGGGGCTGCGCCACACCTTGCCGAAGCCCTGCCCCTCCCCAGCGTCCCTTCCCGCGTTTCCTGCGGATATCATACCACATTCCGAAAATCCATGCGTCCTGTTTGCTGCGCAAAACGGAAATTCGTCAAAAAAAATTGGTTCATCACGGAAAATTGTGGGATACAGCAATTAGAATTTGCCGAAGCAATGAAATTTCCCGGTAGCGCGGCACCTCAGTGCCGCTATTTACCAAAGCTACATTCAGCAACATGAAAAATCCGTTGATCCGTTTTGTTCAGACAATACCTTCTTTTCCGGTTGATTAAAAAAGATTGTTTATGTCATGAGCGGCACTGAGGTGCCGCGCTACGATGATAACGGCACCGCGCTACAGGATTGTTCCCACAACACATCACCGCGTACCCCCCAATTGCCTAATCACAAATCACTAACCACTAACCACTAATCACTAATCACTAACCACTAACCACTAACCACTAACCACTAATCACTAACCACTAACCATCAACGCTCCTGTCCCGCTTCCACGGCGGAGTTGGCATGGGTGATGCGTTCCGCGGCGGCGGTGCGGCGCTCGTTCAGCTCCCGGTACATGCCGTCCCGCATTTCCTTATCAATGTTGAACCAGAACATGGGGATCATGCTGGTGAGCACCAGGATAGCCGGCAACAGCGTTGACATGGCGAAGATCCACTTCTGCGCCCGCAGGGACTGCTCACGCCCTTCCGTATAGGCGGTCTGGTCGTAGCCGATCCACTTGCGGTAGAGGGGCTGCAGCACGCCGTTGATGCGGCCGGGGATCTTGCACAGGAGCGTGGCCGCGGCGGAGAGGGTGGCCTCGTTCCGGTAGCCGCACTTCCACTCGATATAGTCGTTGCACTCGTTGCCGATCTCGGCGATGGAGATGGACCGGGCGCCCCAGAAGGTGGCGTAGAGGCACTCCCACACCACGGTGACCGGGAACATGGGGGATTCGATGGGCGACATGTGGGGCTTTGTCTTCTGGAAGAAATATTTGCCCTCTTTGGTTTTCAGGAACCGCCCGTAGAACCACAGGGGGATATAGAAGGTTTTGGCGAACACCTGACCGATCATGTAGATGGACTTGGTGGAGAACCTTGCCGCCAGCTTGTTGTACTTTGCAAAGGTGGTGGGCTGGAAGAAGAAGGAGGGAATGCCCGCGATGGTCTCGAAGGTGGTGAGATCCAGCACCTGCCGGTAATAGTCGTTGGTGGAAAGGCCGGTGCCGAAGGAGCCCAGCGCGTTGGAGAGCAGATAGGCGATCACAGGCCGGTGGCTGAACACGATGCGAAGGCTGTCCAGAATGCGGGGCTTTTCGATCTTCTGATGGACCCGCTCGCGGGCGATGGTGGTATACCAGGAGATGATAATGCCGGAAACCACGGTGGTGACGGGCCCCACGATCATCAGCGCCCGGCCGATCAGCTCGTCGCTGGTTCTGGCGGACTTGACGATGCCGTGCTTGATGAAATCCAGCAGGAACTCAATGAACAGGTCCGGCAGGCGGGAGTAGATAATGCTGGAATAGCTGGCGATGGACAGCAGCCGTCGCCGGTCGCTGGGGTATGGTGTGATGGTGGAAAGATAGCCGCCCACCGCGACGCCCTTGAAGTTGCCCAGCAGCTCGATGACCATGTTCAGCAGCATGTAAAGGACGAACTTGCCCACGTGGTTGAAGTCGTTCACCACGTTGGCGGGCAAGATCAGCGGCAGCACCCAGAAGAGCGTGGCCACCGCCGCGTAGGGCAGGCCGCCGAGGAAGATATAGGGGATGAATTTGCCCCAGCGGGTGCGGGTCTTTTCGATGACGAAGCTGACGATGAAGTCGTCCACGATATCCCAGACGCCGCCCACCACGCTGTTGATGGACTGGTAATCGAAGCTGATTTTGAGGATGCTGTCAGTGAACAGGTCCTTGTGGCCGTCGATATTGAAGCCGTTGCTGCCGTCGAACAGCATATAGCCGATGGTCTGCTTGCGGGAGATGACCCGCCGGTCCACGTCCACCAGCTCCCGCAGCTTCGCGTTGACCTGTTCCAGCTCGTCGGATCGCCCGTTTTCGGGCAGACCGTTATGTTCGTTCATTGCGTTTTTCCTTCTTCTCCGGAGGTTGCCGTAGCACGGCGCCGCAGCGCGCACTGTAGCGCGGCACCTCAGTGCCGCTTTGGCGTAAACAACCTTTACGGCACAACGTTTGACGGCTTGCCGCATAAAGTTACTTTGATCGGAAGCGGCACTGAGGTGCCGCGCTACCGGTTATTCCGGCGTTTTACGGTAAACCGTGACGTCGATATAACCGGAACCGCCGGACGGAGCTGAGGGTGCGGGTGTCCAGTGGACACCTCTGTCGAAGACAGAAGCACCGACCGAAGCGGCAGCTGAGAATCCGTGCTACGAATAGGTTTCTAAAAACAGCGCCCCGAAAGCAGCGGGCTGTTTCCGGGGCTGGCCGTCGGTTTGATTTGTTTTATTCCACAAAAATGCCTTTGAACCAGTTCACGACGCGGCGCAGGAAGGCCAGCAGCCGGTCGATGAAGTTCTTCGCCGTCTCGGCGGGCTTCTCCACCGCTTCGCCCTCTTCGTTCAGCTCCTTGCCGCAGGCGTCGCAATGGCCGTCGCCGTCCGCGTCGCTGTGGCCCGTGGGGTTCACGTAATCCTTTTTGGTGACCGCGCCGCAGACCTCACAGGTATAGGTGGTATAGCCGCGCTCGGTGCAGGTGGGGGCGGTGACTTCGGTGGTATAGGTATGGCCCAGCGCCTCGATCGGCTCACTGGGGGTGACGATCTCGCCGCAGACGGAGCAGGTCTCCTCCGCGGTGGAGCCGGCCTTCACGCAGGTGGGCGCCACGGCCTCTTTGGTGACCACCGGCTTGTGGCCGCCGAGGTTTTCAACGGTCTCGCTGGGGGTGAGCACCTGGCCGCAGTTTTTGCAGCTGTATTCCGCCGTCGCGCCGTCCTCGGTGCAGGTGGGGGCCACCGCCTCTTTGGTCAGAACGGAGACGTGCTCCGCCAGAGGCAGTTCCTCGCTCTCCTGATAGACGTAGCCGCAGCCGTTGGCGCAGACGATCTTGGCGGTGTGGCCCGCTTCGGTGCAGGTGGAGGCAACCGCTTCAATGACGGTCTCGGGGGTGTGGCCCGTGGCGTAGGCGGGGGCGGAGGTCGCGATCATGGCGCCGCAGGTGGTGCACTTGACGGATTCCGTCCAGCCGGCCTCGGTGCAGGTGGGGGCCTTCGCCTCTTTCACGACCTCTGGGGTGTGGCCGAGGGCGGCGATCTTTTCAGAGACCGTCTCTTCGCCGCAGCGGCGGCATTTGGTCCCCTCGGTACGGCCCGCCATGGTGCAGGTGGCGGCTTTGGCGGTCACGGTGACGTAGGTATCGTGGCCGAGGGCCTCCAGCGCCTCGCTGACGCTGAGCGTCTCGTTGCAGACGGAGCAGTGGGCGTCTTCCGTCCAGCCCGCTTCGGTGCAGGTGGGTTCTTTGGCTTCTTTATCCACGACCTTCGCGTGGTCGCCGAAATCGGTCTCCTCGGGGAAGACCAGCACTTCGTTGCAGACGGAGCAGTAGGAACCGGCGGTGCTGCCCTTTTCAAGGCAGGTGGCGGGGACCGCTTCGATGGTCACCTCGGTATGGCCGGGGGCTTCGATCACCGTTCCGGCGGACTGCACGTCGCCGCACAGGGTGCAGATCATGGCGTTTTCATAGCCGTTCTCCGTGCAGGTGGCTTCCTTGTCGGTCAGCGCGTAGTCGTGAACGGTGTGGGCGGTGACGGTGATCTTCGCGGTGGTCTCCACGTAGCCGGAGCGCGGGGTGACGGTGACTTCCGTCTCGCCCGCCTTCACGCCGACGATCTTACCTTCCGCATCCACCTTGGCCACGTTCTCATCCGCCACGGTCAGGGCATAGGCGGCGTCTCTCGCGCCGTCGTTCACGGTCACGGTCAGCGCCTTGTGTTCGTATTCGGAAAGGGTCAGGTCCTCCGCCGCGATCTCGGTGACGCGGGCAGAACCGGAAACGTCCATTCTCACGCCGTCGCTGCGGGAGAAGATACCGGCTGCGCCTTCCTTGACGGCCCGGACCTTGTATTTCAGGAACAGGCCCGTATCGGCGACCGCGCAGGAATAAGCGGTATCCGTCACGGTGGCCAGCAGGGCGTATTCGCCGTTGTCCGCGCCGCCCCAGATTTCATAGGCGTCCGCGCCCTCCACGGCGTTCCAGGTCATGTTGACGGCGCTGCCGGAAAGGGTGGCGCTGAAGGCCTCGGGGTTGGCAAGGCCGGCGGTATCGGTATAGGCCTTGATGCGGGGCGCGCCGCGGTTTGCCATGCTCCGCAGGGCGTTGTTTCCGTAGATGAAGTAGCCCTCGCAGGGCTCGTACACCGCGATATGGGTGATCCAGTCGTTGACCCGGTTGGTCTTGTCGTAAGCCATGTTCACGGCGCTGCCGTCCGCGTTCTTCGCCCGGATGACCACCGCGAACTTCTGGCCCTTTTTCAGGGAGACGGGGGCGTTCAGCCGGATGGTATACATACCGGCGTAGGAGGTGGTCCCCTCCGTATGGGCCGCCGCCACGGGCTTGCCGGCGGCGATGAAGTCGCTGCCCTGGGGATTCACGTAGATATCCACCGTGTAATCCACGAAGGTATCGCCCATGAACACGGCGCTGACGGCCTTGAGCACTTCGTCCGACTGGGCCTTGAAGACGTTGACCATGCCGTCGGTCTTGATGGTGCCGCTGGACTGGCCGCCGTCGTACTGGTAGTTATAGTCGAAGTTATCCGCCGTGGCCATATCGAAGGCGTAGACGGTACTGGAGAGGGAGGTATCCTCATAGGACATGTAGAAATAGCCGTTGTCGCCCCACCAGTCGCCCCAGCTGTTTCGGATCAGCCACGCGCCGTCGTTTTCGGGGGCGGTGCGGAACTTTGTTTTGGAGTAGTTGTCGTCCCAGCCCACGATCATCACGGCGTGGTTGGTCTCGCCGGTGTGATTGGTGGAATAGTAGTTACGGCTGCCAGGGCCGTAGTTGGCGCTGTCGCTGTAATAGTTGCAGATCATGCCGCCGTATTCCATGACGCACTGCTTCACCAGCTCCGGGTTCTCTTTCACGTTCACGGCCCGGAAGCCCTCGGCGTGGTACTTGTCGAAATCCTGGGCGTATTCGTCGTTGAATTTGTAGTTGTAGAAGAAGGCGTCGTCCTCTTCATACACCATCACGTCCTCGTCGGCAAGGCCCGTCCAGCGGGTAAGGGCGTTGGTGGAGAAGCGGGAATTGCCGCCCGCGTTCAGCACGTCGTCCTTCTCGGTGATCTGGGTGTAGTCGCCGTTCATGTTGCCCAGCGGGTCCACCGCGGCGTTATAGGTGTAATAGATGTACTGCAGCTCGGAAAGGTCCACGTCGTCCTTTCCGACGAGGCCCTTTTTGATGAGGTTGGATTCCGCCGCGCCCACGGTTGCAAAGGCCCAGCAGGAGCCGTAGGGGTTCTGGTCCCGCACGGGGGGCAGCAGGTTTTCCGCCCGCAGCGAATAGTCGGCGGGGGCGTCCTCCCCGTCGGAGACGAGGTCGCTCTCCTCGGCGTCGCTCATGGCCGGCGCCACGTAGTTATCCGGAATATAGCTGTTGACGGGGGTAAAGGAGGCCGGCTGTTTTTCCGCCGCCAGCGCCGTCAGCGGCAGGGCGCTGAGGATCAGCATGGCGGTCAGCAGAAAGCCGAGCCATTTTTTCACGTGTCTGTTCATAGTACTTCCTCCTGATCTGATGAAAATATGCCATTTTTATTTTATACTTCTATAAAGAAGATAGCAAGAAAAAATCGACAGGCCGCCTCTTTTTTGTTCAATGGCGATAAACGGCGGCTTTGTTTTTCGTCTACTCTGCACAAAGAGTCCCGTGTATCGGACTTTTCCCGGATAAGACCCCAAAATGTCGTATTTTGCACTTGATTTTTGCGCGGCCATGCGCTATAATAGGCTCACAAAAACCGAACAAATGTTTTTATTTCACGAAAGGACGGGTTCAATCAATGGCAGATAAGGCAAAGGCGCTGGAAACCGCTCTCCAGCAGATCGAGAAGCAGTACGGTAAGGGCGCGGTGATGCGCCTGGGGCAGACGGATGCGCTGAACGTGGCGGCCATCTCCACCGGCTCCATCGCGCTGGACGTGGCCACCGGCATCGGCGGCCTTCCCAAGGGCCGGATCGTGGAGATCTACGGTCCCGAATCCTCCGGTAAGACCACCCTTGCCCTGCACGTGGTGGCGGAGGCCCAGAAGGCCGGCGGCGAAGCGGCCTTCATCGACGCGGAGCATGCGCTGGACCCCAAATACGCCGCGAATCTCGGCGTGGATATCGACACGCTGCTGGTCTCACAGCCCGACAACGGCGAGCAGGCGCTGGAGATCGCCGAGTACCTGACCCGTTCCGGCGCGCTGGACGTGATCGTCATCGACTCGGTGGCGGCGCTGGTGCCTCAGGCCGAAATCGAGGGCGACATGGGCGACAGCCACGTAGGCCTTCACGCCCGCCTCATGAGCCAGGCGCTGCGCAAGCTGGCGGGCGCCATCTCCCGCTCCAACACCATCGTCATCTTCATCAACCAGCTGCGTGAAAAGGTGGGCGTCATGTACGGCAACCCCGAGGTGACCACCGGCGGCCGCGCCCTGAAGTTCTACGCCTCCATGCGCATCGACGTGCGCCGCATCGAGCAGCTCAAGGCCCCCGGCAACGAGTTCATCGGCTCCCGCACCCGGGCCAAGATCGTGAAAAACAAGGTGGCCCCGCCCTTCAAAGAGGCGGAGTTCGATATCATGTACGGCAAGGGCATCAGCAAGCTGGGCGAGATCCTCGACATCGCCACGGAGCTGGATATCATCCACAAGGGCGGTTCCTGGTTCTCCTACGGCGAAATGCGCATCGGCCAGGGCCGCGACAACGCCAAGAACTTTTTGGAGACCCACCCGGACGTCATGAACGAGATCGAGGCGAAGATCCGCGCCGACGAGCGCTTCAACCCCGCCGCCAAGAAAAAGGACGAGAAGGTGCCCGCAGCCCCCACCGCCCCGGCGGAGGACGAAATTCCCGCGCCCATCGCCCCCAACAACGGCCGCCTGCCCAAGATCAAGATCGACATCGCTGCGGACTGATCCATGGAGCTGACGACAAAACAGGGCAAAAACGGAAAAATCAATCTCTTTACGGACGGCGAATTTCGGTTCGCCGTTTCCGCTTTTGTATATCATTCCTTCCCCTACCGGGACGGGGACGAGGTCACGGAGGAGGCCCTTGCGGAACTGAAGAAGACCTACGACGCGGAAAAGGCCCACGAAAGCGCCCTGCGCAGTCTGACCGTCCGCGCCCACGGTGAAAAGGAGCTGCTGCGAAAGCTGCGCCAGAAATACGATGCCGAGGCGGCCCAAAGCGCCGTGGACCGCTGCAAGCAGGCCGGTCTCATCAACGACGCGGCCTTCGCCGCCGACCTGGCGGAGGAGCTTTACCGCCGTAAGGCCTTTTCGCCGGAACGCATCCGGCGGGAGCTGGAACAGCGGGGTGTGGACAAAAAAATGGCGGACGAGGCGGTTTTCGCCCTTGACATTGACCGGGATTCGGGTATCATACAGATATTGGAGAAAATGCGGATCACCGACGACAGCCCGGACAAGGACAAAGCCCGCGCCGTCCGCCGCCTGCTGAACGCGGGGTATCATATCAGCGAAGTCAAAAGATTTTTGATTTTTAACAACAGCTTGGATTGATCGTTATTGAGGAGAATCTAAGATGAAACAGATAGTTACTTTTTGCTTCATTTGTATTATCATTTTTGGTTTTACTTCTTGTGATTCTAATTTAAAACATAATAATGCTTCTGCAAATGAGACTGAAATGATTTCCACTTCTACTACAACCGAAACACCAATTCAAGAAAAAACAACCCTCAGTCAAGAAGAATACGATGCAGCTTTTAATGCCGGAAAAGAAGAAGGGTATAATATAGGATTTAAGTTAGGTTTTGAATCGGGTGTTTTTGAAGGGAAATATAATAATGTGGGATATGCAGAAGGATATGATGAAGGTTTTGACGATGGGCATGATGAAGGGTATGAAGAAGGGTATGAAGAAGGATATGATAAAGGTTATGACGAAAGGTCTGATACAGGAGATGATGAAGGATATGAAGCTGGATATGATGCAGGCTACGAAGCTGGATACGATGAAGGCTACGAAAAGGGATATGATGATGCAGACAGACCAGCAGCAGGAACCTATTGGGATTGATAAACCGATAATACAAAAAACAATGTAATTATTTATGAACTTTTTTAGCATAGAAAGGAAGTAAATCATGGGATTATTTACAAAAACAAACAATTTAGGACAAGCACTGAATAGAATAGACTATTTCAATGACCTATTCAACCAAAACAAAGAAGAAGAGGTTACTCAAATTTTCAAGTTCGCTAAAACGCTGTTATATAGTGTAAGCGAACGACAATTTACAAAATCATTAAATAATAGCAGGGGAACAATAGATGAAGCAGTCTTGAATATGATCAGTAATGCAGCAATGTTTAAGGCAAAAGATTCTGGAACTGTTTCATATCTTTCAGGTGATAATGCTGCCGCAAAAGTATTTAATCAAGTCAATCAATATAAACTTGACAAGAAGTATATCTCACAAAAACAGTTTGAAGAGAATAATACTGCTTTTCTGTGTTCTGTTTCAGGTATGCCATATTTGGGGTAGGTTGAAGCATTTCAACCGATCAAATTAGACCAGTTTAGAATCATAAAAAATATTATTCCAGAATTCCTTTATATCAAGCCCGATGGGTTTCATCATCTCAACTCTTAACTCTCGACTCTCAAAACTATTTCTGATTTGGTGAACAAATATGCAAAAAATAGGCTTTATTTCCCTCGGCTGCCCGAAGAATCAGGTGGATTCCGAGCTGATGCTGGACAAGCTCGTCAAGGCGGGCTATGAGATCGCTTCCTCCGCGGAGGAGGCCGACGCCGTGGTGATCAACACCTGCGGCTTTATCGACGCCGCCAAGCAGGAGGCCATCGACAACATTCTGGAGATGGGCCAGCTGAAAGAGGAAGGGACCATCAAAAAAATCATCGTCACCGGCTGCCTCGCGGAGCGCTACCGGGACGAGATCCTCAAAGAGATGCCCGAGGTGGACGCGGTCATGGGCATCGGGGCCAACGGCGACATCGTAAAGACGGTGGAAGAGGTCTTCGCGGGGGATACCGTCAGCCTCTACCCGCCAAAAAAGGA
Source organism: Oscillospiraceae bacterium (assembly GCA_902788995.1). Taxonomy (GTDB): domain Bacteria; phylum Bacillota; class Clostridia; order Oscillospirales; family Acutalibacteraceae; genus RUG806. The sequence continues at coordinate 19,463 of CADAMO010000032.1, forward strand.
CCTGCCCCTGTGCGGCGAGCGGCTGCTCTCCACGCCCCCCTGGTGGGCCTACCTGAAAATCGCCGACGGCTGCTCCAACTGCTGCACCTACTGCGCCATCCCGCAGATCCGCGGCCCCATGCGCAGCCGCAGCATCGAATCCTGCGTGGAGGAGGCGAAAACGCTGGCGGACAAGGGCGTGAAGGAACTGATCGTCATCGCCCAGGACACCACCCGCTACGGCGAAGACCTGTACGGCGAGCCGAAATTGGCCGCCCTGCTGCGGGAGCTGGTGAAGATCGAGGGGCTGCGGTGGATCCGCCTGCTGTACTGCTACCCCGACCGGCTCACCGACGAGCTGCTGGAGACCATCCGGGACAACGACAAAGTGCTCAACTACATCGACCTGCCCCTGCAGCACGCGGACGGGCGCATTTTAAAGGCCATGAACCGCCACGGCGACAAGGAAACCCTGCTGGCGCTGATCGAAAAGATCCGCTCCTATCTGCCGGACGTGGTGATCCGCACCACCTTCATCACGGGCTTCCCCGGCGAGGACGAGGCCGCCTTTGAAGCCTTGAGCGACTTTGTGGAGCAGGCGCAGTTTGACCGGCTGGGCTGCTTCGCCTATTCCCGCGAGGAGGGCACCGCCGCCGCGAAGATGAAGAACCAGGTGGACCCGGAGATCGCCGCCCACCGGGGCGAAATCATCATGGAGCAGCAGTACGACATTTTCACCGACAAGCAGAACGACCTGATCGGTTCCGTGCAGGAGTGCGTGGTGGACGATTACGGAGACGAGCCCGGCGAATACCTGGGCCGCACCTGGATGGACGCGCCGGAGATCGACTCCGCCGTCACGATATTGAGCAAACGCCCCCTTACTCCGGGCGATTTCGTCAGCGTCGAGATCACCGGCGTCAATGAATACGATCTGATCGGGGAAGCGTTATAATTGCCTCATGGACAACACCCATTACGTCACCCACCCCATCCCGCCGGTGTACGACGAAAACAGCGAAATCCTGATCCTCGGCAGCTTTCCTTCCGTGAAATCGCGGGAGGCGGGGTTCTTTTACGGCCACCCGCAGAACCGGTTCTGGCGGGTGCTGGCGGCCGTTTACGGCGGGGAACCGCCCGCGACGACGGAGGAAAAGATCGCCTTTCTTCACCGGAATCACGTCGCCCTGTGGGACGTGCTGGCCGCCTGTGAGATCAAAGGCAGCGCGGACAGCTCCATCCGCTCCGCCGTGCCCACCGACCTTTCCGCCATATTGGAGACCGCCCCCATCCGGGCGGTTTTCGTCAACGGCAAAACGGCGGAGAAGTATTACCGGCAGTATCAGCTTCCCAAAACAGGCCGGGAGGCCGTCTGCCTCCCCTCCACCTCCCCCGCCAACGCGGCGAAAAGCCTTGACGCATTGATCCGGGAGTGGGGCGAGGCGCTGAAACGATAAAACGGCAACAAAAACAATCCGCCGTGATGCGGGGGTTGTCCGGCCTGAAAGCGTAGCACGGCGCCTTGCGCCGTTTTTTTTTTTCGGATCTGATTTCCACCATTGCGGAATCATTTCATCAAACGCCGGTAATGATTGTTTTTGACAGAATGAACGGCGCAAGACCGTTAAGTTAAAGCGGTAGCACGGATTCTCAGCTGCCGCTTCGGTCGGTGCTTCTGGCTTCGACAGAGGTGTCCACTGGACACCCGCACCCTCAGCTCCGTCTTTACGTCCGTTAATGACGCTGCTGAGGCAGCGTGCTACGGGAGAGATTCGCCGCACGGAGACTGTGTGGAAGGACGCCGGACGGCGCAATGCGCCGTGTTACGTGCTGTTTCCTTCGCCGCGCGGCGCGGGATTTTTCTCTTTTCGTATTGTAAAACGGTGAAAACTGTGCTACCATAGAGCTGTCGGACAGGGTTGTCCAGAACCCTCCGGCAAAGGAAGGGATGACGTCGATGGAACAGCTTTCGTTCGCCGATCTGGAGTACGCCCGCAAGCGGCGGCGCACTAAACGGGAAAAGTTTTTGACCGAGATGGACCGCCTGATCCCGTGGGACGATTTTGTGGAACGGATCAAGCCGGTCTACTACCGCAAGCGCAAGGGCCGTCCCCCGCGGGACCCGGAGACCATGCTGCGGATGTATCTGCTACAGATCTGGTATCGCCTTTCCGACGACGCGCTGGAAGACGCGGTCTATGACAGCTACGCCATGCGCCGCTTCATGCACCTGGATTTCATCCGGGAGAGCGTGCCGGACGCCACCACCCTGGCCCGGTTCCGCCGGCTGCTGCAAAAGAGCGGCCTTGCCAAGGAGTTTTCCGACACGATCACGGAGCTGCTGAAGCAGAAAAAAAAGACCCTGCGCCGGGGCACGCTGCTGGAGGCCACCCTCCCCGCCGCAGCCAAACGCGCGGGCGCAAAGAAAAAACCGTGACGCCCCGCCGGTCCACCGGCCCAAATAAAAATCGAGTAGGAGGCTGCCCATTAGTTGAGCAGCCGACCTCTCACACCACCGTGCGTACCGTTCGGTACACGGCGGTTCAATCATAAACAGTGCAGAG
>CADAMO010000033.1 GCA_902788995.1 Oscillospiraceae bacterium
AGCGTAAGCGACCCTATCGGCGCAAGCCGATTTGACTTCCGACTTCCGACTGATGACTTCCCACTTTTCAAGCTATTCTTGCTAATCTTTGTTTTATTCAAATAAGGAGCCGACGATGGATATATATGAAATGATGGAACTCCTCGGCGCAGTGTTTTTGCGGCTGGTGAATATCAGCATTGCCGCCGGGGTGATGATTCTGGCGGTGGCGCTGATCCGCCGTGTATTTCCCAAAATGCCGAAATGGCTGTGCTGCCTGCTGTGGGCGCTGCCCGCCCTGCGGCTGCTGCTGCCGGTTTCGATCCCCAATCCTTTCAGCCTCGCGCCCAATACCGAGACGGTTTATGAGGTGCGCACCGCCGTCGCCGACGCGGGCGGCGTCAGCGTACCGGTGCTGAACAGCGGCATTGAGGCGGTGGATAACGCGGTCAACCCGGCGCTGGAACGCACGTTCGTGGCGGCGACGCAGAGCGCTGCGGCGGTCACGGGCACCGTGCGGGATTTCGACCCCTCCGACTGGTTCGGCCTGCTGTGGGCGGCGGGCTGCGCCGTGATGCTGGCGTATCTGCTGGTCTCCTTCCTGCGGTTCCGCCGCAAGGTGCAGCCCTGCGTGCCCTATGAAAAGGGCGTTTACCTGACGGACGGCGTGTCCGCGCCGTTCATCCTGGGGGTGCTGCGGCCCCGCGTCTATTTGCCATCGGCGCTGCCGGAGGCGCACTACCCCGCCATCCTCGCCCACGAGCGGGCACACCTGAAACGAAAGGACCACTGGTGGAAACCGCTGGGCTTTCTGCTGCTGGCGGTCCACTGGTTCAACCCGCTGGTGTGGCTGGGCTACCGGCTGCTGTGCCGGGATATTGAATTCGCCTGCGACGAAAAGGTGATCCGGGACGCGGACCCGGCGGCGAAAAAGGCCTACGCGGAGGCGCTGCTGACCTGCGGCGCGCCGCTGAAAGGGACTGCCGCCTGCCCCCTGGCCTTCGGCGAAGTGGGGGTCAAGGCGCGGATCAAACGGGTGCTGCGCTACAAAAAGCCCGCCGTGTGGATCGCCGCCGTCGCCCTGCTGGCCGCTTCCGTCGCCGCCTTTTTCTTTCTCACCGACAGGCCCTTTCAGTGGGAGCATGAGTGGTTTTCCGAATTTGAGAGCGGCAGGGTGTATCTCGACAGCGTGGTTTCCCCGCAAAAGGCCAGCAGGGAATCGCCCCGTACCGTGATACTGGATGAGGAGAACCACCTTGTGATACGTTACGAGGGCGGCGCCTGCTACGATTACGGCCCGGCGGATATCAGCGGCGAATACCTGTGGGATTACGTGAAGGACTACGTTCCGGCGCAGTACCGCCACAGCCGGCCTTCCAAATCACCGGAGGCGGTCTCCATCGATCCCTACCGCGGCAGCAGCTATGCCAGGCATTTCGTGATTTTCCGGCCGAGGGGCAACGTCTTTTTCTTCGCGGTGATCGCGCAGACGCCGGAGGGCTATTCCGCCGAATCCGTGTGCCGCCTGACGCGCAAGGGCAACTACGTCCGGGAGGAGCGATCGCCCCGCTGGTACCTCACCGTGCCCGTGGAAAACGCAGCTTCTATCGTGGTCAGCGGCGGCGATCTCGGCCGGGGCGTGACCCGGTGCGCCCACCTGACGTTTACGCCCGGCGAACGCGTCTGGCTGAAGTGCCTGGAGGGGCGCGACAGCGTGGACGGTCTGGGTCTGACCTTTACCCTGTATGACGTCTACGGCCAACCGCTGACGGGCGGCACGGCGGACGGGACCTCGATCCAATCCGAATACGGGGACGGCGTCATGTTTTCCGTCAGCCGGATGGGACAGGCGCTGCATAACGGCAACGCCGATCCGCGCGATATGGCGGCGGAGTTCCTCACCCTGTGGTTCACGCCGGACCACAACGGACGCTATACCGATACGTTCAAACGCGGCGCGGAGATCAGCGAACAGGCCGTCCGGGACTATCTCAGCGGGATAAAGGACTACGTGACGGACGAATACTATGACCGGATCGTGCAGAACCGGGGCTACCAAGGCTACGACAAAATGGCGGTTGAAAAGGGGTGGACCGTGACGGTGCGCAGCGTAGATCTGCGGCTGAACGACGCGGGCGAATTTGACTTTACCGTCTATCTGTACGAAAGGAGCAACGGCATGGGCGATACCGCCGCCGGGACCATTCGCTTCAAGGACGGCAAAATCGACGGAATGCTCGTGTCGGACATCACCCTGGGGAAAGAGCGCCGGGGCGGCGGCGAAACGCCCACCGCCTACTTCTATGAAGAGGGGGAAACGGCCCGGTATGAGGAGGAATGGTCGACCGTTGCCGTTGAGCAGACCGCCGTCGACGCCGATCTGATGGATTGTTTCCATATCACCCCCTCTCTGCTGCCGCTGGCGGAGCAGGCGCTGCAGCCCGTGAACCGGAGCGTGGGGAGCGGCGGCGTGCGGGTGACGGTCACGCAGGCGCTGCATTACGCGCCCGTCGTCGGCGCGGTGGTCACCGTGGAGTTTGAGCAGGGCCTGTTGGGCGATCATCCCGCGGGGGATCTGCGGCGGCCCGATTTCACGCTGACGACCGACGACGGAAGCAGCGACGGAGACATGGTGAGCTGCGTTTCGATCCGGCAAGAGACCGAACGCGTCTCCTATTTCTTCCGGCTGTTCCGCGGCAAGGGCGCTTCTTTTACTCCCGGGACGGAGCTGAAGCTGACGCTGAAGGGCTTTTCGGACGCGCAGGGGGATTTCACCATGACCCTCCCGCAGCCCCTTTCCGTCTCCTGGCAGATTTCCCGTTTGGTCGAGACGGTGCGGACGGTCGCATTTTCCGCCGACGACGGCTTTTCCGGGACGGCGGTACTGACGCCGCTGTCGCTGCAGGTGAGCCTTTCCGCGCCGTTCCCCGACACAAACTGGACCGGAGACGTGCTGCTGCGGGACGCGGACAACCGGCCAATTACAGGCCTTTCCTGCCAGACGAGGGTCGGGACCGCCGATACGGTTTTTTGCAACGTCGGCCTGACGGCGTTTTTCGACCCGAACGCCATCGGCTGGCTGTGGATCGATGGGCGGCAGATGAAATTGTCCTGCGAGCACAAACAACTGCCGTAGCACGGCGCATTGCGCCGTCTGGCGGCCGGATATCATAATAATGATCCGGTAATAAGAAAACCCGATTCTTCGACATTGAAATTGACGCGACATTGGAAGGTACGACTCAGACGGCGCAATGCGCCGTGCTACGATAGTTGTTTGCGTCGGAAGCGGCACTGAGGTGCCGCGCTGCCGAGACAACCCCAACAAATCGTTGTTTAACGCAAAACCGCCGTGGGACGAGCCCACGGCGGTTCGTTTCTTTCTGTTTTGACCGGATATCGGGATTATAACACCTTGGACAGAAAATCCTGCAGTCTCGGGCTTTTGGGGTTGCCGAAGAACTCGGCGGGGGGACCCTGCTCGGCGATGACGCCCTCGTCGATGAAGATGACCCGGTCGGCCACTTCACGGGCGAAGCCCATCTCGTGGGTGACGATCACCATGGTCATTCCCTCCGCGGCCAGCTTCTTCATGACGTCCAGCACCTCGCCCACCATTTCGGGGTCCAGGGCGGAGGTGGGCTCGTCAAAGAGCATCACTTCCGGGTCCATGCACAGGGCCCGCACGATGGCGACCCGCTGCTTCTGCCCGCCGGAGAGCTGGTTGGGATAGTCGTTGGCCCGGTCCTTCAGGCCCACCCGGTCCAGCAGACCCAGCGCCTTTTTCTCCGCGTCCTCTTTGGTCATTTTCAGCAGCTTCATGGGGGCGATGGTCATATTGCGCAGGATGGTCATGTGGGGGAACAGGTTGAACTGCTGGAACACCATGCCCATCTTCTGCCGGTGGACGTTGATATCCACGGACACGTCCGCGATATCCACCCCGTCGAAATAGATATTGCCGCCGGTGGGGTCCTCCAGACAGTTGAGGCACCGCAGGAAGGTGGACTTGCCGGAACCGGAGGCGCCGATGACCACGATCACTTCGCCCTTGTCGATCTCGATATCGATGCCCCGCAGCACCTGGTTGGCGCCGAAGGCCTTTTCCAGCCCCTTTACCGTAATGACGGCGCGTTTGTCAGTGGTCACTCTTCTTCAGCCTCTTTTCCAGTATTCTCAAAAGCTTGGTGAGGATCAGCACCAGCGCCAGATAGATGAGCGCCAGCGTGATGTAGGGCACGAAGGCGTTATAGGTGACGCTGACGATGTTTTGGGCCTGCTTTGTCACGTCGCGCAGGGCGATGACCGACACCAGCGAGGTATCCTTCAGCAGGGTGATCATCTCGTTGCCGAGAGCGGGCAGGATGTTCTTGATCGCCTGCGGGATGACGATGTACCACATGGTCTGAAAGAAGTTGAAGCCAAGGCTCCGGCCCGCCTCCGTCTGGCCCTTGGGGATGGACTGCAGGCCGGAGCGGATGATCTCCGCCACGTAAGCGCCGGAATTGATACCCAGCGTGATGATACCGCAGGCGATGCCGCCCGCCTGGGTCTTGGGCATCATGATGACGAAGCCCATGATCAGCAGCTGCACCATCATGGGGGTGCCGCGGATCACCGTCAGGTAGATCTGCACGAGGGGGTTGAGGATCCGCAGGACGATGGGGGGCTTGGTGACGGTATAGCTGTCGTAAGAAGTGCGGATCACGGCCAGAATCAGTCCGATCACCACGCCCAGCGCCAGCGCGCCGAGGGTGACGATGAAAGTGATCTTCAGGCCGTTCAGGTACATCTTCCAGCGGTCGCCATAGATGAAGCACTGGAACAGCTGGAACAGAAATCTTTGCAGACCCTCCGACAGGCCCAGTACCCACCCGGGCGCGTCGGCGATCCATTTGGCAAAGGTCAAAGTAGACATAATAAGCTTCCTTTACGAAAACGACAAGGGGCGAAACGGATCGCTCCTTGTCGCAGGCTGTTTTTTCAGCGGTGATTATTCGGCGGGGATGTACTTGGCGATGATGGCGTCGATGGTGCCGTCGGCCTTCAGCTCCGCAAGGGCGGCGTTGAACTGTTCCAGCAGCTCGGTGTTGCCCTTGGCAAACGCAGCGGCGTAATCCTCAACGGTGTACTCAGTATCAAGGATCTGCAGGCCTTCGTTGGCGGCCACGAAGCTCTTGGCGGGCTCGTTGTCGATGATGACGCAATCCACCTGATCGTTGAGCAGCGCCTGAACGGCAAGGCTGCCGTTGGAATACTGGCTCACGTTCTCCTGGCCGTAGTCGTCGGTGGCGTAGATATCGCCGGTGGTGCCGGCCTGCACGCCGATCTTCTTGCCTTCCAGATCGTCAGCGGAAGCGATCTCGCTGCCCTCTTTGACGATGATGGCCTGAACGCCCGTGGCATAGGTCTCGGAGAAGTTGACCTCTTCCTGACGCTCGGGGGTGACGGTCATACCGGCCATCGCCATGTCGATGGAGCCGCCGGAGACGGCGGGGATCAGGGAGTCAAATTCCATGTCCTTGATTTCAAGGGTCATGCCCAGCTTTTCGGCGATAGCGGTGGCGATCTCCACGTCGATACCGGCGTAGGAGCCGTCTTCGGCCACGAACTCATAGGGCGGGAACGCGGCGTTGGTACCCATGACGAGGGTATCGGCGGCAGCGGGGTTCTCCACGACCTCGGCGGGGGTGGCGTCGGAACCGCTCACGTTGGCGGCGTCCTTATCGGTCTTGCCGCCGCAGGCTGCGAAGCAGGCGACGACCAGCGCCAGAACGGCGAGAATGGCAATAAACTTTTTCATACTGTTTTCCTCCTGTCATGTTGCATTGATTGCGTCACAGACTATAGCACAACGTGAATGAAAATGCAAGTATTTTTACAAGTCCGTTACCTTTTTCGGGAAATTATACAATAATATGCATTTATTTACCGTGGCGTTCGTGGTTTTTGACCGTCATTCCCGGCAAACAGATGCATATTTATACAACTATTCACCGTCGTTCAGCTGATATTATACTTTTTCCGCACGCGGTCCAGCGTTTTTCCCATGGGCTTGGCCAGCACCAGCAGAAACAGGGCGTTGGAGATCATATAGATGACCGTCACCCGGGCGGAGGTGCCGAGAATGGCGATATACCGCTTCAGGTTGAAAACGCCGTCCATCCACAGGATCGTATTGATATCCAGAATGAAGGAATAGAGCACCCCCATCAGCGCGCCGAAGCCCACCAGCAGCGACAGGTGCTTTTTCAGCGGGCGGGCGGCAAGGCCCGTGAGAAAGCCGTTGAAGCCCCAAGCGAACATCTGAAAGGCCGTCCACGGCCCCTGCCCGAACCAGAGGTTGGAAAGGATGGCGGAGAGGGACCCGGTGATGAAGCCCGCCTCCGGTCCGAAGGACAGCGCCGTGATCATGACCAGCGCCGTCACCGGCTTGAAGCTGGGGATTTCGGCAAAGACGATACGCCCCGCCACCGAAACGGCGGTCATCACCGCGATGACCAGCATCTTCCGGATACCGCTCTTGCCCTTTTCAAAGCTGATAAAGAAGGGCACGCAGGACAGCGCCGCCGTCAAGATGGCGATCCAGTAGTAGGACCGCTGGCCGGACACGTACATGCCCGCCACCGCCACCGCCGGAACGGCGACACAGATAATGACGAACGTCAGTATTTTTTTCAGCTTTTCATTCATACCGTACCCTTCCCTATTGCCTATTGCCTATTGCCTATTGCCTATTGCCTATTGCCTAAGGCCAGCGTCACCACGTCCTCCACGGTCACGGCGTTGTCGTAAAAGCCCCGGGCGATGCGGTTGGCGGCGGTGGTGTAGAAGTTGTTGTCGGAGAAAAACGCCCTCGGCGCGCCTTCGGCAAAGATCTCCCCGTCGAACAGCATGGCGCAGCGGTCGGCGCAGACGGCGGCGAATTCGATGTCGTGGGTGACCATCACCACGGTCCTGCCCTCGCCGCTGAGGCGGCGCAGCGTCTCCATCAGATCGTTTTTCGCGGCGGCGTCCATGCCCTTGGTGGGCTCGTCCATCAGCAGGATGCGGGGATCGGACAGCAGCATTTTCGCCAGCGCGGCCTTCTGCTGCTCGCCTCCGCTGAGGTCGTAGGGGTGACGGGCCAGCAGGCCTTCCACCCCGAAGCGGGCCGCCTGTTCCCGGACGGCCGCCCCGCTCTCCTCCGCCGGTTTGCCCATGGCGGCGCACAGGGCGGTGAGATCCGCCTCCAGCGAATCCTGCACGAAGACCGTCTTCGGGTCCTGGGGCAGGTAGGAAAGCACGCCCCGGTACAGGGAGTTGTTTTTATAATCCTTGATTTTTTTACCGTAGACCGATACCGACCCGGCGTAGGGACGGCGCAGCCCGGCGAGGCAGTCCAGCATGGTGGTTTTGCCGGAGCCGTTGCCCCCCAGCACCGCGAAGATCTCCCCCTCACGGATCTGCGCGGACAGACCCCGGAGCACGTCCGGCGCGGTCTTTTCATACCGGAAGCAGACGTTTTTCAGCTCCAGCGCCACGGGACCGGCGACGGATCCCGCTTCCTCCGGCAGCGCCCGCGTCCCGTTGCGGCAGGCGCTTCTGAGATACGCCCGCCCCTCTTTGACGGTGACGGGGGAAGCGCCCTCCGTTTCCAGCGCGTCGAAGATGCGCATGGCGGCGGGCAGACCCGGCAGCACCGTGGCCCCCTTGCCGGAGCGCCGCAGGGCGGCAGGGGTCTCGCAGGGCCTCGCGTCGCTGACGACGGCGCCGTTTTCCATCACGATCACCCGGTCCGCCAGCGGAAAGAGCTCTTCCAGCCGGTGTTCGGCCAGAATGACCGTCAGGCCCAGCTCCGTATTCAGTTTTTTCACCGTGGCGATAAATTCCGACGCAGCGATGGGGTCCAGCTGCCCCGTGGGCTCATCCAGCAGCAGCAGCGCCGGGTGCATGGCCATGACGCAGGCCAGGTTGAGCACCTGCTTCTGCCCGCCGGAGAGCTCGTCCGTATTGCCCCCGAACCAGTCGGAGATGCCGAAAAAGCCAGCCGTTTCGGCGGCGCGCAGGCGGATGGCCGACCGGGGCAGGCCGAGGTTTTCCAGCCCGAAGGCCAGCTCGTGCCAGACCTTGTCGGTGACGATCTGACTGTCGGGGTCCTGCATCACGAAGCCCACCTCCTCGGCGCTCTCCCGTCGGGTGACCTCCGCAAGGGGCTTTCCTTTATAGTAAATCGCGCCCTCCGTCGTTCCCTCCGGGGCAAGCTCTTCCTTAAGCAGCCGCAGCAGCGTGGTTTTGCCGCAGCCGGAAGCGCCGCACAGCAGGATGAACTCCCCCTCTTTGACCGAGAAGGAGACCCCGCGCAGCGCCTGCGCCTGTTCGGTGGGATAGGTAAAGCTCAGATTTTCGACACGCAGTATTTCCATTTGATCTCCTCTTTGCATTCAACCGCAAACGGGGTCAGCGTCAGGCAGAAAAAGGCAAGATAGACCGGCAGAGACCGCCCGTTGAACCCGCCGAAGTCCACCGTGGGATAGTAGGTGATGCCAACCGCGCCTTTGGCGGCCCCGATGAACACCACCGCCGCCAGCGCCGCCGTCAGCGCCAGCAGCGCCGCGTCCTTTCCGCCGAAGCGGAAGCGGGAAAAGGTGGTTCTGCCCCGCAGTCCGTAGCCCCGGGCGGACATGGAGAGGGAGGTATCCACGGAGGATTCCAGCGACCAGGTGACCACCGTGCGCAGCACCTCACCCCTGCTGCGGATGCGGTTCAGGCGGCTGTCTTCGCTGTAAAGGCCCATGGTCCTCTGGGCGCCGCTGACCCGGCGGATGCGCCGCACGATCACCGGCACCAGCCGGATGGTATAGGACAGCACCAGCGAGAGCTTGGGCAGCACCCGGCCCAGCAGGTACATGAATTTTTCATCGGTGATCACAACGCTGAGCAGCTCGCACCAGACGATAACGCCGATCATCAGCGCCGCCATGCCGCCGCCGTAAAAAAACGCCTCCAGCGAGACGGAAAACCGCCCCGCCGAAAACAGCACCGTGGCCCCGTTGTGGGAAAACAGCGGGTTGGTCGCCACGATGATCAGGGCGAAAACGCAGTAGTACAGCGCCCGTTTCAGGTTGCGCCGGGCCGGGAACTGCATGCCGGCAAACAGGGCGCCGCCCAACAGGGCCTCCGCCTGCAGCACAGGATCGGAAACCAGCATGACGGTGACGATCACCACGGCGAAATAGACCGCCGAAACGATGGGGTGAAATTGGCTGAAAGCTTTCATTGAAATCAAAAAACCGGCGGGAAGGAACCGGCCGTTGCCGCTTCTTCCGCCGGAATAGCTGTTATGAACTGTGGCGGCGCTGACGCGCCGCGGAACCGGGCGGCCGTGATTCAGCGCTTTTTGGCGCGTTTGCGGATGATGATCGCGGCGGCGATCACCAGCACCAGCACGGCGGCGGCGATGATGATCCAGCGGACGGGTCCGTCCGCATACCGCAGCTGCTGCAGCTTTTCCACAAAGGTCTGGGCAGCCTGGGTGGTCTCTTCCTCCGTCTCCTCCGGCGCGGTGGTGGCTTCCTCCGTCGTCGGGACCTCCTTATTCACGTGCTGCAGCACGATGCCCTCCGGCCGCAGAATGGTGGTGGTCTCCAGCACCGTGGTATGCAGCGTGGTGGAACGGTTCGGCGCCGTCGTGTAAACGCGGACGGGCGCCTTCGTCGTCAAAGACGACGCCCTGGTGGTGGGCACGGACGCCTTGGTGGTGGCAGGCTGCGTCGCCGGGGCCTTGGTCGTGGACTGCTGGGGGGCAGGCTGCGTTGCCGGCACCCTGGTAGTGGGGGGCTGCGTGGTGGGCGGCCGGGTCGTGGGCGGCTGGGGCGTCGGCGGCTGCGTGGTGGGCTGGGTGGTAGGGGGCAGCGTCGTCGGCTGGGTCGTGGGCTGCGTGGTGGGCGGCACCGTCGTGGGCGGGGTCGTCGGCTGCGTCTCGTCGGGGATCAGTCCCAGGGTGCGCAGTTCTCTCCACAGGCCGCCGTACAGACGGGTGAGCTCTTCCACGGAAAGGGTCATTTTGCCGAGGGAGGCGCAGACCTCATCATACACCTTGCTGCCGGCATGATTGTTTTCGTAATCGGCCACCAGCCGGATCAGCTTGCTTCTGTCGGCGGTGTTGGTCTTCACCGTGCCGTCGTTCAGGAAGCTGTAGCCCAGATCCTTGCCGCCGGCAAAGGAGAACTGGATCCGCAGCACGTCTCCGTCCTTCAGCGTCACCTCGGAGAGCGGCGCCGTCACGTATTCGTTGTTCAGCGAGAACACCCAGCCCGCGTCGTCGGACAGGGTCTTGGCGCCGATGGTCTCTTTGACGTTGAGCTTATCCTTTTCGGGATCCCATTTCACCCCGTAGGTCTTGAAGATCGCCTCCGCCAGCGCAGGCAGCTCGCCGGTGATCTCGATCTTTTTCGCGTCCTTCACCTGATAATCCTTCAGAGAGCTGACGTACCCCTCCACCGGCTTTTTCAGATCGCCGTCGGCAATATAGCCCAGGGTGTAGCCGGCTTCTTTCCCGGAGGCATCCTTCTTCTCGCTGCCGGCATATAAGACGCTGTAGCCTCTTTCGGCGAGGAACCGCATCAGCGTCTGCGCGGCGGTCTCACCGCTGACGATCCCGATTTTTGACGGCGTGCACAGGAAGCCCTTGCCCAACGGATGCAGTTCTTCCCCCTTCTGCAGGCCGTTCAGCGGCAGCAGCTCCACCGTCAGATAGGCGCTGCCGGAATCGGCGGCCTTCGCCGTAAAATGCGGCGGCAGGCAGACGACCGTCAGTACGATCACCACCGCGATCCATAACGCGGCTGTTTTTTTCAGCAGTTCTTTCATCTCTGATAACGCTCCTGTATCTCAAAACTTGGCGAAAAACAAAATATAGGGATTATTATTTTACCATCATTTTTTTCGTCTGTCAATCTTGAAAATAAGGGGAAGGTATAGTACAATATATAAAATATGAAAAAAAGACGCGTTTTACGGAGAAAAAACATGAAACGTTTTCTCGCAGCGCTGCTGATCGCGATCACGGTATTCCTGTGCGGCTGCGGCGCGGACCCTCAGCGGGAGGCCTATCCCCTGAAGGTCAACGGCACCCCGCTGGACGGCGAGGTGTTCACCTTCTTTCTGGACGAAGCGGCCCGGGCGCTGCCCGACGGCACACAGGAGGAACAGATCAACTACGCCGTGCAGCTGTGCATCCACTACGTCGCCGTCAATTCTGCGTTTACCGGCGCGGGGTTGTCCCTGACCCCGGCGGAGAAAAAAGAAGTCAACGACGAAACGGGCGTGCAATGGAACCTGTACGGGAGCTATTACCTGTCCATCGGCATTTCGCGGCAGACCTTCGCAAAGCTGCGGCTGAGCGAACGGTGTGAGGAAAAGCTGCGGCAGGCGTATTTCGGCGAGGGCGGCGCCTATGAGGTGCCCCGGGACCAGCTGAAGGCCTATCTGGAGAACCGCTACGTCTCCTTCCGGGCCATCCGCATTCCGAAAAAGATCCTTGCCGCCGACGGCAGCGAAACCGACCGGGACGCGGCCCAGCAGACCGCGCTGGACGAGAAGCTCGCCGCGGGGCTGGCCGCCCTGAACGGCGGCACCGGCATTGAGAGCGTGTTTGCTACTTTTGTGGCGGACCGGAAGGGCGACCGGGAGGAATATACGGAGGTCGTGACCGACGGGACGGACCACGCCTACCCCGCCGAATTTGCCGACGCGGTGCGGGCCATGCCCGTGGAGAGCGCCGCCGTTTTCGATTTCGGCGACGATTACTACCTTGTGTACCGTGACGACCTGCGGGACGACGAGGATATTTTTGAGGCCTATAAGGACGAATGCCTGGCGGGCCTGACGGACGCCGACCTGCGGAGGACCATCGACAAAATCGCCCAGTCCTACACCTCCGTCACCGATCAGCCGGTCATTGCGGCCTGCTGGAACAACTATAAAAACGCGACGGCGAAAGCCGGTCAATAACGCGCGCATCCCACATTGAAAACAGGAGGAACACCATGCAGCCATTCCGTTTTTATCTGATCACCGATACCCATTACTTTGCCCCGTCGCTGGGCTGCCGGGGACCGGCCTATGAAGAATTCATGCAGAGCGAACAGAAGTGCTTTGCCGAGACGAAGGCCATCAACGAGGCCTCACTGGCGTGGCTGGGAGAAGCGAAGGACGCCGACACCGTGCTGATCGCCGGAGACCTGTCATAGAGCTGCTGAAAAAGCTGAAGGCCGCGGGCAAGCGCGTGTACGTCATCACCGCCGGGCACGACTTCAACGACCACCCCTTCTGCTTTGACGAGAACGGCCGGGGCGAGCCGGAGGGCACGAAGCGGGAGGAGCTGTTCGACCTCTACTATGAATTCGGCTTTTCCGACGCCATCGCCGTAGACCGGGAGTCCCTCTCCTACGTGGCGCAGCTTTCCGACGGGCTTCGCCTGCTGGCGCTCAACAACGACGGCGATGAAAACCGGCGCTGGGTGTTCACCGAAAAACAGACCGCGTGGATCAAAGAGCAGACGAAGAAGGCCCGGGAAGAGGGCCAGACGATGATCGCCATGACCCACTATCCGCTGCTGGCCGCCTGCCCGGTATGGCCGCTGATCGGCAACTGCATGAACCCCGACCACGAGAACGCGACCACCATGCTGGCGGACGAGGGCGTTCACCTGTGCTTCACGGGCCACATGCACAACCAGAGCGTCAAGTGCAAGGTGACGGAGCAGGGCAACAAATTCTGGGACGTGTGCACCGGCTCGCTCATCGGCGACCCCTCCTGCATGCGGCTGGTGACGATCGAAAGCCCCGAAAAGGCGAAGATCGAGACGATCCCCACGCCGCCCTTCGACTGGGACATGGAGGGCCTGACCAACGAGGAATACTTCAAGCGCCAGTTCAATATGATGATCAACAACTACCTGGATTTCGCCGAGCACAACCCCAAACGGCTGCTGGGGAAGCTGGGCATGAAGAACCCCAACGGCGCGCTGGTGAAGCTTGTGGGCGTGTTCGGCAAAAAGATCAACCGGGCCACCGTCGGCTCCACCTGCAGGTTCTTCCGGGTGAAGTGCGACGACAGCATCAAGGACCGCCCCCTGCGGGAGCTGATGCTGGCCATTGTGCGGAACATTTTCGTGGGCAACGCCCCCTACGTGCAGGGAACGCCGGAATATGACGCGGTGATGGGCGTGCTGGGCAGGCTGTCCTTCATTCTGAAAAAGGTCAAAAAGAAAAAGGGCCTTGATATCAAGGCGCTGGTGAGGGATTCCATCGGCCATTACGGCGTGGATGAATACAACTGTGAGATCGAGCTGCTGTGACGGCAGCGGCGGCAAACGTCTTTGAAAAAAAGCGGCTGATCTGCCGTTTTTCGATTTTACTTGACATTCTTTCCGTTCTCTATATATAATAGAATCAAATCTTGTATCGGAGGTATTTTCATGAACAGATCTGAACTCAAAAGAATCGCCAAAGAGCGGCTCGGCAACGGCATTTTCAAGAATGAATGGCTGTACGCGCTTCTCTACCTGCTGGTGGTATCCGCGATCCTTTCCGCCGCCAGCGTCACCGGCGTCGGCGCGATCATCGTGACCGGCCCCCTCACCTACGCCATCACCAAAGCGTTTCTGAACGCGGCGCGCACCGGCGAAAAGATGAACCTGAACACGCTGTTTGACGGCTTCAAGGACGACTTTGGCGGAACGCTGCTGCTCTCTCTGCTGATCGGCATCTTTGTCTGCCTGTGGTCCATGCTCTTTGTGATTCCCGGCATCGTGAAGTCCTACGCCTATTCGATGGCCTTCTACATCAAGGCGGATCATCCGGATTACGACTGGAAAAAGTGCATTGACGAAAGCAAGCGGATCACGAAGGGCCACAAAGGCGAGCTCTTCGTACTGGACCTGAGCTTCATCGGCTGGTTCTTCGTCGGTTCCCTCGTGTGCGGTCTCGGCACCCTGTGGGTCATGCCTTACATGGAGATGACCAAAGCCAACGCCTACCTGTGGCTCACTTCGCTTGACGCACCCGCCGCCGCACCGGTCATTGAGACCGCCTATGCGCCCGTCGGCGATCCTGCCGCCGCCCCCACCGCTGCGCCTGTCGACGAAACCGTCGCCGCGCCTGTCGACGAGCCTGCCGCGCCTGCCGACGAGCCTGCCGAGCCTGCCGACGAGCCTGCCGCGCCCGCCGACGAAACCGTC
Organism: Oscillospiraceae bacterium; assembly: GCA_902788995.1. Classification (GTDB taxonomy): domain Bacteria; phylum Bacillota; class Clostridia; order Oscillospirales; family Acutalibacteraceae; genus RUG806. The sequence goes on from CADAMO010000033.1 coordinate 14,204, forward strand.
AGCGAGTAATCATCATTCCCGATTCCGAAACACCATGCCAGCCTGCGGCGCAATCGTTTGCCGCAGGCTGGTATTTTCAAGTTGTTACTACTCCACCAATTTAATCGTGAATTATTTATGCGCCGGATAAACGTCGCAAGACAAGGAAGAAACCGCAAGACAGGCTGTCGCCTGTCGAGGATTTCTGACAAGCAGAAATCTTCAAGTATTAATTGGTGGAGCAGTAAATGTAACATGAGCGAACAGCGGCACTGAGCGCCGCGCAGCAATTAGCGCTGCCGGCTTGTACTATCGGCTTGCGGTTCCTCCATTTCATACAGAACCGACAAAAAGGCTCCCCGAACGAAACGGTCCGGGGAGTTTTTCCGATGGATGAGGCAATCGCCTTATTTCAGACTGCCCTTATCTTTTGAACAGCGAATTGATCAGGCTGATGATGCGGGCGAAGAAATCTCGGATAGCCTTGAAGACGTAGGACGTGAAGGGCACCTCGTCGATGCCGGGATTGTTGGTGACCGGCTCAGTCTTTTCCCCGAGGCCGAGGTCCTTCAGGTGGCGCAGAATCAGCCTGGCCAGCTCCACGTTGCCCACGGCGCTGGGATGGATGGTATCGGCGGCGATGTACTCCGGGTGGCCCTCCATCACGGGGACGGTATCCACCAGCACGAACGCGCCGGGGTTGGCCGCCAGATAATCGGTGATGACCTCGTTGATGCGGGAGGTGGCCATGCCGTAGATATCCCGCAGGGCGCCATACTGCGGGTTATAAAGCGTCTGCACCAGCAGCGTCACGTCGGGGTTGCTCTCCCGGATCATGCCGACGATCTCGGCGAAATATTCACGGTAATTATCCTGAATGTCGTTGATGATCTTGTAATTGCCCTGGGCGGTCTGGGTGATGAGCTTGGGCAGGTCCTGCTGCAGATAGTCGTTGCCGCCGATGGAGAGGCTGACGATATCCGCCTTTGCCACGTCCGAGGCCACGTTATCCCGTTTCAGCAGCTCGATCAGGTCCCAGCTGCGCAGACCGTTGACGCCGTAATTGGCGTAGGTGTAGCCGTTGGTATCGGCCACCAGCTTGCCGTAGCAGGCGTCGTCCCGGTTATAGATGCCGGAGCCCTGAGCGATGGAATCGCCCAGCACCACGTAGTGGAGCGCGTCCTGCGCCGCAAAGGCGGGCAGCGCGCAGACAAACAGGAGACTTACCGTCAATACGATACTGATCAGTTTTTTCATGATATTCCCTCTTTTCTTTTGATTATCTGTTGTTCAGTTCAGCAGCGTCAGCCGACCGTCGATCTCCCGCCCCAGGTGCTGGTGCTCGGTCAGGTACTCGTCCAGCACGTCCCGGCAGGAGGTGGCCACAATCCGTGTGCCGCCGTTTTTATTGAGCTCGTCCATGGAGATATTGAACGCGATCTCCGTGTTGTTGAAGGTGAAGTTCTGCAGGCCCACGTTATAGACCGCCTCGTCCTCCACCGGCTCGCCGTTCAGCGAAAACTCAGGGAATTCGTGGGTCGCCCGGTCGTAGGTGACGCGGAACCCGTCGGAGAACTGATAGAACTCACAGTGGGCCCCCTGCCACACCTCGTCGCGGAGCATATAGGCGATCATGCGCCGCAGCTGGGAGCCCTTGATGTGCAGCAGGTGGATGGAATCGTCATAGGGGAAGCACTCCACCAGGTCGCTGAGCAGCACGATGGGGCCCAGCTCCTCATTCCGGATGCTGCCGGAGCCCAGCAGCATGATATCCAGATGCAGGCTCTCCCGCAGGATCTCGGCGAAGAGGCCGCCCAGCTCCGTCTCACGGATGCGGGAGGGGTGCGTCAGCTTTTTGCTGAAGCGGGTGACCACCCGGCTGTATTTTTCGTCGGTGGTGGTCTTGTACTTCGTCAGCAGCTTTTCCAGCACCTCGTCCTTCGGGCAGTGGGCGCTGTCGATGGGCACCGTGCGCCACTTGAATTCCGCCACGCAGTTGTGAAGCGTATCCACCGTGATATCGAAGCGGCCGATCTGATCGGTGCCGGTGCCGGCCTGTACGATCAGGATATCGTTCACCTTCGCCGGCTCCTTCAGGAAGGTGTGGGAGTGACCGCCGATGATCACGTCCACACCGAAGGCCGGGTCCAGCAGGGCCGCCAGCTTTTTATCCTCCTCAAAGCCGATGTGCGTCAGCAGCACGGTGAAGTCGATATCAATGGCGTTGTGGGCGTTGCAGATACGGCCCACCTCCTGGGCGGCCTCCGCCACGTCCACAAAGGTGCCCACCAGTCCGTCGCCCTTCGTCTGCGCCAGCACCTCTTCGGTCAGAATGCCGATGAACAGGATCTTCATGCCGTCAAGCTCAATGATCTTATAGGGGCTGAACAGCCGCGCGTTGTTGAGCCTGATGTGCATGTTGGCGTTGATGATGGGGAAGTTGGCGCACTTTTCGATGAACAGCAGATGCGAAATGCCGTAGTCCGTCTCATGGTTGCCCAGCGTCACCACGTCCGGGGCCAGGATATTCATGATCTCGATGGTGGAGATGCCCTTGAAATCGGAGTCGATCACCGACCCCCGGAACATATCCCCCGCGATGCAGTAGAGGGTGTTGGGCTCCTCCTCCCGCACCTTGCTGATGTAGCCGGAGAGCATGGAAACGCCGCCGATCAGCTTTTCGTCGGTCTCCTCCGCCAGAAAATCGCCGTGCATATCGTTGGAATGAAGCAGCGTCAGCTTTTTATAGCGGTTGACGATGTTTTTCATGTTTCTCAGGTTCTTTTTGTAGTTCCTGTTTTTTGTTTCCACGCAGCGTCCTCCTCTTTAATAATTGTAAACGGAATCGATCCCGAGATACTCCTCCAGGCACAGACCGCTGTGATAGACGGCGGAGGCCGCCGACCGGCCGAGGTAGCGGATGTGCCAGGGCTCGTACATATATCCCGTGATATCCACCTTATCCGCCGGATAGCGGAGGATAAAGCCGTATTCCCAACAGTGCTCCGCCACCCACTGGCCTTCCGCCGTGTAGGCGAAATCGGACGTGATGGTGTTCAGGTCGATGGCAAGGCCGCTCTGATGCTCGGAATGGCCCGGGCGGGCGGAATAGGTATCCGCTGCGGCCTGCCCGTCCCGGTTGCAGTAGCGCTGATAGAGGGAGGCCTGCAGATCGTAGGAGCGGAAGCCGGAGGCGATGTAGAGGTCCAGCCCTTCCTCCTCCGCGGCGGCCTGCATCTCATAGAACGCGCTCTCGCACTCGTCGGTCAGTCCGCCGGGATCGTAGGACCGGGGCAGCGGATAGCTCTTGTTGACCACCAGAATGCCGCCGATATAGGTGGGGCTGACGGTCTCTTCGGGCGGGACCTGCGGCGCCGTCGGGGCGGGAACCGTGGTCTCCGGCAGCGCCGTCGTGGAAGGCGGCGCGGGTTCCGTAGCGGCGGGATCGGGGATGCCGGTCTGCTCCTGCCCGTTGGGCTGCTGAGACTGCGTCGGCTGGCCGGGATACGCCGCCTGACCGGTCACGGAAGCCGTGGTTCCGTTCTCCGGCCCCACCGACGGCTTGCCGTCAGGGGATTGCTTCAGGGTGATATAATAGGCGGCAAAAAAAGCGTTTGCCAGCACGAAGACCAGAATGATCGCCAGCAGAACCCTTTTCGCGGATGTACTCATTTTCTCTTTCCTCCGGGTAAAAAACTCTTAATACTATTATTATAGGCGCAACCGCGCAAAAATGTCAAGTTTTATGTTGGCGCGGACCGATATAACAGGTCGCATCAAAAAGATTGATCGTTTTTTGCAAAAAGTTTCATGACCCTTTTGGACAAAAACGCTTTTCTTTTGCGGGGCGGTATGCTATATTTTTTAGGATCAACAAACGGAGATGAAACACCATGGCTGACAGAACCTATTCCTTTTCCACAAGGATCAGAAACGTGGACGGCGGCGCCATCAACGACATCCTGAAAGCCTCCGCCGACCCCTCCATCATATCCCTGGCGGGGGGCAACCCGGCCAGCGAGCTGTTCCCGGGCAAAGAACTGGCCGAGATCGCCGCCGACCTGCTGACCAACCAACCGGCGCTGACGCTGCAGTATTCCGTAGCGCAGGGCTACGCCCCTCTGCGGGAGGCCGTGCTGAAAATGATCGCGGAGCGGGACGGCATCCTCCCGGACGGCGACGATATCATCATCACCTCCGGCAGCCAGCAGGGCATGGATTTCGCCGCCAAGTGCCTGCTGAACGAGGGCGACAAGGTGCTGGTGGAAAACCCCTCCTTCCTCGGGGCGCTGGGCTGCTTTATGGGCTACGGCGCGCAGCTTGTGGGCGTGGACATGGAGAGCGACGGCATCAGCGTGGAAGGGCTGAAAAAGGCGCTGGAGGAAAACGAGGGGGTCAAGCTGCTGTATACCATCCCCAATTTCCAGAACCCCACCGGCATCACCATGAGCACGGAAAAGCGCAAGGAGGTCTACCGCCTGTGCGCGGAACGCAACGTGCTGATCATAGAGGACAACCCCTATGGCGAGCTGACCTTCAGCGGTGAGAAAAAGCCCTCGCTGAAGCGCATGGATACGGAAGGGATCGTCATCTACTGCGGCTCCTTCTCCAAAATTCTCGCCCCAGGCATCCGGGTGGGCTACATCGTGGCCCCGGCGGAAATCGTGAAGCACATGGCGGAGGCCAAGCAGGCCAACGACACCCACTCCCCCATGATCACCCAGCTGATGGTATATGAGTACCTGCAGCGCCACGACATCGGGGAGAACATTCAGCGGATGAGGGACCTCTACCGCCGGAAATGCCAACTGATGACCGACGAGGCGGACGCCTTCTTCCCCGCCTCCGTCACCCACACCAACCCCGGCGGCGGCCTGTTCGTCTGGTGCGATATGGGCGGCGATTACGACACCATTCAGGTTTATAACGAGTGCATCCGGCACAAGGTGGCCTTCGTGCCCGGCGCGCCCTTCATGGCGGACCCGTCGAAGCGCTGCAGCGCCTTCCGCCTGAACTATTCCACCATGCCGGACGAAAAGATCACCGAGGGCATGCGGACCCTCGGCAGCGCGCTGAAGCAGATCATGGGATAAAACGCTCTTCTCTCCCCTGCCCTTTCCCCGGGCCGCCATTGCCGGATGGGTGTGCGTTTTCGCCGGTTTACCGTTGCGCAAAATCGTAAAAAAGACTTGACAAACGGCGGCAACGCGGCGTAAAATAACGGAAACAACAAAAAAACCTATCGAGGCGATAGGTTTTACAGGGGAGGCTGGATCATGAACAATGTAAAACTGCTGAAAACCGTGATGACGGCGCTGTTCGCCGCGCTGGTGTGCGTGGCGACGATGGCGGTCAGGATCCCCATCCCCGCAACCCAGGGGTACGCCAACCTCGGCGACGCCGTGGTGCTGCTGGCCGCCTTCTTTCTGGGGCCGCTGTACGGCACGCTGGCCGCCGGGATCGGCTCCGCGCTGGCGGACCTCTTTGCCGGTTACGCCGTCTACGCGCCGGGCACCGCCCTCATCAAAGGCCTTTGCGCGCTGGCCGCGGCGCTGCTGCTGCGCCGGTTGGGAAAAGACCGGGGCTGGGCGGTGATCCCCGCCGGGGTCGTCGGGGAGATCCTCATGGTGCTGGGATATTTTTGCTATGAAAGCACGCTGCTGGGCTACGGCCTTGCCGCCGCGGGGAGCATTCCCGCCAACGCCGTGCAGGGACTTGTCGGCGTGGCCGCCGGAACGGCGCTGTTCCACGCCCTGCGCCGGGTGCCCCATATCCGCCGGTATTTCGGGGAGACAGAATAAAAGAGCGACGCTTCCGGCAATCACCTGCCGGAAGTTTTTTCATCCGACGGCGGTCGCGTTTTTCCGGCAATTTGCCGCCGTCGCTTGCAAAATCGGAGCCGCCGTCGTATAATGGACGCAGGGAGGGATCGACATGAGCCGAAGAAGACGAATGGGCTATGAGAACGCAAAGAACCCGGCGCTGGGGTTGTTTTTGCTGAAATTTCCGTTTCCGGTGGTGGTGACGGCGGCGTTTGTCTTTCTGGGATTCCTGACGCATCTGTGGCACCCGCTGTGGATGCTGTTTCTGCTGATCCCCATCTATTACATGCACGCCTGCTCGCTGCGGGCGAAAACCCGGCGGGGACGGCTGGCGGTGAAGCCCGTGGCCCCCACGGCGCTGCTGCTGTTTCTGATCATCGGCTTCGGCCTGCACCTGTGGCAGTACGCGTGGATCCTGTTCGTGCTGGTGTTCCTCTATTACTGGTACGTGATCGCTTACGCGAAAAACTGAAAGACGGCGCCCGCCAGCGCCGCCTTTTTTATCACGAATTGCTGTGGGAGTTAAATCGGAGAGACAAATTGGAGTTTGGCGATAGCCCGCAGCACGCAGCCTCAGCTGCGTTTTCTGCGCAAATGTTACATCCCGTAGCACGGCGCATTGCGCCGTCTGACGGTTTGATAATGATTCGCGTTTCGATTGTGCTGCAGCCTGTGTATTTTATTAATGCGGCAATTAAATAATTGGGAATAAGAAAGGTTGTGCTGCCGCATTAATAAAACGATCATAACGCCGTTTTTTGCCGTTTTACGGCAAAAAACATGGCGAAATATTACTTCGGCGTTTTACGGCAAAAAACATGGCGAAATATTACTTCGGCAATCATAAAGCCGTCGTTTATCATTCAAATTATTTAATTGCCGAAGTAATAACAAAAAAAGCGTAATTCATGAAAGCACATGCCAGTCCCTTCCTTCCTCCCCTATTATCCTATTCTGCTGCCTACTCCCTACTGCCTATTGCCTGAAAAAAGCGAGACGCGCCGGGTTTTCCGGCGCGTCCGCTTTTTGAGGAGATATTTATGAAGAAAAACGAGGAAGCATTTTGTCTTTCGACAGTTCACAGTATAAAACGGTCTGCTTAAAAAATCTTTAAATCAAAAAAAATCCTTGTTTTTTGGTTCATCACGGAAAATTGTGGGATACAGCAATTAAAATTTGCCGAAGCAATGAAATTCCCCGGTAGCGCGGCACCTCAGTGCCGCTATTTACCAAAGCTACATTCAGCAACATGAAAAATTCGTTGATCCGTTTTATTAGACGATACCTTCTTTTCCGGTTGATAAAAAAGATTGTTTATGTCATGAGCGGCACTGAGGTGCCGCGCTACCGAAAATCACATAACCGCACGCTTATTTGAATCCTAATCCCACAATTATCCGTGATGATCCTGTTTTTTCTTATGCGCAGCGCTGAAGCAAAAGGTGAAAAACCGCTTGCAAAGAGCGGGCGAAATATGCTATGCTGGTTTTGCCGGAGCATCCGGCAGATCATCAACAGAGGAGTATCGTTATGGAGCAAGACGCAGGAAAAATCTGTCCCGTATGCAATACGGTCATTATGCCCAATGAAAACGTCAGGCGCTGCCCCCACTGCGGCGTCGCCTATCACGCGGACTGCTGGATCAAAAACGGCGGCTGCGCCACCCCGGGCTGCCCCGCCAACAGCGCAACCCCTGCCGCCCCGCCACAGCAAAGCGCGCCACAGCCCGTCGCGCCGCCTGCGCCGCCCGTCGGCGCACCCGTCAACGCCGCAGCCCCCGCACCGGGACCTGCTCCTGCCCCCGGACCGATTCCGGCGGCCGCCCCCGCCGCGTTCGCTGCGCCGCCCATTCCCACCGGCGTACAACCGGCGGCCCCAGCCGCCAAGGCGAAAAATCCCATCGTCGCCCATATCCTCGGCATCCTCAGCGGCATTCTTTCCATCGTACTGGGGTGCGTCTGCTTCGGCATGACGACCGGCAGCGGCTATTCCTTTGAGACCTACGGCGGAGACGCCTACACGGGGATCCAGCAGGCGGCGGCGCAGACAGCGCAGAACACTGCCCACATGGCGGATATCGTCCGATTCGGCTTTGCCGGTTTGCTGATCGTGGTGGGCATCGCCCTCATCGCGCTGTTTCTCGGCAAGATCATCGGGAGAGAAAAATCCTGACGAACCCGACGCCGGGCGGCGCAACAAACCGCCGACCTTTTCCATCCCCATATAAGCGCCGACGGCGCGGACCGCAAACTGCCTGCGATCCGCGCCGGTTCTTTTTTGTCTTATTTTTCTCCGCCTTCTGAAAATCCGTCAGCCGACGGTGACGCGCATCACGCCGAGACCGCCGGAGAGATCCACCCGGTTGGGACCACTGCCGAAGGAGCCGCCCCGGGCGATCTTCTCATTGTTGTAATAGCACGCACCAAGGCCCATCTGGAAGGCCACGGTGTAGTCGCTTTCGCTGCCCTCCAGCTGGATATCCACCGCGCCGACGGCGGCCACCACCCGGCTGCTGCCCGTCAGCGCCGCCTTCACTTGTGTTGCCCCCGCGCCGCACTGCATGGTCAGGTTGTTGAGGGAGCCGCTTTTGATGGTGAACGCGCCCGCGCCGTTGCGGATCTCAGCGGAGGTCGTCGCCACCAGTCCTTCCAGCGTCGCGCTGCCCGCGCCCATCTCCAGCTCCAGCGTGCCGGTGCGCAGGGCCCGGGTGATCAGCTTGCCCGCGCCGAACTCGATATCCACGTCCTCAAAGGCGTAACCCTCCGGCACCACAACGGTCACGTCCATGCGCTTACGCTCGCCGGCGGTAGGGTTGCTGTGGTCGTTTTCGATGGTCATAGCGCCGCCGACCGTTTCCACACGGATCACGGAGCTGTCATATTGCACGTCAAACTGCGCGCCGATCTCAAAGGTCAGGCTGCCGCTGGTCATTTCCACGTCCAGTTCCTTCGGTATATTTTCCGTAACGCCCGCCGGGGGCAGCACCGTGAAGGGCATCTGTGCGTCGTCGCTCTGCGGGGCGGCGGAGCTGCCGCTCTCCGTCGGCGCCTGCGGCTGATCGCTCGTCGCCTCTGTGACCTGCGGCTGCGTCGCGGCGGCGGTCTCACCGGCCAACGTGACGCTGCCGGAGGAGGACCTCCCCGCCCCGTCGGGTTTGTTCGTTTTGCTCTGCTGCCCCAGCAGAAACGCGATGGCCAGCAGCAGGATCGCCACGACGACCCCCAGCCCGATACAGACGTATTTTATCGTATTGTCGGATTTTTTCATCTGATTCAAACCTCCCGCGGCTACCGCCGCGCTTCAATAGGGTTTCTTACAACCGTATCATATCATAATACGCGGAAAGTTGCAACCGGATTCTGCGATCCGGGAAAAAATACCCGATTTTTCCGATTCGCCGGATCCGGGCGGCGTTTTTCCGCCATTGGCCTTGACTAATTCTGATAATATGATATGATAAAAGAAAATAGACAGAACAGGAGCGCGGCGCTATGGCGGCTTTTACCAAAATCTATTATTTCTTTATCAGCATCATCATGTCCATCTGTCTGACGCTGGATATCCCCATGCACGCCATCGGCCCCAAGGTAGACCTGAACGGCTATGAGATCGTCTGGCAGGATGAATTTGAGGGTACGGAGCTGGATACCACCAAATGGCACGGGCATGGACAGAATTTCGACGGCGTTCCCGTAAAATACTATGAAGGCGAGTACGGCGTCAGCGGTTATTCCTGCAGCGACTGTCTGAAAGTGAAGGACGGCTGCCTGACGATCTCCCTCCGCTATGAGGACGGCAGCAATCCTGACAGGCCGGAGGGTTACTATTTTGCCTCCATCGACACCCAGGGCATCGCGGAGTTTTCCTACGGCTATTTCGAGTGCCGCGCCAAGCTGGCCAAGGCCGTGGCGGGCAACTGCGCCTTCTGGCTGAACAGCCCGGTAGCCTACGATACCTCCGTCCCCAAGGAGGAGGGCAACGAGATCGACATTATGGAGAGCATGCGCTACGGCGTGGACCATGAAGGCAGTGTAGAGAACAACATCCACTACTTTGATTCCACCGGCCACCAGAAGCTGCACGCCCGCTGGGTGATCGTGGACGGCAACCCCTATGAGGAATTCCACACCTATGGCGTGAAGTGGGACAAGAGCGGCTACACCTTCTACGTGGACGGCAAGGAGTGCCGCAAGACCGATTTCGGCCTGGCCCACGGCCCGGAATACATCGTGCTTTCCAACTTCATGCGCGACTTCAAGACCAAGCGCATCGAGGGCGCTTCCGCCGACTTTGTGGTGGATTACGTGAGAGTATATCAGCAGAAATAAGGAACGGACAGAAAGAACAACGGCGCGGGGACATGCATTGTGTCTCCCGCGCCGGTTTGTTATTTTTTCTTTTCAGATTCCGATGGTGTCCCAATCGATTTCATTTTCTGGGACAAAACCGCTTTCTTCTGCAGCGGCAATGGACTTGGCCTCTTCCGGCGTTACCTTGGTAAAATCAGGATCCCAAGCAAGTATCAGCTTTTTTACAAATTCATAGGCAAATTCCTGATCGTTCTGCGGAAGCATATCAATCAGTTTTGCCGTATCCATTGCAATGGTTGACATGGTTTCTCCCTCCTTACTTGTAGATATCACCACGGTTGCCGATATCTATCACCAACAGAATTTCCACTTCGTTTTCAGCAGTATATTTATAGATGATTCTCCAAGAACCAAGCCGAAGTCTTTTTCTGCCGTCTGTATATCCCTGCATGGTTTAAATATCGCCAACTGGTGGAGTCTGTGTCAATCCGTTGATTGCCTCTCTGATTCTCTGTACCGATTTTTTATCCAGCCTTGCAAGAAATTTCAAAGCATCCTTTGAGTACTTTATCAACAAAAGACCTTCACCCCTTTTTTATTATAGCTAATCAAAAGGAAAATAGCAACAAGAAAATGAAGTGAACAAAAAACCACAGACAATTTCAACTACACACCTCACACCTGATTAAAATACTTCACCGCCGCCTCGAACATGCGGATGTCGTAATTGCCGGGGACGTTCTTGTAAAGGCCGCTGCCAACGCGTTCGCTGTGGCCCATCTTGCCGAAGACGCGGCCGTCGGGGGAGGTGATGCCCTCCACGGCGAACAGGGAGCCGTTGGGGTTATACCGGATATCCATGGTGGCGGCCCCGTCCTCGTCCACGTACTGGGTGGCGATCTGCCCGTTGGCGGCGAGCTGCCGGATCAGGGCCTCGTCCGCGAGGAAACGGCCTTCGCCGTGGGAGATGGGCACGTTCACGATATCGCCCACGTGCATCAGGGACAGCCACGGGGATTTGTTGCTGGCGATGCGGGTGCGCACGATGCGGCTCTGGTGGCGCGCGATGGTGTTGAAGGTCAGGGTGGGGCAGGTCTCGTCCGTGTCGATGATCTTGCCGTAGGGCACAAGGCCCAGCTTGATGAGTGCCTGGAAGCCGTTGCAGATGCCGCACATGAGGCCGTCCCGGTTGTCCAGCAGGTCCGCCACGCCCTCTTTGACGGCGGCGTTGCGGAAGAAGGCCGTGATGAACTTGCCGCTGCCGTCCGGCTCGTCGCCGCCGGAGAAGCCGCCGGGAATAAACACCATCTGGGCGGTTTTGAGCCTTTCGGCGAAGCCCTCCACGGAGGACCTGATATCGTCGGAGGAGAGGTTCTTCACCACGAAGATCTCCGGGTCCGCGCCCGCGTCCCGCATGGCCTTGGCGCTGTCGTATTCGCAGTTGGTGCCCGGAAAGGCCGGGATCAGCACCTTCGGTTTTGCCGTGCGGACGGCGGGGGCCGCGTGGGCTGCCGCTTCATAGGAGAAGGTCTCCGCCGCGCCCGTCTCCTTCACGTTGACGGGGTAGACGCCTTCCAGCTTGTCTTCATAGATATTCAGCAGGTCGCCCGCGGGGATGCTCTGCCCGCCGTAGGTGAAGGCCGGCTCGTCCGTGATCATGCCGACCACCGTGCCGCCGATATCCTCCGCGGTTTCCAGCAAAAAGCTGCCGTATTGCCAGCTGAACAGGTCCGAAACGGGCAGATCCGGCGAAAATGCGAAGCCGAAGCCGTTGCCGAAGGCGCACTTCATGACCGCCTCCGCAATACCGCCCATGCCGGGGGTGTAGCAGGAGACCGCCTTGCCCTCCCGCAGCAGCGCGGTGACTTTATCAAACAGCGCCAGCAGGGACGACGTGACGGGCAGACCGTTTTTATCGGCTTCCGGCATCAGCAGCACCACCCGGTTGCCGGCCTTTTTGTATTCCGGAGAGACCACACAGGCCGTCTTCTCGGCGGTGACGGCGAAGGACACCAGCGTGGGGGGCACGTCCAGATCCTCAAAGCTGCCGCTCATGCTGTCCTTGCCGCCGATGGCGCCCACGCCGAGGGCCTTTTGCGCCTCGAACGCGCCAAGCAGGGCGGCGAAGGGCTTGCCCCAGCGTTTGCCGTCCGCGCCGGGCTTTTCAAAATATTCCTGGAAGGTGAGGTACACGTCCTCAAAAGCCGCGCCGGAGGCGATCAGCTTGCTGACGGATTCCACCACCGCCAGATACGCCCCGTGGTAGGGGCTTTTTTCCATGATGAGGGGGTTATAGCCCCATGCCATCAGGGAGCAGGTATCGGTATGTTTTTTCTCTACGGAGATCTTCTGCGCCATGGCCTGAATGGGGGTGAGCTGGCGCTTGCCGCCGAAGGGCATCAGCACCGTGCCCGCGCCGATGGTGGAATCGAAGCGCTCCGAAAGGCCCCGCTTGGAGCAGACGTTCAGGTCCGCCGCCATGGCCTTCATGTTGTCGGCGAAGCTGCCGGTCACTTCTCTTTGATAGGCCTGCGGGGCGGCGGGGGTAACGGTGATATGCTTTTCCGCGCCGTTGGAATTGAGGAACTCCCGGCTGATATCCACGATGGTTTTGCCGTTCCAGTGCATCACCAGACGCGGCTCCGCCTGCACGGCCGCCACGGGGCAGGCCTGCAGGTTTTCTTCATGGGCGAGGGCGAGGAACGCGTCCACGTTCTCCTTTTCCACGACGACCGCCATGCGCTCCTGGGATTCGCTGATGGCAAGCTCGGTGCCGTCCAGACCTTCATACTTCTTCGGCACGGCGTTCAGGTCGATGACGAGGCCGTCCGCCAGCTCGCCGATGGCGACGGAAACGCCGCCCGCGCCGAAGTCGTTGCAGCGCTTGATCATGCGGGTGGCAGCCGGGTTGCGGAACAGCCTTTGCAGCTTGCGCTCCTCGGGGGCGTTGCCCTTTTGCACCTCCGCGCCGCAGGTCTCCACCGAATGGGCGTTGTGGGCCTTGGAACTGCCCGTCGCGCCGCCGATGCCGTCCCGGCCGGTGCTGCCGCCGAGAAGGATCACCACGTCGCCGGGGGCGGGAACTTCCCTTCTGACATTCTCCGCCGGGGCCGCCGCGATGACCGCGCCGATCTCCATATGCTTGGCGGCGTAACCGGGATGGTAGATCTCATCCACGATGCCGGTGGCCAGGCCGATCTGGTTGCCGTAGCTGGAATAGCCCGCCGCGGCGGTGGTGACCAGCTTGCGCTGGGGCAGCTTGCCGGGGATGGTCTCACTGACCGGCACGGTGGGGTCGGCGCAGCCGGTGATGCGCATGGCGCCGTAGACATAAGACCGGCCGGAGAGCGGGTCGCGGATGGCGCCGCCGATGCAGGTGGCCGCGCCGCCGAAGGGCTCGATCTCCGTGGGGTGGTTGTGGGTCTCGTTCTTGAACAGCAGCAGCCAGGGCTCCGTGACGCCGTCCACGTCCACGTCCAGCTTCACGGTGCAGGCGTTGATCTCCTCGGATTCGTCAAGCTTCGGAAGCTTGCCCGCTTTTTTCAGGTATTTCACCGCCACGGTGGCGATATCCATCAGGCAGACGGGCTTTTTCACGCCGAGGCTCTCGCGGGTGGCGAGGTAATCTTCATACGCGCTTTGCAGCAGCTCGTCCTCGAACTGCGCGCCGTCGATAATGGTCAGGAAGGTGGTGTGGCGGCAGTGGTCGGACCAGTAGGTGTCGATCATGCGGATCTCGGTGATGGTGGGGTCGCGGTGCTCGCTCTTGAAGTAATCCTGACAGAAGGCGATGTCGTCCGCGTCCATGGCAAGGCCGTAGTCGGCCACGAACTGCTCCAGCTCCGCCCGGGACAGGGCGGTGAAGCCCGTCAGCGTCTTCACCTCGGTGGGCACGTCGTAGACGGCGGCGAGGGTTTCGGGCTTGTCGAGGGACGCCAGCCGCGCCTCCACGGGGTTTACCACGTACTTCTGAATGGCGGCGATATCGGCCCCGGTCAGATCGCCGTAGAGGGCGTAGACCTTGGCGGAGCGCACCGTGGGGCGGTCGCCCTGGGAGATGATCTGGATGCACTGGGCCGCGGAATCCGCCTTCTGGTCGTACTGACCGGGCAGGAATTCCACCGCGAACACCGCCGCCGCGCCGTCGGTATCAATGCTTTCCGTGGCGATATCCAACTGCGGCTCGGAGAAGACCGTCTTCACCGCGTAGTCGAATAATTCTTCCGTGATGTTCTCCGCGTCGTAGCGGTTGAACACCCGGACGTCAGTGAGCCTTTCAATGCCCAGCACACCCACGGCGTCCGCCAGCAAAGCCCGCGCCTCGTTGGCGAGTTCTTTTCTTTTTTCAACGAATATTCTGTAAACCAAAGTCGTACCTCCACACTATCGCTATACGGTTATCTTTGACGAAAAATCGGAATCGCGTTGCGGGCGGATCACTGATCCGCGCTACATTTTAACGCTGCACGGCAGCGTGCTACATTATAATACTTCCAGCGCCCGTTTGCCGATGTCTTTGCGGTAATAGGCGTTGGCGAAAGAAATTCTTTCCACCCGGGAATAGGCCAAAGCGAGGGCGGATTTCAGATCCTCCGCCGTGGCGGTGACGCCCAGCACACGGCCGCCGTTGGTGAGCAGCCTGTCGCCGTCCTTCTTCGCGCCGGCCACGTACACATAGGGCGCGACCTCCGCCGGGATATCCATAGGGAAGCCCTTTTCATAGGAGGCGGGGTACCCTGCCGACGCCATGATGACGCAGGCGGCGGCTTTTTCGCTGAACTTGACTTCCGTTTCAGCCAGCGTGCCGTTGGTGGTCGCCTGCATGATGGTGAACAGGTCGCTTTCCAGCAGGGGCAGCACCACCTGGGTCTCCGGGTCGCCGAAGCGGCAGTTGTATTCGATCACCTTGGGGCCGTCGGGGGTGAGCATCAGGCCGAAATACAGGCATCCCTTGAAGGGGCGGCCCTCCGCCTTCATGGCCCGGATGGTGGGCAGGAAGATGGTCTCCATGCACACGGCGGCAATCTCTTTGGTGTAGTAGGGGTTGGGGGCAATGGTGCCCATGCCGCCGGTGTTCAGCCCCTTGTCGCCGTCCAGCGCCCGCTTGTGGTCCATGGAGGAGACCATGGGGATCACCGTTTCGCCGTCTGTGAAGGACAGGACGGAGACCTCGGGACCGGTCAGAAATTCCTCAATGACGATATGCTCGCCGCTCTTGCCGAATTTCTTATCCCGCATCATGGAGACGACGGCGGCCTTGGCCTCGTCACGGGTCTCGGCGATAATAACGCCCTTGCCCAGCGCCAGTCCGTCCGCCTTGACGACGGTGGGGATGGGGGCGGTTTCCAGATACGAAAGCGCTGCCGCCTCGTTGTCGAAGGTCTCATAGCGGGCGGTGGGGATGCCGTATTTCTTCATCAGGTTTTTGGAGAACACCTTGCTGCCCTCGATGATGGCGGCGTTGGCCCGGGGGCCGAAGCAGGGGACGCCGTGGGCCTCCAGCGCGTCCACCGCGCCCAGCACCAGCGGATCGTCCGGCGTGACCACCGCGTAGTCGATCTTGTTTTCATAGGCGAATTTGACGATGGAATCAATGTCCGTGGCGGCGACGTTGACGCAGACTGCGTCGCCCTCCATGCCGCCGTTGCCCGGCAGGGCGTAGATCGTGCCCACCTCGGGGCTTTCTTTCAGCTTTTTGATGACGGCGTGCTCTCTTCCCCCGCCGCCCACGACGATGATGTTCTTCATAAACGGTCCCTCCGATTTGTGATAATACAAATATTCAGATGATGTTATTGTTTCTGTAATGACGTTACCGGTGTTTTCGGTATGTCGTAACGTCCCGACCAGCTATGGATCTCGTATTCATAATGCGCAAGCTCCTCCGGGGAGAGCCAGAACCGTTCGGCAAGCATGGCCTGCGTCAACCGGGGCAGGTCCGCCCGTTCGATATCGCCGCCGAGGCCGGGTTGCCCGTCCCGGTACAGCTCCAGCGGAAGGACCTCGTCGCCCAGGATCTGCAAAACATATTCCGCCGCGTCTTCCACGTCCTCATAGTGGCGGTGCTGGGTGGAGAAATACACGACGATATTGGTGAACAGATCGGACGGATCCTCGGACTGCTGATAGCTTTCGTCAAGGACGACCATTTCGCTGCCGTTGGCGCGGTCGGTGACCGTCAGCTCATCTTCCATTTCCGATACGGCGACATCGTAGCCGCGCAGGGATGCGATCAACGTATTCCATTTTTCCATTGAGGACGCCCTCCTTTGAAACTGCGGCGCAACGGCGTAAGACGCCGTGCTATTCTGCCAACTCTTCGATCGACACGATCACGTTTCCGTATCGACCATCGAATACATAACCGATTTTCAGCCGCTGGCCGTTCCCCGTGATCACGCCGCCATGCGAGTGGTTCCGCATATACCCCGGCTGCATATCGTCGGAACAATACGAAAACGAGACGCCGTCTACGGAAAAGGATTCATCCCCTCGGTCCCAAAAACCTTTGGGATCGTAGTTTTCCACAGCGCCTTCCACCGTCAGATAATCTCCGGCGCGGTACAACGCGATCACCTTGCGCTGGCTAAAGAACTGAACGCCCATGATGGTCACGCACGTCACACCTAATAACACCAGCGCAACGATAAATTTTCTTTTTGCTGTTTTGCCGCGACTTTGCTCTTTCGTCATCCACGGCTTCGGCAGAAAATATCCCGCCAGCACGACACAGACCGCAAAAGCAAAGAAAAAAAACGTGACACAATAAGCAAAATGATCTCGCGTTACTTCATACAGCATCGCTTTTCATACTCCTAAAGAAACAGAAACGGCGCAGCTTAAAAATGGGATCGCGTTGCAACCGGCGCAAGGCGCATGTGAAGTAAATTTTACCCAATAGCGGCACTGAGGTGCCGCGCTACCGTTATATTTCTCCGGCGCAGCCGCTTCTTACGACTTTAACGCTGCAAGGCAGCGTGCTACGGGCGGAACTGCGCTGCAACGGCGCACGGCAGTGCTGCAATCGGAATCGCGTTGCGGGCGGATCATTGATCCGCGCTACAATTATATCTCTTCTGCGCAGACCAGCTCCACGGCGCGGGGGAAGATGACCCATTCCGCCTGCTCCATGACCCGGCGCTGCAATATTTCCGGCGTGTCGCCCGGGAGGACGTCCACCGCCTTTTGCAGGATGATCTCGCCCCCGTCGGGGATCTCGTTGACGAAGTGCACCGTGGCCCCCGTCACTTTCACGCCCTTTTTCAGCGCCGCCTCATGCACCCGCAGCCCGTAGAAGCCCTCGCCGCAGAAGGAGGGGATCAGGGACGGATGGACGTTGAGGATACGCCGGGGATAGCGGGAGGTGAAGGACTCGCTGAGGATGCTCATGAAGCCCGCCAGCACGATGATATCAATGCGGTATGCTTCCAGCTTGTCGATGATGGCCTGTTCAAAGGCCGCCTGGCTGCCGCAGTCTTTTTTCAGAATGACGCAGCGGTCCACCCCGGCGTTTGCCGCCCGCGTGAGGGCGTAGGCGTCCGCCTTGTTGGCAATCACCAGCACGACTTCGCCGCTTTTGATCTCGCCGCGCTGCTGCGCGTCAAGGATAGCCTGTAAATTGGTGCCGCCGCCGGAAACCAGCACGGCGATGCGCTTTTTCATCATACCTTTTCACCTTTTTATGCAGAGTAAAAAAGTTAAGAGTTGAAAGTGAAAAGTTAAAAGATGGAAGGGCTTTGCCCTTACCCATTATAAATGCCGGCCGCAGGCCCCGCATTTCAACTTTCAACTTTTCACTTTTAACTTTTTAAAATTACATCAAGCAGATTTTCGATCCATCATCCGCTTCCACGATCTCACCGATCACATACGCGTCCTCGCCGTTGGCCTGCAAGATAGCCAGCGCCTCTTCCGCCTGATCCGCCGGGACCACCACGCTCATGCCAACGCCCATATTGAAGGTGTTGAACATATCGCGCTCGGAAATTTTGCCGGTTTTGGCGATGAGGTCGAAGATGGGCAGCACCCGCACGGCGGACTTGTCGATCTTCGCGCAAAGGCCCTCGGGGATGCTGCGGGGAATGTTTTCATAGAAGCCGCCGCCGGTAATGTGGGAGATGCCCCGCACCGCCACCTTTTCCAGCAGGGCGAGGATGGGCTTCACGTAGATTTTCGTGGGGGTGAGCAGCGTTTCGCCGAGGCTCTTGCCACCGAGCTGCGCCATGGGGGCCTTGAGCACCGCGTGCTCCACGTCGAAGACCTTGCGCACCAGCGAGAACCCGTTGGAGTGGACGCCGGAGGAGGGCAGGGCGATCACAACATCCCCCGCCCGCATGGTCTTGTTGTCGATGATCTTCTCCTTATCCACCACGCCGGTGCAGTAACCGGCCAGGTCGTACTCGTCCTCGGGATAGAAGCCGGGCATTTCGGCGGTCTCGCCGCCGATCAGCGCCGCGCCGGCCTGCACGCAGCCGTCCGCCACGCCCTTGACGATATCCGCGATGCGCTCCGGCACGTTTTTGCCGCAGGCGATATAGTCGAGGAAAAACAGGGGCTTCGCGCCGCTGCAGATCACGTCGTTGACGCACATGGCCACGCAGTCGATCCCCACGGTGTCGTGCTTGTCCATCAGAAAGGCAAGGCGCAGCTTGGTACCCACGCCGTCGGTGCCGCTGACCAGCACGGGATGCTCGGTCCCCGCCAGGTCCAGCTCAAACATGCCGCCGAAGCCGCCCACGTCCGAATAAACGCCGGGGATGACCGTTCTGGCCACGTGGCGCTTGAGCAGCTCCACGGAGCGGTAACCGGCGGTGATATCCACGCCCGCCGCCGCGTAGGCGTCTGATCTTGACTGTGTATTCATGTGATTACTCCTTTCCGTCCCAGCAGTAGGTGCAAAGGTCCTCTCTGGGCAGGCCGATGGCCTGAATGATGTTTTCGAGGGACTGGAATTCCAGCGAGGCGAAGTGCAGCTCGTCGCAGATCTCTTTGCGCAGGGCCTTGCCTCTCTCGGTGGAACCGTCCGCGTATTCGTCGATATGGTTGAAGCCCTCTTCCCCTTCCAGCCGGAAGATCACCCGGCGGGAGATCAGCTCCATGTCGCCGGTGGCGCGGGAGAAGTTGAGGTATTTGCAGCCGTACATGATGGGCGGGCAGGCCGAGCGGATGTGGACCGCCTGGGCGCCGCTCTCATACAGGAATTCCACGGTTTCCCGCAGCTGGGTGCCCCGGACGATGGAGTCGTCCACAAACAGCAGTTTTTTGTTCCGGATCAATTCATGTACCGGGATCTGCTTCATTTTGGCGATCTTGTTCCGGTCGATCTGGTTTTCCGGCATAAAGCTGCGGGCCCAGGTGGGGGTGTATTTGATGAAGGCGCGGGCAAAGGGCCGGTGCGCCGTGTTGGAATAACCAATGGCGTGGGGCGTGCCGGAATCGGGTACGCCGCCCACGTAGTCGATCTCCTGCGCCAGGCCGCTGTCGATATCCACCTGCGCCAGCAGCGCGCCGTTGCGGTAGCGCATGGCCTCCACGTTGACCCCCTCATAGGTGGAGGTGGGATAGCCATAGTAGCTCCAAAGGAAAGAGCAGATGCGCTTCTTCTTTCCCGGCGCTTCCAGCTGAGTCATGGAATCGGGGGTCAGCTCCACGATCTCGCCGGGGCCCAGTTCCTTCACGTCCTCAAAGCCCAACTTCTGATAGGCGAAGGACTCGAAGGACACCGCGTAGCCGTCCCCGTTTTTCCCGATCTGCACCGGCAGACGGCCGAGGCGGTCCCGGGCGGCGATGATGGCGCCGTCCTCCTTCAGGATCAGGATGGAGGAGGTACCCTCGATGGACTGCTGGGCAAATTTGATGCCCTCCCGGAAGCTGCTCTTCTGGTCGATGAGGGCCGCCACCAGCTCGTTGACGTTGATGCGGCCGCCGGTCATGGAGTCGAAATGCCCGCCGCTGAAGGACAGGTACCGGTCGATCAGCTCCTCTGCGTTGTTCACCACGCCGATGGTGCAGATGGCGTAGGTGCCCAGGTTGGAACGGATCAGCATGGGCTGCGGGTCCGTGTCGCTGATGCAGCCGATGGCCGAGGTGCCCTGCATCTCCTCAAAGATCCGTTCGAATTTGGTGCGGAAGGGCGCGTTGGAGATGTGGTGCAGCTTGCGCTGCAGGCCGATCTCCTTATCATACGCCGCCATGCCGCCGCAGCTCGTGCCCAGGTGCGAATGGTAATCCGTCCCGAAAAACACGTCCGCCATACAGTCTTTTTTTGATGCGATACCGAAAAAACCGCCCATTCTCTTCCCTCCTGTGTGCGTTTGTTTTTTTGCAGCGCGGCACCTCAGTGCCGCTTCAGTCGTAAGTCGTTCCCTCCTGTGTGCGTTTGTTTTTTTGCAGCGCGGCACCTCAGTGCCGCTTCAGTCGTAAGTCGTAAGTCGTGAGTCGTAAGCAGCCCTCCGGGCGATCCCAAGAATTGCGGGACCGATGTCATTCCTCTCGCGGCGCACCGCGCCGCTCTTACGACTTACGACTTGCGACTTGCGACTGGGAATCACAGCCTTGCTGTGATCCCTTCGTCCTTCGCCAGCACCGCTTCCGCGTCGGCTTTGCGTTTGGCATCCAGCTTGTCCGCCAGCGCCGCGTCCTCTACGGCGAGGATCTGCAGACAAAGCAAAGCGGCATTGGCGCCTCCGTTCAGCGCGACGGTGGCCACCGGAATACCGGAGGGCATCTGAACCGTCGACAGGAGCGCGTCAATGCCGTCCATCGCGCCGCCCTTGCAGGGGATGCCCACCACGGGCAGCGTGGTGTTGGCCGCAACGGCGCCCGCCAGGTGCGCCGCCATGCCCGCCGCGGCAATAATGGCCCCAAAGCCGTTCTCCCGGGCGTGCAGGGCGAAATCCCGCGCCTGCTCCGGCGTGCGGTGGGCCGAAAATACGTGCGCCTCAAAGGGAACGCCGAATTCCTTCAGAACGTCCGTCGCCTTTTTGACCACGGGCAGGTCGCTGTCGCTGCCCATAATGATACCGATTTTTTTCATGATGCTGCTTCCTCCGTTCTCCGTAGCGCGGCACCTCAGTGCCGCTTCAGCAAAAGATAATTGTGAATTGAAAAAAGTTGTTTTCGTGTTAGCGGCACTGAGGTGCCGCGCTACCAAATGAAACTGGGCGCAGATGTCCCTTTGAAGAACAACTGCGCCCAGACGGTCGGCTTTAGGTGGAGAGAGTAACACTGCGCACGCCTGAAAAACGCCAGAGCACACACATACGGGCGTTTTCCTCCTCGCCATACGTCAGTATGCCTTCGTCGTCAAGCCACCCGTCTGTATGCACTCTGACGGCTTTCAGGTGCGATGCAGTTTTTGGCTGGAAGATTTTTGCGAGAACGAGGAAAAAAGCGCAGGAATGCTGACGCCTGCCGAGCATTTTTGACGATGTTATCACGGAAATCTTCCGCCAAAAACCGTACGGAGTGTAACTCTCTCCACCTTCGGTCTGCTGCTTCACTGCGGTACTCCGCTCAATCCCCGTCGGTCGCAGGAGACCTTTGATTGAATTACTCTTATTTTATCACGGTAAAACGGAGCCTGTCAAGCAAGACGGGCCAAAAAAAACCGAAATGATAGATTGCCTTATTTTAATGATAAGAATAGATTGTTTTTTGTTTAAATAGCTTGCGGCAGCCCCGCCGGGTCCAGCCCTTCCGCCGCCATGCGGATGGCCCAGAACCGCCGAAAGGCGGGCGTCTGCGCGTCAAGGCCTTCCCGGAGCTTTTGCAGCGTCCGTTTGCCCACCCGGCGGTCCAGCAGAGCGAAGAGACGTACGATCTGATCCTCGCTCTGCAGGCTCTCCTGCACGGTCTGGGTATCGAACTCATGGAACGCGTCATAGAAGCTGTGGGGGTTGAGTCCCTCAAAATACAGATGGCGGGCCAACTCCTCCTCGGACTCACGGCCGGTCAGGAGGTCGCTCGGCCACAATTCCAGATAGCCGCCGCTGAGGGCCTCCTCGCCGTCAACAACGATGGCGGCGCGCCCCTGATAATCGGGCATCCAGGGGTACCGGGTCACAAAGTACCGCACCCGCCCCCGCAGGCACGGGGCGAGGTAATCGTTTTCCAGCTTATGCCGCATATTGCTCCAGCGGTCCATAAGGGCTCCTTTCTGATTCAAACAGCCGGAGGGAAACGCTGTTCCTTCCGGCTGTTCCGACTGATATCTGTCTTACTGATTCTGAGTATCTCCCTGATAGGGCGGCTGCACGTCCTGCGGCGGCTGATACTGCGGCTGCTGCGGAACCTGATACTGCTGCTGGGGAGCTTGATACTGGGGCGCCTGATACTGGGGCTGCTGATAGCCGTACTGCGGATTGGCCTGAACACCGTTGGGAGAGGAATTGCAGCCAAGCATGACGGCGTCGTTGATCTTATTGGTCAGGCCGCTCTGATTGACGCAGCCCATGATGCCCGTTACGATCGGCCCCCAGCACAGGAACCAGCCAACGATCAGGGCAATGATCTTGTTGGTCCACTCATGCTCGATGCTCAACGTCATCGCCGTGTTGTTGACCATCATCTGAACGCGGCTCTCCACGCCGAGGCCCATAAAATTCTTGAAGCCGTCGCGGTCTTTTCTCACCGTCATCGAGGCGGAGGTGGCGCTCATCGGCGTGGCGACGACTTCTTAGCCCTGCGCCTGCAGATTTTCAGTGGCAACGGCAAGCACCTGATTCAGGTTCAGATTCGGGTTTACGGGGATCATTTTTGATGTTGACATAAAAAAACACTCCTCAAAAAACGAATTACTTTATATATCACCCCGTCCTCGGGATGAAAATATACGATCTCAGGGGCAACGGAAAATGCCATCCGCCAGATATACACCGCCAGCAGACAAACGCAGAAGACGCCCAGCACGGCGTAAAACCCCTTGCGATTGCGGCGGAAGATCCAGAACAGCGCCGCAAAAACGGGCATCAGGAAGACAACGGGATGACAGACGGCAGCGGCGGAAACGTCCAGCCGGGTCAGATGGTACACGGCGCGGCTCATGCCGCAGCCGGGGCAGGAAACGCCTGTCAGCAGCCGGATGGGGCACCCCAGCCGCCAGTAAAGAATAACAAGGCACAAAACTGCCGCCACGCCGACTGCCGTATTCTTATATTTGCGCATCTTTCGCCTCATCCCGCAGTAATCCGACACAAAACGCGTTTTTTATACTTTTTTTATGATATCGCAAAACAACCGGCGTGTCAAGTTGTTTTGGCTATTTTCATCCGCGCTTTCACGCAATTGATCCGACTTTCCGGCTGATTGGCGGCAACGACATTTTCCGCCCGGGGAAAACGCTGCTGCCGCAGGGCGGACATATCAGAACATCTCATACTGATCCCTGCGGATTTGTTCAATGTTTCCGGCGCCGAACCGGTCAAGGTTTCTGCCGTCGTCCCGCAGGTCTCTTCCCAGCGCAGCGCCGGCAAGTTCGATCAACGCCGTACAGACGGGCGTTGCGACGCCGAGATACCGCCCCAGCGATTCCAGCAGCGCCAGCCCCTGGGGTACGTCTTCCGTGAGATAGCGGTCCTCGGCGGAGAGCGGCCCCTTCGCCCGGGTGGGCATGGCGGCGTATTCAAAGAAGACCGACTTGCCGTCCGCCGTTTCGTCGAGGGTATTGCGGAATTTGCAGGCGTCCGCGTAGGAAAGGGGCGGCAGCCCCAGCGCGGCAAGGAGGGCGGTCTTTTCCCGGTCCAACGCTTCCAGCATCCGCCAGACGGAAGGCGTGAAGACCTCGTGGTACATACAGTAATCGCCGCCGGTTTTCTCCACCCGGGGCAGGCTCATCAGCGCCCCCACGGGGTGGACGATCATATTCGGGTTGTGGAGGGCGGCCTCCATTACGCTGCCGCAGTAGGTGAAGGGAAAGCCCAGACGGTCCAGCAACGCGGCGGCCTCCGCCCTGCGGGCAGCCGGAAAAACGCCGATGGGGTTGCGGACGTTGCGGAAGCCCACCCGGACCTCGCCGGGACGGGAGATGCGGCAGTCGATGAAAGCGCTCTGCGCTTCGGCGACGGTCACCTTCGCGGAAATATGTTTCAGCACGTAAGCGGTGGAGAGATAGCCGGGGACGAACAGCAGTAGCTGCCCGTCGGACAGATAAGGGGCCATCCGGCGGATCAGGTCCTCATGAAAATCCGTCCGGGTACAGACGATCACAACGTCCTTGCCGCGCACCGCCGCAACGTCACGTGAAAGGCATGGGATCACCGCCCGGGTTGATGCGCCGTTTTCCGTCACGGTCACGGTTCCGCCGTTCTCCAGGAGGCAGGCAAAATGCGCCTCGTGACCGGAACGGGAGGTCTTGACCAGCGTCACGTCCAGCCCCCGCAGGGCCATATCCGCCGCCAGCGCCGTCCCGGCGTTTCCGGCCCCGAGCACCGCGATTTTCATGCCGTTGCCCTCCCTCTTCATTTTTGTTCATTATACGGGGATTGTTGTTTTCTGTCAAGAAAAACGGGAGAAGACATAGAAAAAGAGGGATTTGTCGGGTGACGCGAACCCCGTAGCGCGGCACCTCAGTGCCGCTCTTCGCGCAAACAACTATCGTAGCACGGCGCATTGCGCCGTCTGGCGTGTCTGATAAATATAACTGAATTACAACGAAAAACCGGTCCCATAAGGAATCATGCAGAGGAAAAAACAATCATCATGGGCAACCGTCTGACGGCGCAATGCGCCGTGCTACGTGATGCAACTTCTCCCTCACAGCGGCACTGAGGTGCCGCGCTACCATTACAACCGTCACGGCTGCGCCATTTGCCGCACGTAGCCGGTGCGCTCCACCAGCTCCTGCCCCTGGGGGCCGGTCATCCAGTCCACAAAGGCGCGGACGGTTTCATCTGCGTCGGCGCGGGTGACGGCAAAGAAGGAGGACGCCTGCGGGTAGGTCCCGTCGGCGATGTGCTCCGCCGTGGGTTCCACGCCGTCCAGCGGCAGCAGGCGGACGCCGCCGTTGCCCACCATCTCGTTGCAGTAAAACCGGAAGGAATACCCCAGGGCGTTCTTGAAGTTTTTATAGTCGGCGGTCTGTTCGATGATGCCGCCCATGCCGGCGATGACCCGCTCCGTGGGGGCCGGGGCCAGGGGCGTATCGCCCATGAGGCGCAGCAGCGCGCTCTGGCTGCCGCTGCCCTCCTCCCGCTGGAAGGCTTCGATCTGACCGAGCCCCTTGACGCCCAGCTCCTCCCACCGGGTAAGAGCGCCGGAATAGATCTGTTTCACCTGTTCCACCGTCAGCCCTTGCAGCGGGTTTTTCGTGTTGACGAAGAAAACGAAGGCCTCCCTCCCGATGGGCGTATAGACCAGCTCCACGCCGTTTTTTTCGGCGAATTGCTTCTGCTGCTCCGACGGGGCGGCCACGAAAATGATATCCGCCTCCCCCGTGACGATCCTTTTGTACGCGCCGGAAGTGGTGGTGCATTTCAGCACCCCGGGCAGGTCGTAATCATCCACCGTATAGGAAAGGGGGTCCTCCGTTTCCAGCGCTTCCCGGGGATAAACCGCCTTGGCAAAGGCCGCGTAGACCGGGAACAGCGCGGTGGCGCCGTCCAGCACCGGCAGGTTTTCCGTCAGCCGCAGGGTACTTCCCTCCGGCAGGGAGACGGTTCTGGTATCGGGCAGATAGGGGTCGTACCAATACAGCACGTCGGCGGTCTCCACCTTGGGTACCGCGTCGTAATGGGACTGGTAAAGCTGCATCCCCACCCCGGACCCCGCCAGCGCGGCGGCCAGGACGGCGGCCGTGATCCGCTTCGCCCTGCGGGGCATCCCCGAAAAGACGGCGACGGCCAGGAACAGGATCCCCACCGCCAGAAAGACCGCGGGAAAGGCCTCCGCGAACTTCATCGCGGTCAGGTCCCCGGCCCAGACGCTCACCGCCACGGTCAGCGTCAGCCACCCGTAGCACAGCCCCAGAAACAGGGCGGTTTTCCGCAGCCACGGTCGGCGCGTTCGTTTGTAAATCACATAAAGCAGACCGAGCAGCACCGGCGCGGCGACGGCCATACCCACCAGAAACAGCATGGAATCGACTCCTTTCATCAAAAACCACGCCGACCCCGGTACCCAGAGCGCGGCGTGGTTTTATCTTACGGTCTTTTTCGGGGAAAGACAAGGGTTATGACGGTTTTGTCACCGACGGTTACGGAATTGTTACCGCCTCTTTTTACGGTGTTTCAGGCTTGGTTTTCAGCCGGTCCGCGGGGCGTTCCAGCCCCACGGAAGCCCGCAGAAGCTGCCGGGCGTCGGCGGGAGTGATCGCGCCGTCGCCATCCGTTACGGAAAAGCCACCGTATCCGCCCACGCGTCAAACCGCGGGAGAAGGCTCTCCGCGTCGGAAACACGGCAGGCGTACTGCACCAGCCAGAACGCGTCGTCGGAACGGTAGGAGTAGGCGCGGTGATAAAAACACTGCCCCTCCTCATTCTCCTCCTCGTATTCAAAATACAGAATACCGGACGCCGTGCGCAGCAGCGGGGCATCCAGCCCGTTCGCCGAGATCGTAAAGCGGGCGTAATCCTCCGGGGAATACGCTTCCAGCTCCCCGTAGTCCGAAAACGCTTCCCGCAAGACGAACACGGCAACCTTTTCCGAATCATAACAGAGATAGAACGGCTCCTGTTCCGTTTGACGAAACGCTGACGTCAGCGTGATGGAAAAGCCCCTGTCGGTAAAGGTTTTCGGGACCTCACGGTCAAACACACCCCGCATCAGAAGGGAGCCCCCCGCAACGCCGACCAGAAAGGCGACGATCAGCACGATAAGGCCGGTTTTTTTACCGCGCCGCCGCGCCTGTGCCACCTGCGGCGTGTTGTTGCCGGCGAAACGGAACGCGTTGCCGCGGCTGGGTTCGAAACAGTTTTTTCCTGTCAGAAAGAGATCCTGTCCGCCCGCCGGAAGCAGATACGGCTCGTTGGCGTAGTCTTTGGAGATCCTGTCCGCGATCACGAACAGCCTTCGCTCGTCCTCTTCCACGGAAAAGGTTTTCCGCTCGCCGTTTTTCAGCGTGCCCAGCAGCCGGCACGGCGTACCGCAGACCGTCAGCTCGTTTGCCGCCGGATCCTCAAGGTATACCTTGATCGCGGAAAGGCATGCCACGATCGTTTTCTCGCGTTGGATCGTCACGTTTCTCATACAAAGCCCTCCGTGTTCAATAGGGATCGGCGATCTCGATTTCGACGTACGTCGAGCAATCGTGATACCGGATGACCGCTTCTCCTTCCGTCTGGTTGAATACGTAGCACCATCCGTCCCCGTCCGGCTCTTCCTCCGTATAGGAGAACGCAAAGCCGTTTGCCAGCAGCACGCCGGCATACCAATTGAGCATATCCTCATCGCTGTGGGGAAAGCTCTTTTTCGGGAACTGCAGATGGGCGATCCCCTCATCCTCTCCGATCCAGACGTCTGACGGAGTGATCTCCCACAGGGCGCCCGGATCCGCCGCGACGGGATACCCGACAAGATTCAGATAGGCGTCTTCGGAAGTGGAGATGACGGAGGTCACAGCCGCGTCGCCGTAGGACGTATGGACCGAAACGGTGACAGTTACTTCCTGACACGGCTTCAGGACTCTGACGATCACGACGTACAGCTCCGGGCCGGTACGGGCCAGCGAGACCTTCAGCAGATCCGGGCGGGAGGTCTTCACCGTCGGCTCCGCAGCCTCATACGAATCCACCAGCACAGGGATGAACACGGTGGCGTGCGGCAGGACCGTAACGTCCTGATACCCTCCGACAAGGCCCGGCGCGCGGTCGACCTTTTTGAATTCGGTCAAGGTCATGGGGTGGGACCGATCGATCGCCTCAACGGCAGCAGCGGGCGTCGCGTAAACGCAGCCGTTGCCCTGGTCGTTGCGGGCCAGCCAGAGGCCGATCACCCGGCCGGAACGGTCCAGAAACGGCGTGCCGGATTTACAGTCGTACGGGCCTACCGGATCATAAAAGGAAAGTATTTTTCTGCCGAACGGATCCTCCGGGAAGGCGTCGGCGCTGTCCGGATAGACGGAGGTGCAGGCGTCGGAGGATCTTTCTCCGAAATAGTACGCCTTTTCTCCCCGCGGCGGATCCGTTCGCAGGAGCTCCATCGCCTTTCCCGGGTTGTTCAGACGCAGCAGCACCAGATCGTTGACCGCATCGATCCCCTCAACGCCGACGACCTTGAACGTTTCAACCGTCCCGTCGAAGAAGGATCTTGTGACCGAGATCCGATCGGCATGATGCACCAGCGACCACCGGCATACCAGCGTTTTGCCGTCGTCAACGGCGAACCCGACGCCGACCGATTCGTAAGATGAAAACCCCGCGCGGACCTCAAACAGACCGCCGTTCAGCAGCAGCTCGGACAATTCCTCCTGCGGCTGCGGGACCTCCGGCGGAACGACGGCCGGTTCCCCCGCGGGGGGTTCGTCCAGATGCACGCTGATGCGGAGCACCAGCCGCGCGTCGGCAGCGGAAAGCGAGCCGTTGAAATCCACGTCGGCGGCGCGATACCGGTCGGTTCCTCTCTCGATCTGTTCCAGCTTAACGCTGGCGCGCAGTACGAGCCGGGCGTCGGCCGCCTTCACCTCGCCGTCTCCGTCCACGTCGCCGTAGCAAAAACGCGGCGTTCCGCCTGCAAAGACGACGGAGGCCTCCGTCAGCCTTTTGTTATCGTCGGGATTGATCTCCACAGCGCGCCACTGTTCCTCCGTCCCCCCGAAAACGACGGTCAGGCGGGGTTCCTCTTCCACGCTGTAACACGGAGGGAACGCCCCGTTGCCGATCTTTTTGACGCTGACGGGGATACGGACGGTTTCCAGCCCGGGGCAGTCGCTGAACGCCCTGCCTCCCAGCGTCGTCACGCTGTCCGGCAGCGAAACGGAAGTCAGGCTTTTGCAGCCGGAAAAGGCGTCTTCGCCCACGGTCCGCACGCCTTCGGGGATCGTGATCTCCTCCAGCGCGGCGCACTCCCAGAAGGCGCGGCTGCCGATCTCCGTCACGCCGTCCGGGATCGTGACCTCCTCCAGCGCGTAACACCCCTGACACATATTCTCCGGCAGGGAAGAGATCCCCTTTGGCAGCGTCAGACGGCGCAGCCCCGCCAGATTCTCGAACTGATACGGCTCCAGCTCCGTGATGCTGTCCGGCAGGATCAGCCCGGTCAGGTGGGGCTGATACGTCTGCCCTATCGTATCCGGATGGTCGAAGAACGCCAGCTCGCACAGATGCTTCGTGCCGGGCTTCAGCGTGATCTCCGTATTTTCCGGCATATCGCCCTTGTACGCGTAGGCGAAGCTGTTGAGGTAGATCATGCCGTCCGGCTGCGCCCGGTACCAGGGCGTGTCGTAGAACGCCTGACCGCCCAGATGCGTCAGCCCGGCGGGCAGCTTCACGTCTGTGACAGCGGTCCCCGCGAAGGCGGAACCGCCGAGGTAGGTAAGGTTCGCGGGCAGCCTGACGCCGGTCAGCTTTTCGCATCCGCCGAACGCGCCGTCGCCGATGGATGTGACGCTCTCTGGCAGATCGATCGTTTCCAGCGCCTTGCAGTCGGTGAAGGCGCCGTTTTCAATGGATACGATTCCCTGGGGCAGGCTGACCTCCTCCAGCTCGTAAAACGGCGCGAAGGCGTTTTCGCCCACCGTGGTGCTGCCGGGCTGCACCACCACGCGCTTAACGTGGTTCCGGAAGTCGAACAGGACGTCGCCCGCCGCCACGGACCACGGGAATTCATATCCCTCGTTGCCGATCATGGGCCCTTTGCCGACAATCGTCATGGTGCCGTTCTGTTCCAGCGTAAAGGTATGGTTGGAACCGAACTGCCCGCTGATGGGGTACGTGATCCCGTAGGGATGGGGGATCTCCTGCGCCGACGCGGGCAGCAGGCACCCGACCAGCAGCGCGAGAACAAGCAGTAAAGACAGTTTTTTCATAGGGTTCTCCTTTCTGAGTTTCCGATGTGATTCCTGTATTCCGGAAGCGGTCAATCGACCGCGACGGTCATTGGTTCGTCTTCCGGCGGGACCTCAATGCCGCCCGCGTAGTCCTCAAAGCCGTCTGCGGGGATCTCAATCTCATCCGCGGGGTCTTCACCGCCGTCATAGGGATCTTCAGGGGCGTCCGCGGGATTCTGAACGGCGTCAGAGTGATACGTGCCGGGAAGAATGCTCAGGCGGCTGATATAATCCCTGTAACCGTAAACCGTATACAGATCGTCCCCGGCTTGCATCGACACGTTGACAGAATCGGTATCGGGACCAACGGCGAAGGGCCCCGGCAGCGCCGCAGCTTCATTATCCCGCGATTCTCCGTTGTGATCAACATCGCCCGAAGCGGCTCCGGCGTCATCGCCGCCGTAGGAGTACGAAGGCGGCGGAATCGTTGCCACGTCATCGCGGCCGTTCTCCTGCGCCTGCGCGCTGCCGCCATTGGCGTTCTGCGCGGCGCCCGGCTGTTCCCGCGGGGCGGCGTCCGGCGCGGCCGTCGTTTGCTCCGAAGCGGAACCGTTTCCGGCGGAAGGGGCTGCCGCCCCTGCTTCCGGTCCCTTCGCCGTCTGCGCAGCCGACCGCTCCCGCTGAGCGGTTCCCACGAACGGCAGGGGCGCATCGTCGGCGGCCTGTTTGGCGGGCGGCAGCGTTTTGCCGAACGCAGCGGGCGGATCGGCCGGCTTCTGCACGGCGTACCACGCCCCGTCAACCAGCAGCCAGCAATCCCTTTCGCCGTTTTTGAGATAGCTGTACTGAACGCTCCCGTTCGGGGCGCTCGCCGTGATCACGTATCGTTCGCCGCCGTTGACGTCCCCCGGCGTTTTGCCCGGCGCAAAGGCTCTTTCCTCGCACCGCAGCCCGGAAAGCCACGCGTCCCATCGCCGCAGCGCCTCGCCGTCGAACCGGCGTTCCTCCGTCTTTCCGCCGAGGATACGGGTGACCGCGATCTCAGTGACGCCCTTTTGGAACGAAAAGGATCTGGCGGCGGCGACCGGGTCCGTCATCAGGCTGACGACGACGAGCGCGCACAGCACGGCGGCGGTCAACAGGACCCAACCCGCCGGTTTTTTGTAACCGAGCACGCTCCTGACGCGCTGCTTGACGCCCACCTCGCCGAAGGCCAGCGGGCAGGCGGAAACGCCCGTTCTTTGACAGCTGCAATCGAGAAGCGCCTGCGAATAGGCCGCGAGCCCGGCCTTATCCTTGCGGCGGATCACCTTTTCATCACACGCCGCTTCAATATCCCGGCACAGCAACATATAGGCGAGCCAGCACAGCGGGTTGAACCAATGCGCCGCCAGCAGCAGATACCCCAGAGGCTTCCAGAGGTGGTCGCCCCGTTTGAAATGGGCCGTTTCATGCTCGACTACGTTCTGCAGCGTCTCCTCCGGCAGGTCGGCGGGCACGTAGATCGCCGGCCGGAGCAACCCGAGGAGGAACGGCGACGCGATCTCGTCACACACCATGACGCCGTCCTTCGACGGGACCGCCGTCGCCACGGACCGTTTCAGCTTCATATAACTTACCAGCGCGCAGACCAGCATGACGGCCACGCCGACAAGCCACACCGCCGATACCGCCGTGATGAAAACGTCCGTCCGGGCGGCGTCAGCGGCGGCCGGCGCAGCGGCGGAGGAAAGTGCCGGGACAGCCGCCTCGTTGACGACGGCGCTTCCCGCATCGAACGCCCCGTATGGCGCCGCGGCCGTCTCCCGCGGGACCGACTCGCCCCTCGGGATCAGGCTGAAAACACTTTTGACCGAAACCGGACACGCCAGCCGGACCCCCACAAGCCCCCAAAGAAGGCAGATGATCCATTTCGGCGCTTTTTTCAGAATAACACGCAGCACAACGACGGCAAGGATCATATACCCGGCCGTAACGCTCATATGCAGCAGCGTCAGGAATATTTCGCCCATATTCACGCCTCCTTAAAAGCGTCGATCATCCTCTGGATCTCGTTCGCTTCCTGCGCCGTCAGCTTTTTATGGGAAACAAACGCGGCGACAAAATCCGGCAGAGAACCCCGATAGGAAGCCATGACGACCTGTTCGCTTTTCGCCGCGTAAAACTCTTCCCGCGAGACCAGAGAGGTAACTGTGCCGTTCTCATTTTGCAGCAGCCCCTTTTCGCAGAGCTTTCGCAGCACGGTGTAGGTGGTGGGCTTTTTCCAACACAGCTCTTTTTCACACAGCTTGACCAGCGCGCCGGACGCAATCGGCTCGTTGGCCCAGACCAGATCCGCAAAACGCTCCTGCGCTGTGCCAAGCTCAAAATCAACCATAAAAAAACCTCCCGACAAATGCGGTTTATTCAAATAGACCGCACGATCAGTTTATCACAATAAACCGACCCTGTCAAGAGGATATTGCCCTATTCTGAATGAGGCAAGAAAGCGACTTTCCGCTGCCCGTTGTCCGATAAAGCCCCGCTGAGATTCTTTCACCCTTTTATCCGGGGGAAGTCCGCCACGCGCCTTCGCGGAAGCGGGCGATCATCTCCCGGGTAAGGGAAAAGTGATCATCCGGGAAGTCGATCTCCTCCGCCGTGAACCAGCGGCCTTCCTTCAGCTCGTCGTGATCCACCCGGATGGCGTCGCTGCCGTCGACCTCGCAAAAGTACCCCAGCAGCAGGCTGCCGCTGAGGCCCCAGGGCTGGGACTTATAATAGCGGATGTTTTTCACCCGCAGGCCGGTCTCCTCCATCACTTCCCGCTCCACGGTCTGCTCCGGCGTTTCGCCGATCTCGGTGTAACCGGCCACCAGCGCCCAATGGGCGTAGCCGCGGTTGTATTTGGTGAGGCAGATCTTGTCGCCGTTCTCCACCCCCACGATCACCGCCGGGGCGATGGCCGGATAGACCGTATTGCCGCAGCCGCAGACCATGGCGCGCTCCGTTTGGCTGTGGCGCATGACCGCGCCGCAGCGGCCGCAAAAGCGGTGATCCCGGTACCAGCGGTACAGGTGCAGCGCCGTCACCCCGGCGAAGGCCTGCTCCCGGGGCGGGTACTGCCGCAGCACCGCGACGGCCTCATAGGCGTAATCCCCGAAGGGCGCCGCCTCGCAGAGATAATAACGCCGCTCCCCGATGGAAAACAGATACCGGCCAGATCCGCCGCACTCCCCCACCGTGGGGAAATGGAGCGCCCCGCCCTGCAGCGACAGCAGCACAGCGTCCGCCCGGAAGCAGAGGGCGAAATCCTCCGGCCGGGGCGGGAGATCGGCAAAACGGTTATCCAGACGCGTCTCAATATCCTGTATCATAGGGCACCTCTTTCGATTTCTCTTTTTTCAAGAAAAGTGAAACAAAATACGTATTTTTGTATAAAATGCTTGCTTTTTTCCGGCGGGTAGCATAAAATATGGCTATCGGTATCGGGAGGAGAAAAGATGAGAGAAGAAATCAGCCGCTACGTGCATGACGCCTACGCCATCGTTTGCCATGCCGCCAACGTGATCGGGCCGCGCCTGCCCGGCAGCGCCAACGAAAAAAAATTCGCCGACTACATGGAAGCGAAGATGCAGAACATCGGTCTGAAGACCCACAAGGAGCCCTTTGCGGTGGCCCCGCGGTCTTCCATCGGCGGCGTGCCCACCATCGGCTGGATCAGCGTGGTCATCAGTCTCATGATGTACCCGGCCCGCATCTGGCCTTTTCTGTGGTTCCCCATCACCTTTGCCGTCTGTCTGAGCTGGGTGTGGATCATCGGCTGCGTGTTTTTGTACCACACTTGGTTTGACAAGCTGTTCCAGCAGAAAAAGTCCCAGAACGTCTACGGCGAACTGCTGCCCGAGGACGGCAAATACGACTACACCGTCATTCTCTCCGGCCATACGGATACCTCCTGGAACTGGAAACATTCTGAAAAGACTTATTATAATCGTAAAAACAACATCTGGCGCGGCATCATTCCTATCTATCTCAAGGTGGGCTTCAGCGCAGTCTGCTACGTGGTGGCGTCGCTCCTTTCCATTTTCATGATGCTGCTGCACTCCGGCTTTTTCAGCTGGTGCAAACCCATCTTTGAGTCGCATTTCTTCTATTATTTCAATCTGGTCATGCTGGTGCTGCCCGCCGTCACCGCCATCGGCAGCGCGTTCCTGATCCAATGGAACGACCCAAAGGAGGAAGTCGCCTCCCCCGGCGCCATGGATAACGCCACCGGCTGCGCGCTTGCCTACACCGTCACGGAGTATTTCCGCGACCACCCGGAAAAGATGCCGAAGAACTGCCGCATCATCAGCATGTGCACCGGCTCGGAAGAGGCCGGCCTGCGGGGCTCCATGGCCTTCGCCAAAGAGCACAAGGGCGAAGACATTCTGAAGAACGCCTGGAACATCAACATTGACTCCATCGCGGACGAGGGCTATTTTGAAGTGGTCATCAAGGACGACTGGCAGTTCACCCGTTTTGACAAGGACCTGGAACAGATGTTCAGGGATACCTTCAAGGAGCTGAACATTGAAAGCGTGAAAGGCCCCGCGATCCACAACCCCGTGGGCGGCTGCGACAGCACGCCCATGACCCGGGCGGGGATCAAATCCGTCACCTTCGCCGCCCAGAACCCGGTGCTGACCTATTACTACCACACCTTCCGGGACCGCCCCGAGCGCTTCACCCCCGAGACCGTAGGCAAGGGCTTTGAGGTCATTCTCGGCGTGATCGACAAGATCGGAAAGTTCCAGGAGGAACACGGGTACAACGGCGTGAACCATTAAAGCCGGAAATTATCAGTCGGAAGTCTTTTCCCGTCAATAAGGGAAAGACTTCCGTTTTTTATCACGGATCATTGGGAGATTTCATATCGACAAACAGTCGTAAGTCGTGAGTCGTAAGTCGTAAGAAAAAGTTGTTTTGTAAGAATGAAAATCCGTTGGTTTTTCAGCGTAATACAGGAACGCCCGAAGGGCTACTTACGACTCACGACTTACGACTTACGACTTGAGCCAACGCCCCGCCAAATCCCAATTGCCGGCCCCGCCATGCTCCGCGACGATCCGTTTATGACATAATCGCCTTTACCAGGTCAAACAGCGCTTCCGTCGTGCGGACGCGGTGATCGCAGTTTACTTCCGGCAGGTCGCCGAACTCGTCAAAGAGACAGGTGTGCACCCCGGCGTTGACGCCGGAGCCCACGTCGATCAGCCGGTCCCCCAGCATCAGGCAGTCGTCTTTGTTCAGCGCGTGCTTTTCCATCAAATATTCAATGGCGTCCGGGGCGGGCTTATGGGGAAAACCATGCTCCCTTGTCACCGCGTCAGCGAAAAACCTGTCTAACGAATACCGTTCCAGATATTGCCGCGACACAACGTCCCGGTGGGTGTACAGATAATTTTTTCCGCCGTTGTTCACAATATATTCAAGAATCTGCGGTATCATAGGATAAGGCTTTCCCTCGGGACGGAAATCAAGGTCGTTCTCAACGGCGTAAAAGGCGGCGGTCATGACTTCGTCAAAGCCGTAATACCGCAGCGCGTCCCATATTGTGATTTTCAGATGGGCAAAGACCTCTTCCCGCTTGAAGGGCACGCCGTACCGGCGGCAGGTCTCGCAGAAGGCGGCCAGCGTGTGGGGGTAGGTATCGAACAGCATACCGTCGAAATCCCAGATAAAGTGCTTCATTTCTTTTTCCGCTCCCGTTTCTTCTGTTTATGGGCGCGCTCCATGGCCTTTTTCTTCGCCTTGTCTTTGGCCTTTTCATTTTTCTCCTGCGCTTTGATGAGGGCTGCGGTCTCTTTGCTCTCGCCGCTTTCACCAATGAGCTCCGACACGCCCACGCCGCAGACCTGCGCGATATTCAGCAGCACAAACACATCGGGCACGCCGTCGCCCCGTTCCCATTTGGAAACGGATTTATCGGAATAGCTGATGCAATCGGCCAGCTCCTGCTGGGTCAGGCCGTTCAGCTTGCGGTATTTTACCAGATTTTCCGCCAGTTTTTTCCGGAATTCCTGTTCAGTCATAATATCACCGCTTCTCATTCTACTCTCCGTAGAGTGATCTGTCAAGTGGAACTCTACTGACAGTAGAGTCAATTCCACTGTTCGGGTGTTTACGGCAAGAAAACCTGTCGGGTATAATGCGGCCATGCTTTTCCGAAAGGCAAATCTCATGAAAACAGGGGAAAAACATGATTGCAGACAGATTAAAAATGCCGAGAACGGCGCTTGCGGACAGAAAACTGCCCCATTATACGAGAAGCGAAGAGATCTTCAATATGGTCACCCACATTGTGGGCGGCGCCTTCGCGCTGGCGGCGCTGGTGGTGTGTACGGTTTTTGCCGCGCTGCACCGCAACGTGGCGGGCGTCGTCTCCGGCGCGGTCTACGGCGTTTCCATGGTGCTCGTTTACGTGGTATCCAGCGTTTATCACGGGCTGGACCCCCACCGGGCGGGCCGCGGCAAGCGGGTGATGCAGGTGATCGACCACTGCGACATCTACGGTCTGATCGTGGGCAGCTTTGCCCCGGTGGCGCTGACGGGGCTGCGACAGCATAACCCTGTGCTGGCGTGGGTCGCCTTCGGCGCGGTTTGCGCGGTCTCGGTGATCGGGGTGGTATTCACCGCCATCGACTTCAACAAGTTCGGCCCCATCTCCTACGGGGCGTATTTTCTCGCCGGGTGGAGCGTACTTTCCACCGTGCGGGCGCTGCATGCGGCCTTCAGCAAAGAGTTCATCATTTTGCTGATCGCGGGCGGGCTGGTCTATACCTCCGGCATGATCTTTTTCCTGCTGGAGATGAAGAAACACAAATACTGCCACTCGGTCTTTCACATTTTTATCGTGCTGGGCTCGGTGCTGCACTTTATTGCGATTTTTAAATATTGCATCTGACGGAAAAAAATAGTAATATCGGGAAAGAGAAATCATCAGAGGAAGAAACATGGAATACAAATATGAAATGCACTGCCACACGGGACGCATCTCCCTGTGCGCAAAAACGGAACCTAAGGATCTGGTCAGAATGTACGACAAGCTGGGTTACAGCGGTCTGGTGCTGACCGACCATTACAGCCCCATGACCTTCTGGGACCGGCGGATCTTCAACGCGAAGGACATGGCGGAGTTTTACCTGACCGCCTACCGGGAGCTGAAGGACTTCTGCGGCGACGGCTTCACCGTGCTGCTGGGCATGGAACTGCGCCACTACGCCACCGTCAACGACTACCTCATCTACGGCGTGGAGGAGGACTGGCTGGAAAAGCAGCCCAACATGCTGAACTGGGGCATGAAAAAGCGCTTTGAGGAGGCCCACAAGGCCGGGTACCTGCTGTTTCAGGCGCACCCCTACCGGCCCTTCATCCACCGCTGCAACCCGGACTATATCGACGGCATTGAAATTTACAACGGCCACACGCCAAAGGAAGCCAACGACAAAGCGGGCGCGTGGGCGCGTGAGACGGGCAAGCTGATCGTCAGCGGCGGCGACTGCCACAGCCTGACGGACAACTCCCACGGGGGGATTATCACCCACGCCCCCATCAAAAACAACGCCGACCTGCTGGACGTACTGCGCCGGCAGGATTTCACCCCCATCCCTATTTACAAACCGGAGAAATGATGATATGATTAGGTTTGAGGTGTCAGGTCTGAGGTTTGAGTATTCTCACGCCTCGCACTTGGCGCCTCATACCTTCCGAAGGAGGTCTCCCCATGAAAAAACGATTTCTCTCCCTGCTTCTGTGCGCGGTGATGCTGTTCGCCTGCGCCGTTCCCGCCTTTGCGGCGCGGCAGGCGGCTTCCATCAACAAGGTGACGCCCCCGGAGCTGCCGGTGAGCGAATATCCTCTCATCATCGTGCGCGGCATGCAGCTCAACGGCATGGTGCGCTACGGCGGCACCGAGAAGGAGGAAAAGGCCAGCGTCAACTTCAACGCGGCCGACCTGCTGAAAACGCTGGTAAAGATCCCTTCCGCCTTTATCACCGGCGGCAAGGACAAGGTCGTGGACGTGCTGCTGGACTACGCCTACGGGCTGTTCGGCCACATGGGTTGCGACGAGAACGGCGACCCCTCCGACCCGGACGTCTCCATGCGGACGTTTGAGGGTTCCGCGGTCAACTATCCCGACCTGCCCGGCGAGCCCTCCGTGCGCCAGCTGGGGCTGTTCACCTCCGCGCTGCACCACTACGGGGCGGAGAACCTCTACTTCTTCTCCTATGACTGGCGGCTGGATACCTACGGCAACGCGGCGCTGCTGGCGCAGGAGATCGATCAGGCCCTCGCGGAGACCGGCAAGGACAAGGTCAACCTTATCGCCTGCAGCATGGGCGGCATCGTGACCCTCACCTACCTGACCTATTACGGCAGCGGCAAGATCAACGCCCTGCTGTCCGATTCCGCCACCATGAACGGCGCGGAGTGCGCCACCGACGTGCTGTGCGGCGACATCCTCTTTGACGCCGCGGCGGCGGACCGCTACCTGACCCGTATGCTGCCCGCCCTGTCGCCGCTGTTCCATATGATGTACCGCACCGGGAGCCTGGGCCGCCTGTGCAAGTTTCTGAACAACTTCGCCGCCGACTACGGCGAGGAGATCTACGACCGGGTGCTGATCCCGATCTTCGGCACCATGCCCGCCTTCTGGGAGCTTTGCTATCCGGAGAAATACGAGCAGGCCAAGCGTTTCGCCTACGGCGAGGACGAGAGCCAGTGGCCGCCCCTCTTTGAAAAGACCGACAAGATCCAGCGCGAGGTCTGCGCCCACAAGCTGGAGACCCTGCAGAAGGCCATGGACGGCGGCATGATCTTCACCGTGGTGGCCAACTATAACACGCCCAACGTGCCCGTCTACAAAAACGCGGGCCTGCAGGGCGACGGCATTTTGGAGACACGGGCCATGTCCTTCGGCGCGACGGTCTCCGAGGTGGGCAAGACGCTCAGCGACAGTGAGCTTGCCGTGGGCGACGAGAAATACGTCTCCGCCGACGGTTGCATCAACGCCAACACCGCCGCCTTCAAGGATATCACCTGGTTCATCAAGGACGGCGAGCACATCTGCGGCGCGACGGTGGATTCCGACATCATGAACTTCTTCTTCACCCTGCTGGACGCCACCGAACAGCCCACCATCGACACCTGGGAGCAGTACCCCCAGTTCATGCAGGCGGACAGCAACGAAGGCCTGTCCGCAGAGCTCGCCGGCAAGACCTTCTCCGCCAGGGGCGAACCGATCTGCTGAACACATTGTAGCACGGCAATTTTGGTTGTCGCCGACTGCCGTCGGCTCATTGTATCGCAACGCCAAAACGATCACACCGGATCGTTTTGTCTGCGACTTGCGCCGTTGAAGTCGCCCGTAGCACGGCGCCCTGCGCCGTTTCAGAGCGGAGAGCGGAGTGCGGAGATATTCCGTCCGCGCCGTTCCCCGTAGCGTGAGGTTGTGAGAACACTCGGTAGCGCGGCACCTCAGTGCCGCTGTCAGCACGAATAATCTGTCTGGAAAAACGTCCGGCGGACAGCGCGATTGAAGGCGTCGGCGGCGTTTGCGGATATTGGCTGACGAATTCTTTCAAATAAGGCGTTGAAAAGTAACAAATGCTCTGAGCGGCACTGAGGTGCCGCGCTACATCATACGCCTTCGGCGCTTGACAATATCATCCATTTACCGATGCAGGAGAAGCTTTTTTCTCTTGAATTTTTTCTATTTTATGGTAAAATGAAATTGTCTATGATTACCTGAAAAGGAGAACGACCGATGAAAAACGGAAAAACGCTGAAATGGCTGCTGACCCTCGCCTGCCTGCTGGCGGCGGTGTGGGCCTTTTCCCTCGCCGCGAACGCGGAAATCGTGGCCTCCGGCTATTGCGGCGCGGAAGGCGATGGCCACAACCTGACATGGACGTTGGACGACGCCGGAACGCTGACCATCAGCGGGACGGGGGAAATGGAGGGGTATAGCTATGATGGCTATTATTTTACCACCGCCCCATGGGGCGGTTCCGTCTCCAATGCAAAACCTGTCAAAACCGTCGTGATCGAAAACGGCGTGACGAGCATCGGGGATTGGGCGTTTTACGGCTGCACGGGGCTGTCGTCGGTGACCATCCCGGACAGCGTGACGAGCATCGGGGAAGATGCGTTTCGCGGCTGCACGGGGCTGACGTCGGTGACGATCCCGGACAGCGTGACGAGCATCGGAGATTCCGCATTTTCCCGCTGCACTGGGCTGACATCAATAACGATACCGGACAGCGTAACGAGCATCGGAGGTCTCGCATTTCGCCGCTGCACTGGGCTGACGTCGGTGACGATCGGAAACAGCGTGACGAGCATCGGGGATTCCGCGTTTTACGGCTGCACGGGGTTGACATCGGTAACAATTCCAGACAGCGTGACCAGCATCGGGTATGAAGCGTTTTACGGCTGCACGGGGTTGACATCGGTAACAATTCCAGACAGCGTGACCAGCATCGGGTATGAAGCGTTTTCCGGCTGCAACAACCTGAATCGGATCTATTATGCCGGAACGAAAGAGCAATGGAAAGCAGTAAAAAACAATTCCGGTAAAAACCCTTCTTTTTATGATTGTTTGTTGGAGGATGGCATTGTTTATAATCATGCAAAAACAATGATTCAAACCGTCTATGATACCAAAATCAAGCAGGTTAC
>CADAMO010000034.1 GCA_902788995.1 Oscillospiraceae bacterium
TAAGTTTTCAACAATTTGCCGCTTTTCAACATTTTATCGCTTCTGTCACAAAAATCAGGGCTGTTGAATCTCCTGTTCCGGAATTTGCAACAGCCCCTTCCTTTCCGGTTTAGCACAGATAATGGTGGGATTTGGACAGAACAGACCGTGCGGTTGCGGTATTTCCGGTAGCGCGGCACCTCAGTGCCGCTATTGGGCAAACAACTATTTGAAGCATTGTTCGATCGAATCATGTTTATTGTGTAAGAAAACACAATCGGCAATGTCAAAATCCGTTTCAAAAGTTACAATTGCCACGAGCGGCACTGAGGTGCCGCGCTACCATTATATGCCCGCCGCGCGGGGGTTATCCGTTCGCGTCCGTCTGCCCGAAGAGCTCCGGCAGCATGAGGCCCATGAGGA
Source organism: Oscillospiraceae bacterium (assembly GCA_902788995.1). GTDB lineage: Bacteria > Bacillota > Clostridia > Oscillospirales > Acutalibacteraceae > RUG806. The sequence goes on from CADAMO010000034.1 coordinate 403, forward strand.
TCTCCGCGTCGGTCCAGCCGGATTCGCTGCACAGGGCGGCCCAGCCCACGTCGTGGGGGTTGCCGTAGGCCTCCCGCAGGTCCATATCGAAGGCCCGGCACCAGGAGCCGTCCGTTTTCGGATCGCAGGACGCCGCCTGCGTTTTCAGGAAAAAGGCGGCGATGCTCCGCCAGCGGTCGTAAAACCGCCGGTCGCCGGTGACGCGCCACGCCGTGGCAAAGCCCACCGGCAGCCAGTTGACGGAATAGAGCAGGTCCGCCACGGGGTCGCCGTTTTCCGTCAGCAGCGAGCACTCGCCGTTTGACTCCCGCGAGCAATTGGCCTTGTAGCCCGTGTCCCATTCGCAGTAGCCCCCGAAGGGATGGCGGTGGGTCTCCAGATCCTCCGCCGCCCGGTACAGCATCTCTCTGTGCTCCTGTTCCCCGGTCGCCTGATACAGCAGGGCAAGGGGCAGGATCAGCCGGCACAGCTCCTCCGTTTCGCTCTGCTCCCGCCGGGTGTCGGGGTACAGCGCCATGATGGTTTCAAGTCCCCGCCTGGCAGTATGCAGATACGTTTCGCTGCCGCCGCAGAGAAAGGCCAGCAGCAGGGCCGCGTGATAATAGGCGTTATAGTGGGCGGAGGGCGCGCCGTGTTCCGCCTCCGCCAGGGCGCGCAGTCCCGCTTCATCGAGGAAGGGCGCGTCCGTCCGGGGCTGTCGGCAGCCGTCTTTGGCGGTGGTCCGCACCAGAAAATCCAACACGCGGCACACGTCCGGGAACCGCTCCCGGTTCCCGCCGTAATAACAGTCGTACAGCGCGGGCAGCACCGCCCTTGCCGCGTCGTCCTGATAGCAGACCTCCCACCCGACGTCGGTCCAGCGCAGCATGCCGTCAAAGGGGCCGCCCTTTCTCATCATGGGGCCGAATACCAGCCCCGTCAGGTTGTCGGCGATCGCAAGGGCTTCCTCCGAGCCGGTCAGTCTTCCGTAAAACCGGAAGGCCCCGGCCGCTTCGCCGGTGCAGTCCGTTCGGATGGAATCCGCCGTGGTCTGTACGCCCTCCGGGTCGACGTTGTGGCGCAGCCCCTCCCGGACGCCGCCCCGGCCCTCGTCCACTAAATAGCCGCGCAGCCAGCGGAGCCCCCGCTCTACCGCCTCCCTTCGGCAGCGGTCAAAGGTCGCATCGTCGGACAGGTCCTCCGTGACGCCGTATCGCACAACGGATTCCGGCCAACGGGAAGGAGTTCCGCCCGTCAGCCATCCGGCGATGAAGGCGATCAGCCTTTTCCACGCCTGGGAGGGGGCGTACCGGGCGCGGATGAAATTGTGCAGCGTGAAGGAGGTCATCATCACGTTGTCCCCCAGCAGCCACAGCCCCGGGGCGCTGTCTTTCTGCATCTCCTCCGGCGGCGCGTTCCAGCGGCGGTGGGCGACGATATGCTCCCGGTAGGCCAGCAGTACCCGCATGCCGGGGACGGAAAAATAGGGCTTCACCATCCGGTTGCCGCCGTCGTCCAGCAGGTCGCCCACGGCAAGGCCGGGCGCGCCGCCCTCCTCTTCCGGCAGCAGGGCCACGAGGCGGCTGCGGGTGGTATCCGCAGGCCCTGCGCAGTAGACGTCGCCAAAGCTTAGCAGCGCCTCCGCAAACGTGTGCTTGCCCTTCTGAAAACACTGGGCCTCCAACCGATCCCGCAGGCGGGGGTCGGGCACGCCGCATTCGCCGAAAATACAAAAGCTGTCAAAGGCGTCCAGCTCCGCACGGAGGGCCTCTTCAAAGGTCATCCGGGTGAGCTTCCCGCCGCAGCTTTCCAGCACCTTGCCGAGATCGGAACCCCGGTCGTTCAGCAGCAGACAATTCATTGCCATCCCTCTGTTCTTTCTCCGGTTTTGTCAGAAAATCAGGCTCGCCTTGCTGTCCCACTTGGAATAGAGATGTCCGTCGGGCCGCAGGATCAGGTATTTGACTGCGGTCTTGTTGGTCTCCTGGGACATGGAGTCTTCGTCCACCACCACGGAAAAGCCGTGGTAGTCGTACCGGTCGGCGCCGTATTCCAGCGTGTCGAGGTATTTGCCGCCCGCTTTCACGTCGGCCTTCAGCGTCTCGATAAAGTCAAGGGTTTTTGCGGTCACGTGGCGGCTGATCCACTTGCCCTGTTCCGTGTTGCTGTCCGGCGCCCACAGGGCGCGGAAGGTGATCTGATCCGCCCCCAGCGCCGAGCAAAGTTCGATCACGCTTTCGGGGGTATATGCGTGATGCGCCAGAACGCCGTCGTTCATGTTGAGGCACAGGCGCAGGTTGATATCTCTCTTTTTGATCTCTTCGCAAAAGGTTTTCAGACAGAGGGTTTTGTCGGCGGTCTGGATCATATCGCGGTTGTTTTCGTCGTCGTCCAGGCAGGCGACGGAGACCGCGATGGTGGTCACGCCCACGGAGCTCTGGAAGAAATCCAGAAAATCCGGGTCGATGAACGCGCCGGTGGTCTGCATTTCGATGTTGAGGAAGGGGGTGCGCAGGCTGCGGTTGACCTCGCTGAACACCCGCAGGAATTCCTTGTTCTGCTGGGGCTCGTTGTTGCCGGTCAGCATGCAGGTGTTGCAGCCGTTCTCCCGGGCGTACTCCAGACGCTTGCGCATATTGCCGGTGTAGGTGGCGTAACAGCTCACATCCGTAAACCGGTCGCGGTAATCGGAGGTGTGCATTTTGCTGCAGCAGAAGCGGCAGTCGTTGATACATTTGTTGGCCGGCACGCAGACCGACAGGCTTTGAATATTCATGAAAAAGTCTCCTTTTTGATCATTCGTTCTCCTGTGCAAGGTTTTTATCCAGCAGCGCGCAGAGCCGCGGGTCCGAGATCCCGCTTTCCTCCAGCAGCGCTTCCGCGTTGAAATCGGTGTGGAACGCTTTTGAAATGCCCAGGTTTATCACCTTCATACCGGCGTCGCCGTAGAAGGAGGCGATCCGCTCGCCGAAGCCGCCGTCCAGCACCCCGTCCTCCAGCGTGATCACAAGGCGGTGATCGGCGCAAAGGTCCTTCAGCAGCGCGTCGTCCGTGCCGGAAAGAAAACAGGGGTTGATCACCGTGACCTTCCGGCCCGTCCGCTCGTAATACGCCTGCGCGGCCTCCTTCGCCATGGGGATCAGCGACCCCACGGCGATCAGGGCGGCCCCGCCGCCGCGCTGCACCACCTTGTAACGGTTCAGCTGTGAGTAATCCGTGGTATCCTCCGCGCCGCTTTCAATGATCCTGACCGGGACCCGGATGGCCGTCGGGTGGTTCTTCTGGGTCGTCGCGTACCGGAACATCTGCCGGTATTCCTCTTTGGTGGAGGGGGCGAGATAAACCAGATTCGGGATATGGATCAGCTCCTGCATATCGCACAGCCCGAAGTGGGTGTTGGATTTCATGCCATACGCCCCCGGCAGCAGCACCAGTACGGTAACGGGGTTGTTGTTCAGGCAGATATCGTGGATCAGCTGGTCGTAGGCCCGCTGCAAAAAGGTGGCGTATACCCCGAACACCGCCGTGCCCCCGTAGTGGGCGACGCCGCTGCAGACGGCCGCGGCGTTTTCCTCCGCGATGCCCACGTCGATAAACCGGCCCTTCTGTTCCCAGTCCGCGCGCTCCTGTCCCACAAAGCCCATGGCCCGGGGCGTGCCGGCGGTCAGCACGATGGCGTGCGGGTCGTTTTCCAGCAGCTCGGTCAGACTGTCGTGCACGGTGGTATCATAGACGGGATAGCCGTTTTTCGGCGCGCCGTCTTCAATGCGGAAGGGCCCGCCGGAGTGCCAGTTCTCCCGGTCCTTCTCCGCGTAGGGCAGCCCCTTTCCCTTGACGGTGCGCACGTGCACCACCACCGGGTGATCGATATCCCGCACGCTTTCGAGCATCTCCACCAGCTTATCCACGTTGTGACCGTCGTCCAGATAGCGGTAATCGAGGTTGAGTCCCCGGAAGGGGTTGCGCGCCGCCCTGCCGCCGCTTTCCCGCAGCTCCCGCAGCGCGGCGTAAAGGCCGCCGTGGTTTTCCGCCACGCTCTGGTCGTTGTCGTTGACGATGATTATCAGGTTCCCTTGGTACTCGCCGGCGGTGTTGAGGGCTTCATAAGCTTCGCCGCCCCCCAGCGCGCCGTCGCCGATGACGGCGATGATATTTTCGTTGCCGCCGAAGGCGTCCCGGGCGGCCGCCATTCCCAGCGCCAGCGAAACGGAGGTGGCGGAATGGCCGACGGTAAAGTGGTCGTGCTCGCTTTCGGCGGGGTTGGTAAAGCCCGTCACTTCCCGAAAGTGGGCGGGGTCCGTATAGGCCTGCTTCCGTCCTGTCAGGATCTTGTGGGGATAGCACTGGTGAGAGACGTCCCACACCAGCTTATCCTTCGGCGATTCGAAAACGTAGTGCAGCGCCACCGTCAGCTCCACCACGCCCAGGTTGGACCCTACATGGCCGCCGGTGTGGCTGAGTTTGTGGATCAGCGCCGCGCGGGTCTCTTCCGCCAGCGCCGGCAGCTCTTCCCGCCGCAGCCGTTTGACGTCCTGCGGGCTGTTGATTTTCTCAAGATACATCTTTCGCGATCCGTCCTGCGGTTTGATTTTTTTCGGCAACGGCGGAAATCGGCTCCGGGAATCAACCCGGCAAGGCTCCGCCGCTGTCGGCAGTTATATTTCAATCATACCATTTTATACATTTTTTGCAAGTTTTTTTTGAAAAAAGGAGCGGCTTCGCTGCGCCGCTCCCCGGTTGATTGCTGTTGTATCAGACCACCAGATGGCCCCTTGTCTCGCACACCCCGATCTCCGCCGAAGCGCCGGCGTTGAATTCCAGGCAGTCGTTTTCCATACCGTCGCTGAAAATGACCCCGTTTTCGGGCATCTGGGAGACGATCTTCATCGGCCTGCCGCCGCGTACCTGCCCGAACACCAGCGACGCGCCGGTGCTTTTGCTGGGATAGGGCTCGCGGACCGTGTAGTACAGGTAGTCGGATTCCCACGTGAAGCCGTCCGCCAGGGCGGGGGTCCCCTTCACCCCGCAGAAGCGGTCGATGCCCCCGGCCCCGGCGATGACGCTGCGCAGCCAGCCGGTGGCCCCCAGCCCCGTTGAGACGATGACGCCGCTGGAGCTTTGCGTCTCCGCTTCCTCCCCGATCTGCAGCCGGTACCGGGCGGAGGCGTGGGTGCGCTGCCCGATGAACAGATCGTTGACCCCGACGATGCGCTGCCCGTCGTTCAGGGTGGCCTGCGCCAGCGTGATCTCCCGCGTCTGCCGGCGGCCCTCGGCGGCCTCCGGCACGACTTTTGACAGGTCCCCGGCGGAGAAGGGGAGCAGCACGCCGTCCCATCGGGCGGGGTCCGGGTTCACCCCGATGAGCTTCTGAACGGTCAGGTATTTCAGCGTGTTCGCCACCAGCCCGTCGCGGCCCACGGCGACCACCAGATCCTGTTCCCCGAACAGGAACCCCGACAGAAAATCCCGGTCGATCACCTGCAGCCTGCCGTAGGCCGCAAGCGCTGCCGCAGCCTCGTCCACCGCGGCGCGGTAGGCGCTGTCCTCGGCGAGATAGTCCTCAAAATCCCCGCCGTGATGTTCGATATAAAACCTGGCCTGACCGACGGTGTTGTAGCGCCGGATCAGGTTTTCCAGCCTTGTTTTCTGGGTCACCAGAATGATTTTGTTGTCGGTCAGCCGTTTCATGATTTACCTCTTTCTCAAGCTTTCCAGCAGATCCGGCGTGATGTTCAGCGTGCCGATCTTCTCGCTGTTGGCCGCCAGCTTTTCAAAGGCCCCGGCGATCATCTTTTCGGGATCCATGTTGAGGGTGGCCAGCGCGATGAGCACCTCGGGGCTGAGCCTGCCGTAGGCTTCCATGACGGCGCTGACGCGATAGGCTTCCGCGTCCGCGTCCTTCTTCGCGTTTTCCAGCCGCATCTCGGCCAGTTCCTTCCGTTTCCGTTCCAGCTCGATCTCGGCGTCGATCTTCATCTGCTCCCGCTCCGCCTGCGCTTCGGTCTCCATACGGGCGCGTTCGGTCTTTGCCTCGGTCTCCATGCGGTCGCGCTCGGTCTGCGCCGCGATGCGGATGCGTTCCAGCTCGTTCTCCTTTTCCAGCAGCATCCGCTTGGTTTCAATCTCCGTCTGACGGATCTGTTTCTTCTTTTCCTCTACGGAGATCTCGGTGCTCAGCTCGTTTTCCTTCACCTTCCGCTCCTGCTCAATGGAGGCGTTCCGCCGTTCATACAGCGCGTCGTCGCTCTCCTTCAGGATCTCCTCCCGCGTCCGGGCCTCCAGCGCCCGGTGGGTCTCGTTGTTGGCGCAGATCCGCAGGATGGAAAACCCGGTGATCTCCACTCCGAGGCCTTCAAGCTCCTCCAGCGCCCGCAGGTCCTCCAGGATCGCTTCGGTCAGCTCCTTTTCCGACCGGATCGCCTTCGTCAGCGGAATGAGGCTCACCCGGTTCTTGATCAGCGCGTCCGTGATGTTGACGACGCGCTTGGAAAGCTTGTCGATGGGTTCGTCGTAGTATTCTTTGTCCTTCAGCCTGACGGTGAAGTTCATCTGCTCCGCGATTTTTTCACAGTCGGCGACCCGGTAGGCCAGCTGCCCCTGCACGGTGACGTTCTGGAAATCGCAGGTCTGTTCCTCGTAGATGAAATCGGCTTCCTGCACCGAGACCGGCACTACCGCCACGGTCGTGCCCTTGGTGAAGCAATAGAAGGACAGGCCCCTTCCGGCAGCCGTCCGTCTGCCCTTTTTGTAACGCAACACGTATTCGTTCGGTAAAAATTGAAGATACATCATACTGCCTCCTGTCATCATTGTCGGAAATAACCTGAGGGGCGCCGCCTCAATTATTTTCATCATGATATTATCACAATGATATTATCATGTCAAGTCTTTTCTTGCATTTTTTTCAGAAGTACCCCGTTTTTTCGGTCGGAGGCCGCGTCTCTTGACTTGCAACGCCCTTTTCAGTACAATAAAAACATCTCAACACAACGTGAGGGGGAGAACGACGATGAACAAACGGACGGTCTATACGGGCGAGGCCCTGCGGGAGATCTCCTTTCCGCTGGGCGGGATCGGCACGGGCTGCATCGGGCTGGCGGGCAACGGCAGCTTAGTGGACTGGGAGATCTTCAACCGGCCCAACAAGGGGGGCGACAACGGCTTTTCCCACTTTGCGGTGAAGGCCGCCCGGGACGGGCAGACCCTTGACGCCCGGGTGCTGTGCGCGGACGACAACGCCCGCCTGACGGGCGAATACGGCCATGGCTACGGCGCGGGCAAGCGCAGCGTCTCCATGCAGGGGTTCCCTCACTTCCGGGAGGCGGTGTTCACGGGAACCTTCCCCGTGGCGACGGTGGAATTTGCCGACGGGACCTTTCCGGGGCAGGTGACGCTGACGGTCTTCAATCCGCTGATCCCCCGCAACGACAGAGATTCCTCCCTGCCGGCGGCGTTCTTTGAGATCGCCGTCCGCAACACCGGCGACAGCCCGCTGGAATACACCGTGGCCGGCACGCTGCGCAACCCGGCGGGGCAGTCGGTAAACGCCTTTATCCCGGCAAACAACGGCGGCGCGCTGCACCTGACGCAGCAGGCGCACGCCCCCGACAGCCCCGACTACGTGGATATGACCCTGGCGGCATGGGGGAGCGGTGATATCGGCTGTCAGGAATATTGGTACCGGGGCGGCTGGAACGACGGGCTGGAGCGCTACTGGCGCAACTTCACCGAATGCGCCGCCCTGCCGCCGAGACGTTATGAGGATTGCGGAAAGCAGGATACGGGCACGCTGGCGCTGCGGTTTTCCGCCGCGCCGGGGGAGACGGTGAAGGCCCGGTTTGTGATCGCATGGAACAAGCCCAACTGCTGTAACTACTGGAACCGCCTGACGGAGACGACGGAAGACGGGGAGGAGCGGGATGTGACGTGGAAGAACTACTACGCCACCCTGTTCCGGGATTCCGCCGAAACGGCCGCCTACGCCCTGACCCATTGGGACCGCCTTTGGGCGCAGACGCTGCGTTACCGTGACGCGCTGTTTTCCTCCTCCCTGCCCGAAGCGGCGACGGAGGCGCTGGCCTCCGCCGTGGCAGTGCTGAAAAGCCCCACGGTGCTGCGGCTGGAGGACGGCTCCTTTTACGGCTGGGAGGGCGTGTGGGAGCACGAAGGCTCCTGCGAAGGCACCTGCACCCACGTGTGGAACTACGCCTACGCCCTGTGCTTTCTGTTCCCGTCGCTGGAACGGAGCATCCGGGAGACGGATTTCACCTATAATCAGGATGAGACCGGCCGCATGGCCTTCCGGATGCAGCTTCCCCTTGGTCGGGGCAGAAGCGGCTTCCGCGCCTGCGTGGACGGGCAGATGGGCGGCGTGATCAAAACCTACCGGGAGTGGAAGCTCTGCGGCGACGACGAGTGGCTGCGGCGGCTGTGGCCCCGGGTGAAAAAATCGCTGGAATACGCCTGGAACGAGGATAACCCCGACCGCTGGGACCGGGACAGGGACGGCCTGCTGGAGGGCCGCCAGCACCACACGCTGGATATGGAGCTGTTCGGGCCCTCTTCCTGGCTGGAGGGCTTCTATCTGGCGGCGCTGAAATGCGGGGCGGAGATGGCCGCGCATTTGGGCGAAAGCGACAGCGCGGCGGAATATGAAGCGCTGTTCCGCCGGGGAAAGGAACGCTGCGACCGGGAGCTGTTCAACGGCCGGTGGTACTGCCAGCGTATCGACCTGACGGACCGTTCGCTGCTGGCGCCCTACGCCGACGCAGCGGGCTACTGGAACGACGAATCCGGCGAGATCAAATATCAGATCGGCGAGGGGTGCGAGATCGACCAGTGCCTGGCCCAGTGGCACGCCCATCTGTGCGGCCTCGGCGAGATCTTCGACAAGGCGCAGCTGCAAACGGCGCTGCACAGCCTGTACCGCCACAACTTTCTGCCGGATATGCGCCGTCACTACAACACCTTCCGTCTGTTCGCCGTCAACGGCGAGACAGGGGCGATTATCTGCTCTTTCCCGGATGGCGTCAAAGCCCCGGCCATCCCGATCCCTTACGCGCAGGAATCCATGCACGGCTTTGAATACGCGCTGGCGGGGCTGATGATCGCTGAGGGCATGACCGACGAGGGCATGGCCATCGTCACCGCCGTGCGGGACCGCTACCGTGGGTACAACCGCAACCCCTTCAACGAGATCGAGTGCGGCTCCAATTACGCCCGCAGTATGGCCTCCTTCGCCCTGCTGCCGCTCTTTTCCGGCTTTTCCTTCGACATGACAAAGGGAAGGCTGGGCTTTGCCCCCGTGCTGCCGGGGGATTTCCGCGCGCCATGGTTCCTTGACTGCGCCTGGGGCGTGTTTGAACGCAAAGATGGAACCGTCGTGCTGACCATCGAGGACGGGGCGCTGCCGCTGCAAACGCTGACCCTTCCGTTCCTTAAAAACGTCCGCGCGGTCGCGGTGGACGGCAAGGAGATTCCCTTTACGTTCAGCGACGGCCGCCTGTCGCTGCAGGCGACGATCATGAAAAAACTGACTGTGCTCGCGTAAAAGCCGGTCAGAAAACAGAAACGGCTCCCCGAACGTTCCGTCGTCCGGGGAGCCTTGTCGTTCGTTTTTTTGTCGGTCTGAACCGCTTATTTACCGGGGATCAGCCGGAAAGACCAGCGGAAGTCGCCGGTGGGCAGCTCGTAGGCCGCTTCCGGTTCCGGCCCGCAGGAATGGGAGCCGAGACCGCGCATTTTATGGTCGAGGTACAGGTAGATGTTTTCGCTCTCCTCCAGCTCGTCGCAGTGGCGGGCCGTCGACAGATTTTCCAGCGTGAAATCGTGCAGGGAGAAGGCGAAAGCGCCCTCCGCGGTCAGCGCGCCGTTTCCGCCCGAAACCGTCACCCGGCGGCAGTCCTCATGGCTGCCCGTCTCCTGGGGCACGTCGTAGCGGAAATTCATCTCTTCCACGTGGGCTTCGTACACGCCCACGGGGGCGTTGGCCTTGCAGTCGGGGTAGCTTTCCCCGGGGCCGCGCCCCAGCCAGCGGCAATGGGCGGCCGCCTTCGGCAGCGTCAGGATCACGCCCACCCGGGGCAGGATGGCCGGTGCGTCGCCGTAGCGCTTCAGGTCCACTGTCACGTCCACCGCGCCGCCGGTAATACGGTAGACGATTTCCGTCAGAAAGCCCCATTGGTGGCTGAAGGGCAGCAGCTTTCCCGTCGCCGTCACCGTGACCTCCTCCGGCGCGTCGTCCACCGTCACGCCGTAGCAGCCGAACCGCAGCGTCCGGACGAGCTTTTCCTCCCAATCGTCCTTATGGTTGGGCGGGAAGATGGCCCCGTCGTTGTCCGTGCCCGCCCGGAAGCAGTTGAGCTTCATCGGCGCGGCCAGCAGGGAAGCCCCGTTGTATGTGAGACCGGACAGCAGCCCGCCGGTGATGTTGACCGCGAAGCCCTCTCCCCGGACCGTCACGTCGTCCCCGTCTTGTTCCACAGTGTGGGCAAACGCCGCTTTTTCCTTTTCGGGACGGGGCAGGTCTGCCAGGATCTTCTGCTTATGGGCGACCGTCTCGCCGTCTTTGACGAACACACAGTCGGCGGTGACGATCCCCGTCAGGCCCGCCGTTTCCAGCGGCAGCGGAATCAATCGCCATGCCCGGGGCGCGAGGCCGTCCAGTGGGATTTCCCCCTCCCGCACAGTCCTGCCGTCGGCGGATACCGACCAGTGTAGGATGACCCCGTTCAGCGGTGTGAAATCACAGGTGTTTTTGACGGAAACGCCCTCCGCCTCCCAGCGGACATGGACCGGCGCGGAGACCTCCCGCAGCTCGCCCCAGGCGGGCTTTGGCGTGCCGTCGGAGGTGTGGTAGCCGTCAAGGGAAAAGTTTCTCCAATGGTACACGTCGTCGGCAAAGTCGCCGCCGAAGAGATAGCGGGGGCGGCCGTCCTTGCCCTCTGTGTAAAAGCCGTGGCTCTTGAACTCCCACACATAGCCGCCGCAGCAGTTCTCGTGTTCATACACCCAGTTCCAGATGTCCTCCAGCCCGCCGGGGCTGTTGCCCATGGCGTGGGCGTATTCCACCATCAGAAGCGGATATCGCGGATTGACTTCGGAATCGTGCAGCGTCTTCATGGGCATATAGCCGGTGGGGGCGAACCGCTCCGCTGCTTCCGGGTGACATTCGCTCATGTCCTTGATGGGCTTGCGCACCGCCTGCTTCGTCAGCCAGTCGGCGCAGCGCACCTGATTGGGGCCGGTGCCGCATTCGTTTCCAAGGGACCAGATGTTGACGCAGGTCTCGTTTTTGTTGATGGCGTACATGCGGCTCACCCGGTCGAGGAACGCGTCGGCCCACTCCGGGTCCTTGTTCAGCGCCCCCTGGTCGCCGGTGCACTCCGCCCCGTGGGTCTCGCAGTCCGCCTCGTCCATCACGTAGACGCCCAGCTCTGAGCACAGCTCATAGAACACCGGCTGGTTCGTGTAGTGAGAGCAGCGGATGGCGTTGAGATGGCAGGATTTGATATCCCGCAGTTCGCTTTCGATCTGCGCCGCCGTGACGGTCCGGCCCGTCTTTGCGTTGTTTTCATGGCGGTTCACGCCCTTTAAGGTGATGGGGCGGCCGTTGAGCAGCAGGCGGCAGCCTGCGATTTCGCTTTTGGCGATACCGGCCTTTTTCGTGTGGATCTCCTTGACCGCGCCGTTCTCAAGGATTTCGAGATAAACGGTGTAAAGATAGGGCTGTTCCGCGTTCCAAAGGACGGCGTTTTCCAGCGGCAGGAAGGCACCGCCGGTCTCCGTCAGGGGCTGCTCCGCAGTGGACAGGACCGCACCGTCCGCGTCGCAGAGGGTCAGGCGCAGCGTTGCGGGGGTATGCCCCACCGAGCAGCAGTAGTTGACGGTAAAGCCGGTCTCCTCCGGCAGCAGAGTGTAGTCCCACAGGGCGTTTTCACCGGTGAAAACCAGCATCACGCTGCGGAAAATGCCGCTGGCCAGCAGCATATCCTGATTTTCGAGATACGAGGCGTCGGAGTAGGTGTAGACCTTCACCGCCAGCAGGTTGTCCCCGTCCCGCAGCAGGCCGGTCACGTCGAATTCCGCCGGGATGCGGCTGCCTTTGGAAAAGCCCACGTAGGCCCCGTTCAGCCAGACGAAAAAGGCGTTATCCACGCCGAGAAAGCGCAGGTAAACGTGCCCGCTCTCCGGTTTTTCCGCTGTGAAATGCCGCCGGTACAGCCCCACGGGGTTGGTCCGGTGGATATAGGGCGGGTCGTAGGGGAAGGGATAGCGCACGTTGGGATAGCAGCAGCTGCCGTACCCCTGAAACTGCCACATGGAGGGCACGGGAAGCGTATCCCAATCGGCGTCCGGTCGGGCGGGGTCGTAAAAGGCCTCGGCGGCGTCCTCCTCCCGGTAAGAGAAACGCCAGTCGCCGTCCAGCAGCTGGATGCGGTCGGATTCGGTGAAATTCCGGTGGGTGACGCCACGCTTTTGCGCCGGGATCACCATGGTCCGCGCCGGCAGACGGCTCTCCTCCAGCCGGTGGGGGTTGAAAATATATTCTTTCGGATAAACGGTATTGACAGGCGTCATAGATCCTTTTCCTTTCCCTGTGATAGATTGATTGTAGCACAGGCAAAAGGGAAAAGCAAGGTTTTCAAAAGGGGAGGATCCCGTTTTGCGAACGCATTGAAAAAAGAGACGAACCGGTCCACCGCTTGACAAGCGGCGGAAAGAAAAATATAATGATACGTGCTTGATTTTACGTCAGGGCGTCGGCGCCGCAGCACGGCGACGGTTTACCTGACGGGATGATGAAAGGAAACAGACATGGAACAACTGAGCGTCGCCGTGATCGGCCTGCAGTTCGGCATGGCGCACATCGAGGGCGCCATGGGCTGCGGCGCGGAGATCGCGGCCATCTGTGACAGCAACGAAGAACACCTGCGCTTTGCCGGAGAGCGGTATACCATCCCCGAAGAGAAACGCTTTACCGATTATCGGGAGCTGCTGCACCGGGATGATATCGACGCGGCGGTGATCGCCGTGCCGGACCAGCAGCACCGGGAGCTGTCCTGCGCGTTCCTGGCGGCGGGCAAGCACGTGCTGTGCGAAAAGCCCATGGCGCTGACGCGGGAGGATACCGAGGCCATGATCCTGGCGGCGGACGCATCCGGCCGCCAGATGATGGTGGGGCAGATCTGCCGGTTCACCCCCGCCTTCGAAAAGGCCAAGGAGCTGGTGGACAACGGGACGCTGGGCGACCTGTATTTTCTGGAATCGGAATACGCCCACGACTATATGAAGATCGTGGACAACTGGCGCGCCGACCCGTTGCGTCACGGCGTCATCGGCGGCGGCTGCCACGCGGTGGATCTGCTGCGCTGGCTGGGGGGCGACCCGCAGGAGGTGTTCGCCTACGGCACCAAGCGGCTGCTGCCCCAGGTGCCCTACGACGACGCCACCGTAGCGGTGCTGAAGTTTGACGACAAGACCATGGGCAAGGTCTTCGTCTCCACCGGCTGCAAGCGGGATTACACCATGCGCACCGTTCTCTATGGCACCAAAGGCACGCTGATCTGCGACAACACCTCGCCCACCATGACCCTGTTCACCGTGGGCGACGACGACATGGCCCACGAGCCGGAGATCATACCGGTGGAGGTCAACAACCACAACGCGGTGCGGGAGTTTGAATCCTTCGCCGCGGCGATCCGGGAGGGCCAGCCCGTCCTGACGGACGCGCGGGAGGGCGCGAAGACCGTGGAGGTCTGCCGGTCCATCATCGAATCCGCCGCTTCGGGAAAGCCCGTCCGCCCGGATTACACATTTTGAAAAACGACATTCGATAAAGGAGACCAGCTATGAAAATTGCGGTAACTTACGACAACGGAACTATCTTCCAGCACTTCGGCCACACGGAGACCTTCAAGGTCTATGAGGTGGAGGACGGGAAAGTGACCCGTTCGGAAATCATCGGCTCCGACGGCACCGGCCACGGGGCGCTGGCGGGCCTGCTGAACGACCGTGGCGTCGACGTGCTGATCTGCGGCGGCATCGGCGGCGGCACCCAGGCGGCGCTGGCCGACAAAGGCATCGAGCTGTGCGCGGGGGCTTCCGGCAGCGCGGACGAGGCGGTGGAGGCCTATCTGCGGGGCGAGCTGGTGAACACAGGCGCCAACTGCGACCACCACGGCGAGGGCCACGCCTGCGGCGAGCACAGCTGCAGCGACGCGGAACACAACTGCGGCGGCTGCCACGGCAAACCCGCCGTCGAGGGCAAAAACGTGGGCAAGACCTGCCGCACCCACTACCGGGGTACTTTTAACGACGGCGCCCAGTTCGATTCCTCCTACGACCGGGGCGAGCCGCTGGAATTCGTCTGCGGCGCAGGCCAGATGATCAAGGGCTTTGACGCGGCGGTGGCCGACATGGACGTGGGGCAGGTGGTGGATATCCATCTGATGCCGGAGGAGGCCTACGGCCAGCCGGATCCCGCCGCCATCTTCACGGTGGCCATCTCCCAGCTGCCGGGGGCGGAGGAGCTCTCCGCGGGCGAGCAGGTCTATCTGCAGGATCAGTTCGGCCGGCCTTTCCCGGTGAAGGTGGCGGCTAAGGACGCGGAGACCATCACCTTTGACGCCAACCACGAGATGGCGGGCAAGGAGCTGAACTTCCGCATCGAGCTGGTGGAGGTGCGGTAACGGAACGATGGACGTGCGAAAAGCGACCCCGGCAGATCTGGGCCGCCAGATGGCCATCTACGCCCGGGCGCGGGATTTCATGGCAAAGACCGGCAACCCGAACCAATGGGGGCCCAACAGCTGGCCGCCGGAGGACTTGATCCGGCGCGATATCCAAAATGGCGACAGCTACGTCTGCGTCGGCGACGATAACCGGGTGATCGGCACCTTCTTTTTTGCGCAAGGAGAGGATATCGAGCCCACCTACCGGGAGATCGACGGGGCGTGGCAGCAGGGCGGCCCCTACGGCGTGGTCCACCGCATCGCCTCGGACGGCTCCGAAAAGGGCGTGGGCGCCTTTTGCCTCAACTGGGCCTTTTCGCAGTGCGGCCACCTGCGCATCGACACCCACGCAGACAACGCGGTGATGCAGGGGCTGCTCGCTAAGCTGGGCTTTCAGCGCTGCGGGATCATCTATGTCCATGAGGACCGGGATCCCCGGTTTGCCTACGAAAAGATCGGATAATACCATAAAGAAAGCGCGTCCGGGAAATCTTCGGGATCTCTCTGACGCGCTTTCTTTCTGTCATAAGCTTTGGGGTTGGGCGGCCGGCGGGTGACGGGACTGATATCCCAGGTTTTGCGCCGCTTTGCGTTCAGCTCTTTTTTCTTTTTCTTCGAGAGCTTTTCATAGGGGATGAATTTCTCCATACTGATTCCTCCGTTTCATTGGATATTGCCGTTTTTTGGTTTTCATAAACGTCTTCCTTTCATGTTGATTTCTTTTTTTATAGCTGAGCCCGGTTGCACTTTCACGTGATAAACTGTAAAAAAAACAACCTTTCACCGGATAAGTCGGCAAACCGAGGTCTGCCGGTGCTGTTGAAAAAAAACGGTCGCGACGCCTGTTTGTCAGCGCTCTTCTTTCAACAGGGGCATTTCCGTCATGCGCAGCCGGGCGCAGCCGTAGGGGATCAGCGCAACCTCCCGCCCGGCGGAAAGGGGCGCAATTGATTTCGGCGTTTTGCGGCAGACCGTGCGGTAGGGGAATTTCAGTCCCCAGTCGATTTGCCGCATGACTGCTTTCGCCGTCACCGGCGGCGCGGCCTGTGAAAACGGGATATCGGATATCTCCTGCCGTGAGATTTCAAATTCCGTCGCCCCGAAGGCGTAATTCCAGTCGGTGGTGGGGATAAAGCTGTAATCGCAGTAGGGCGCTTTGCGCTCCACGCCCCGTTTGACGTACTCCCGGGCCTGCTTCTTATAGCTGATGGGCACGGAAAACAGCAGCGAGCCCGCCTGCAGGGCGAAGAGGCCGTTGGGCCGCTGTTTCAGCATGGGGACGGTTCCAAATTGAACGTCGATCTCCGTATGTCCGGGTCCGATCTTCATTTCCACCGTCCCGCCGGGATGGTTCTCCCCGTTAACGGTAAGTCCCTGCGCAAAGGACGGGATTCGGATGCAGAACGTAAACGCCCGGTCGGCGTCGATGGTAAAGCGCGCCTCGTTTTTGAACGGATAGCCGCTTTCCAGCCGGATGGTCACGCCCCGGTCCTTCAGCACAGAGGGCAGCAGAACGGAACAGAGGATCGTTTCCTCCCGGTGCAGGAACGCGGACAGCGCCAGCTTCGGCCAGCCCTGACTGAAATTGGCGGTGCAGCAGCCGAAGTTCGGTTCCAGCCCGAACAGGTGCGCTTCCGGGCCGTTGGTGCTGAAGGGCGCCATCCGCATCGTCCGCTGACAGGCGATCTGGTTGACCATCTGCACGTACTGGTGGGTCCACATATCCTCGCTCAAGGTGGCGGGTAGGGCGTTGAAGGCCAGCAGCTCCAGCCGTTCCGCCCATTTGGCGTCGCCGGTATGGGCAAACAGGATCTCATAGGAAAACATCTGTTCAACAACGGAGCATAACTCCGTGCCCCGGGTGGGGTCGATGCCGGAGAGCACCTCGTCGCCGGTGAAGCCCTCGTAGGCCGTGCCGTTGTACCGGGCCAGGGTCTCCCGCAGCTTTTCGGAAAGATCGGTATAGGGCTCCCCCAGCAGCTCGTGGGAGACCGCTTCGCTTTTGAGCATCATGGCGATGTTGACGATGTGGGTCTTGCGCAGCCACAGGTGGCGGGGCGTTTGCCACGATTTCACCGCCCGGCGGTAATCGTAGCCCTGGTCCCGCAGCGTCCGTGCCAGCGCCTTCATCCAGTCCTCGTGATACCTCTCCCAAAGGAAATTCAGGGCGATGAAGGTCTCAAACCACCGGTACTTCGCCCAGCCGAACAGACGGATCTCCCCGCTTTGCAGCAGGTCGTGGTAGTTTTTCAGGATACGGTAAAGGACCTCCGGGATCCGTTCGTCGCCGGAGCAGTCATAATACACCTTCAGCGTTTTTGAAATCAGCTGCACCGCCCAGGTATCGTAGAATTTCCGCCTCGCCTTCGGGCAGGGGCAGATCCAGCCGTCCTCCTCCTGGGCGGCGAGAATGGCGTCGATATACCGTTTCGCGGCGGCAATCAGCGCTTCGTCCTCCAGCAGATACGCCAGCGGAACGAACCCGTCCAGCCAGTAGGGCACCCGCTCCCAGCCTTCCCGGTCGCCGCCGATCCACTTGCTGTCGCGGACGTCCGGCCATATCTCATGCAGATGGCCGCTGAGCCCTTCCGCCTGAATCTCCAGCTGACGGCGCAGCCAGCCCTCCGGTTTGAGTTCATTTGACGTGTAAAAGCTCCATTGCCTCATTGTTCAGTCCTCCGTGTTCGCCTTTTTTTCGCTTCCTGCCGCTGTTCCCTTCTTTATAGCAACATTATAACATCGCAGACCGGAATAGTCAAAAAAAAGAATGTCCGCAACCGGATTTTCTTGGCAGATTCTGTTGCGAAAGCCGTTTTTATTGTGCTATACTTGAAAAAATGAGTGACAAAGCAGGAGGATTGCAACATGAAATACCGCACCATGGGGAAGCTGGGCGTCAAGACGTCCGCCTTCGGCCTCGGCTGCATGCGCTTCAACGGCGAGGCCTCCGGCGATACCGTGATCGACGAGCAGAAGGCCATCAATCTGATCCGGCAGGCCATCGACGGCGGTGTGACCTACCTTGATACCGCCTACGTCTATCTCAACAAAACCTCGGAGATCGTGGTGGGCAAGGCCCTGCGGGACGGCTACCGGGACAAGGTGACCATTGCCACGAAAATGCCGCTGGGTTCCGTCAGCGACCGGCAGAGCATGGAGGCCCTGCTGGCGGAGGAGCTGGAAAAGCTGCAGACCGACCATATCGACTTCTACCTGATGCACGGCATCGACAAGGAGGATTGGGAACAATTCAAGACCATCGGCGCGCCGCAGTTTTTCGACGATATGAAGAAGGAGGGCAAGATCCGCTATAAGTGTTTTTCCTTTCACGGGTCCTATGAGGACTTTGCCTATATCCTGAACGACTACGACTGGGACATGGTGCAGATCCAGCTCAACTACATGGATATCGAGAATCAGGCGGGGCTGAAGGGCCTGAAACTGGCGGGCGAAAAGGGGATCCCCGTGGTCATCATGGAGGGGCTGCTGGGCGGCAGGCTCTCCCACGCGCCGGAAAACGTACAGGCGCTCTATGACGCTTTTCCCGTGAAGCGCTCCCCGGTGGAATGGGCCTTCCGGTGGCTGTGCCACCACCCGGAGGTGGCGGTGGTGCTCTCCGGCTGCAACGAGCCGGAGCAGATCGAGGAAAATCTGCGGATCTTTGACGCCGTGGAGGCGGGCGCGATGGACGAAAACGAGCTGCAACTGATGGAGAACGTGCGCAAGGCCTACCTGGCCCGCACGAAGATCGGCTGCACCGGCTGTAAATACTGCATGCCCTGCCCGGGCGGCGTGAACATCCCCGGCATCTTCTCCGTCTGGAACAACGTCTCCCTCTACTGCACGGACCCGGCCAAGGACTGGGGATTGAAACGGATCAGGGAAAACGACGCCGGGGCGGACAAGTGCCTTTCCTGCGGCGCCTGCGAAGCCGCCTGCCCCCAGCACCTGCCCATCATCGGGCAATTGCAGCAGGCGTGGAAAGAGCTGGGCTGAACGGCGGGAACCGATGGCGAAAAAAATGAAAGATGAGAGATGAAAGATGAAAAGCGGGGCGCGGGTCTCCGGTGGAGACCTCTGCCGAAGGCAGAAGCGCCGACCGAGGCGGCAGCCGAGACCCTGCGGCTGGCATTATATATTACTGCTCCACCAATTAATACTTGAAGATTTCTGCTTGTCTAAACGCCGCAATACGGCGTCAGAAATCCTCGACAGGCGACAGCCTGTCTTGCGGGTTTCTTCCTTGTCTTGCGACGTTTATACGGCGCATAAATAATTCACGATTAAATTGGTGGAGCAGTATTATAGCATCTTTTTATGCGGAAGGAAAGATTTTTCAGAAGAAATTATTTTTTGGTAAAGAACTGTTTACTAAATCGGCCTCGGGTGCTATAATAACGGTAATCTGGACAGAAAGGATCTGTCTTCCATGTCTGACCATACCGCCCCCATTGACAGCCGCGCATCGGAGCTGATCGCGGTTTATGAATCCACCGCGAAAAAAAACGGCCTGACAGTACCCATGCTCCGGGTGCTGGAGACTGTCTGCCTGTGCCCCGGCTGTACGCAGAAAGCGGTGGGGGACGCGATGCGGACGTCGAAACAGCGGGTCAATCTGCTGGTGCGCGAGCTGGTGCAGCGGCAGCTGCTGACACAGCGCCGGAACGAAAACGACGGCAGAAGCAAGCTGCTGGCCCTGACCCAAAAGGGGGAGGCCATAACGGCGGAGCTGCGCCGCGCGGCGGAGCATGGCGACGGCGCTTCCGCCTCCCGCGGGACGCACACGCACGTGCTGGAAGACGGCACGGTCGTCACCCACTCCCATGGGGACGCCCACGGGCACGTCCACTCCCATCAGCACACCAAAGCGGTGCTGGACAGGCTGGCGCGGTCCATCGGCCATCTGGAAAAGGTGCGGCAGATGGTGGAGGCCGGCGCGGATTGCAGCGAGGTGCTGATCCAGCTTTCCGCCGTGAAGGCCTCCGTCAACAGCACCGGCAAGCTGATCCTGAAGGACCACATCGAGCACTGCCTGGTGGACGCGGTGGAGCACGGCGACCATCAGACGGTGGAGGAGCTGAACCGGGCCATCGACCAGTTTATCAAATGAACATAGAAAAGATCCGCAGCGGGAAAAGCTCCCTCTGCGGATCTGTTTTTTATTGCGTTTTTATTTTTTCAGCAGCTTCGCGCGCACCGTGCCGCGGGGATCCTTGATGAGCAGGATCACGACCCAGATGATCAGCGCGAGGGCTATGACGGAGAGCCCCAGGAAGGAATCGTTGATCATGTCCTCCAGGGCGGGGGTGAAGTACTCCGCTTTCAGCTCGGCATACTCAAAGATCGCGTCCACCAGCCACATGATGGAAGCGCCCCAGAACATCCAGCACAGGGGCCCCAGCATCATCTTTTCGTCGCTCTTTTTATACCAGATCGCGGTGGTGATCACGGCGGCGAAAACGGTGATCAGTAACGTCATACGCTTGCCTCCGCTTTCTGCGGGGCCGGGCGTTTTTCAATCGCTGCGGAGACCAGCACCATCGCGACCCAGATCACGGTGACCAGCACCGCCATCAGCACGCCCACCGAGACCATCTCGCTCAGCATCTCCGAGACCGCTTCCGGCCCCTCCGTTGCCGCGGTTAAGAACGGGAAGAAGGGAACCACCTCGCCGTGCCACAGGTGCTCAAACGCCAGCAGGATCACGCCGCCCCACAGCAGGTCGGCCAGCCAGAACAGCTTTCTGGCGAATCCGGTCCTGACAGGGGCTTCCGTGGAAGCGCCGTCGGAATGCAGCTTCATCTGCGCTCTGTTCTGTTCATACTTTTTCAGCAGAACCGCAGCGGCCGTCACGACGATCGCTTCGGTTCCGGGAACAACAAAACATGCCATAACAATAAACTCCTTTCTATTTTACGGGGTCATTTTATCATAATCCGTTTTTTGTCCGCAAGCCCCCGCCGGGGTTGTTTTTTTATATAAAGAAAGACGGGTCCCGCGAGAACTTGCTGTCAGCGGAATGAAAAAAATGTCAGGATTGTTTGTTGTAACCATTGACATTATAACATGAACGTGGTATAGTGTATATAGATGAGACTACGAAGGTTACATCTAAATCCGGTTATGGCGGCTGACGGAGGCGTTCAATATGCAGATATCCTCAAGATTTACCATCGCGCTTCATATCTTCACCTGCGTTGACGTGTTCAAAGACCAACGCAAGGTGACCAGCGATTTTCTGGCGGGCAGCATCAATACCAATCCCGTAATCATCCGCAAGATCCTCACCCAGCTCAAAAACGCGGGGCTCATCACAGTGGCCCGCGGCACGGGCGGGATCTCCCTGACAAAGGAGCTGTCCGATATCACGTTTTACGACGTGTATGAAGCCATCGAGCCGGTGGAAAACGGCGACCTGTTCCATTTTCACGAAAGCCCCAACCCGGAATGCCCGGTGGGAAGAAATATCCACGCGCTGCTGGACGACAGGCTGAAAGCGATCCAGCGGGCGATGGAGGACGAGATGAAGCGGTACACGCTGCTGGATCTGCGCAGCGGGATCGCCGACCTGCTGGCAAAGGAAACCGAATGAAGCGCGCCCCGGGAAACGCGCGGTTGACCGGGGCTTTAGCAGGAAAGACAGACGCGCGGCAGAAGAAAGAAGGCAACTCGATGAACGAACAGATCACCCAGGAGCAGCGGCTCGACGCATTGGTCGAGGCGTTCAAAAAGGACTCCGTACAATATCAAGACCTGCCGACCCCTGCGGACACGGAAGGGAAGCGGCGGCTGCTTCGCTCCCTGATGAATATCCGCATGCCGCGAAAGATGGATGATTCCGTTCTCTCCGTTCAGGACGCGTACCTACGGGAGCGCATCCGCGAAAACGGAATCGTCACGCTTTCGGAGATCCCTGTGATCAGGGCCGGTATGTCCATCTGGCAGGGCGATATTACGAGGCTTGCTGTTGACGCCATCGTCAACGCCGCCAACTCGCGGATGCTGGGCTGCTTCGTCCCGATGCACACTTGCATCGACAACTGCATCCATACCTTCGCGGGGGTGCAACTCCGGGAGGCCTGCGACAGGCAGATGGAACAGCTCCGGGCGCGCTATGGCGGCGATTACGAGCAGCCCACCGGTGTGCCCATGCTGACGGAAGGCTTTAATCTGCCGGCGAAAAAGGTCGTTCACGTCGTCGGCCCGATCGTGGAGGGAAGCCTGACCGCCGCCCATGAAAAGGCGCTGGCGGACTGCTACCGGAACACCCTTGCGCTGTGCGCCGAAAACGGCCTGCGCAGCGTGGCCTTCTGCTGCATTTCCACGGGCGTGTTCCGCTTTCCGAACCGGCGGGCGGCGGAGATCGCCGTGGAGACGGTGAGAAGCTGGCTGAAAGAACACGGCGGCCTGATCGACCGGGTGATTTTCAACGTATTCAAAGATGAGGATAAACGATACTATGAAGAACTCTTATACTGACCGGCCAAACGGTTATCTGGAAACCATCCAAAAGGGGCTTTCCGCCGTGCGCGGCTTTGATCTTCACGTTTCCTACGGCAGCGGAGACCGAAGCGCGCGTCTTACGCGGCTGAAAAACGAGCTGGAAACCGCGGACGCCGTTGTCGTGGGCGCAGGCGCGGGACTTTCCACCGCGGCGGGGCTGACCTACTCCGGCGAACGCTTTGAACGGTATTTCTTTGACTTCGCGGAAAAATACGGCATCCGGGATATGTATTCCGGCGGCTTTTACCCGTTTCCCGACGCGGAGACGCGGTGGGCCTGGTGGGCGCGGCATATCTATTTCAACCGCTGTATCGACCCGCCGAAGCCGGTCTATCCCGCGCTGCTGTCCCTGCTGGCGGGCAAGGATTATTTCGTGATCACCACCAACGTGGATCATCAGTTCCAGCGGGCGGGCTTCGACAAAAAATGCCTGTTCTATACCCAGGGGGATTACGGCCTGTTCCAGAGCGTCGATCCCAAGGTACAGGAAACCTTCGACAACGAAGAATGGGTCATGAAAGCCATGGCGGCCCAGGGGTTTGTGCGGGACGAAAACGGCGTATTCCGCGTTCCGGAAACCGGAAAACTCTCCATGCGGCTGCCTTCGGACCTGATCCCCGCCGCCCCGAACGGCGACCCCGTGACCATGAACCTGCGCTCCGACGATTCCTTTGTGGAGGACGAGGGCTGGCACAGGGCGTCGGCAGCCTATTCCGATTTCCTGCGCCGCCATCAGGGGCTGCATACGCTGTACCTTGAAATCGGCGTGGGCTCCAACACGCCGGTGATCATCAAATACCCCTTTTGGCAGATGACGAAAGAAAACAAACAGGCGGTGTACGCCTGCCTCAACTTCTCGGAAGCCTGTTGCCCGAAAGAGATCGAAAAAAAGTCGATCTGCATTGACGGCGATACGGCGGACGTGCTGGAACAATTACAATCGGATCATTTTTCCGAAAAATAAAAAATAACAGGCTCTCTGAACGAAAACGTCAGGGAGCCTGTTTTCATGAACCGGAACTTTGTCGGGCTGACGCGAACCCCGTAGCGCGGCACCTCAGTGTCGCTGTGAGGGAAAAATTTCATCACGTAGCACGGCGTATCACGCCGTCTGACATATCAGATTCAAATAACTGAATTGTAGCTAAGAACTTCCATAGGGTATCATACAGAGAAGCAACAAATCATCATGGGCAGGCATCAGACGGCGCAATGCGCCGTGCTACCATAGTTGTTTGCGCAAAGAGCGGCACTGAGGCGCCGCGCTACCGCATGATCGAACGGCTCGACAAACCGCAAATCTGCGTAAACCCATCAGGTGGGAAAGTTGACTTTGTTCTTCGCCGTTAGTTTTCAGAACCCGTCCCTCTGCGGAGGCCGTTTTTGTCAGTTGGCCGAAAAGCGCAGGGTGATGGAGGTGGAGCCGTCGTCGGCCAACGTCACCACGTCGTCCTCCTTCCATGCGCTGGAGGAGGGCAGGAAGGTGTACCCCGTCAGGTTCATGCGGGAGAGCACGTCCGAAATCTTCACTTCATTGCTGACAAAGGTGAGGGTGGGCGTTGTCTGCGGCAGATCGGCTGCGGTCAGCGCCGTGCCCTCGGGCTTGCTGGTCATAAAGAAGACGGAGCCGTCCCGGTTCAGGAATTTCATCGTCCGCTTGTTGGCGACCCAGTGGATGGTCGCCTTTCGCTCCGGAGCGCTGGAAAGCGTCTGGAAACTGTTGCCCTTCCATTTGACGGTCATGGTCACGTCCCCTTCGCCGCCTGGAGCGTCCTTGCGGACGACGTACTGCTTGCCGCTCTCGGAGCAGAGGGAGAAGGCCGGATCGTCGAAGGTGATCTCAAACAGTTCCGGGGGCTGGCAGCCGCTCTTGCTCACGGTGGAAACGGCGCCGTCCTTCAGGTTCATGGCCTGCATCATAAACAGGCTGTCGGGGATCTGCGCCCGGCTGGCGCTTCCGGTGAAATCGGCGAAGCAGCTGAGCCGTTCGTCGTCCTCACCATAGCCGAAGTCGCTGACGAAGGTATCGGTGCCAAGCTGCAGGAAGGGGTACTCGCCGCCGCCCATATATTTGCGGTAGGAGATGGCGCCGTCGCCCGCCTGCGCCACGAAGGTGAAGGAATAGTAACCGCCTGTCGCCGCCCTTGACGGAAAGACGGTCCGGCGCCAGCAGGTCCGTCTCCTCCGGGTCCGTCAGCACGGGATTGGTGAGATTATTGAGGGCAATGCCCGCAAGAACCTGTTCGGCGGTGTAGTCCGCCGGGGCGGTCACCCTCACGGTGAAGGTGGGCTCCACGTTCTTCACGCTCACAAAATCCGGCTCATAGTCCTCCGTCTCCGGCGCTTCTTCGCCTTCCAGCAGGCTCACGCTCCGCCCTTGCGGCGCGTTGGACGAGCCGCCCAGCAGCGCGCCGTTCTGTTTCGGGGCGCAGCCGGAAAAAACAGAAAGAAACATCGCGACGAGCAGCGCCGCCGCGCAGGGGATGCGCATTTTTCTCATAAAAAAACGCCTCCAATCGAGAGACCGGCTTTTTTCTTTTGAACAATATACCCAAAAAATGTGAACAATTCAACTTCCGGATGACGTGGTTCCTGCAAGAAAAATCTTCCGTAAAAAAGAAAGGCAAACGGCAGCGGGAGGGCGGAACCGTCGCGTGCCGCCGGATTTTCTGTTGACAAAGACGCCGGAAAAGCCCATAATGAAAACGGAAGCTGACAGACGCTTTATCAGATCGGAGGGATCGCCGATGAAATATCTGCACATGCGCTTTCCGGAGGGAAAGACCAAGGCCGTCACCCTCAGTTACGACGACGGCGTGAAACAGGACTGGTACTGCTGGCTCCCCACCGCCCATCCCCAATAATAATGCCTGTTTTTTCATCTCTCATCTCTCATCATTATCCAACCATCATCCGTGACCAAATAAAAAGGAAGCGACCATATGAAACTGTGTGTACCGATCCCCTGTTTTTTCGGCAATCTGCCCTTTGAAACCGCTGTGAAAAAGACGGCGGCGTTGGGCTACCGATACGTTGAAATCTATGATTGGCGGCAGCTTGATCTGCCGGCCGCCAAAAAGGCGCTGGAGGGCGCGGGCGTTACCATGCTCAGCATGTGTACCACCGAATTCAGGCTGACGGACCCCGCCTGCCGCGAACAATGGGTGCAGGGCGTCAGAGACAGCTGCGAGGCGGCCCGGGTCCTCGGCGTCAAAAAGCTGATCACCCAGGTGGGGCCGGATACCGGCGCGGACAGGGAAGTTCAGCACCGGTCCATCGTGGAGGGACTCAGGGCCGGCGCGCCGACCCTGGAGGCGGCGGACGTCACCGTCATGATCGAGCCGCTGAATATCAGGGTGGATCACCCGGGGTATTATCTGACCTCCTCCGCCGAGGCCTTTGAAATCGTCCGCGAGGTGGGCAGCCCCAACGTGAAGGTGGTCTTTGATATCTATCATCAGCAGATCTCCGAGGGGAATATCATCCCGAATATTCTTGAGAACCTCGACGCCATCGCCCATCTGCACGCCGCCGGTCACCCGGGACGGCATGAGCTGCAATATGGCGAGAGCGATTACAAGAACATTTTTGCCGCCGTTGACAAGGCCGGGTATTCCGGCGCCTGCGGGCTGGAATACGGCCCGCTGATGGCCCCGGAAGAGAGCCTTGCGCTGGCCAAACGGCTGTACGGGGGTTGATCGCCCTCTTTGAAAACCGGGGGCTGTCCCGAACCGGAAACTGATCGAAAAAGGCGGTGTGAATGATGCTGTTGCGGCAGATCAAATATTTCCAGACCATCGTGGAGAAGGGCAGCTTCAGCGATGCGGCGGCAGACCTGTATATCTCCCAGTCCGCCGTCTCGCAGCAGATGCAGGCGCTGGAAAAAGAGCTGGGCGTCGCGCTGTTCGAGCGGCACAACCGGCGGTTCACCCTGACGGAGGCCGGCGAACACTTCTATAAAAAATCGCTGGTCATCACAGCGGAGCTGGAGCAGCTGCAGCGGGAGGTGGTCCGGATCGACCGCAGGGATGAGGCCGTCCTGTCGCTGGGCGTCCTCGTCAGCTACGACGGGGAAGAATTTCACCGCGCCATCGCGGCTTTTGCCGAAGCCTATCCGTCCGTCAGGCTGAATATTCTCCGCGGCAACCACGAGGAGCTGTATCACGCCCTGCGCACCGAAAAAATCGACCTGGCCCTCAACGACCAGCGCCGCGCTTTTTCGGACGCCTATGAAAACGTGGTGCTGGCGCGTACCGTCTGTTCGGTGGAGATCGCGGCGCACAACCCGCTGTCAAAGCTGGCGTCCGTCGAAATCGAAGATTTACGGAACATTCCCTGCATTCTGGTCGCCTCCGGCGAACAGCAGGAGGAAGAACGCAGATACTACCGCGATATCGTGGGCTTCAAGGGCGATTTCCTGTTCGCCGAGTCCCTGCAGGACGCCCGCGTCATGGTCATCTCCAACCGCGGCGTGCTGCCGGTGGAGACCACGAAAAACGAAGCCGCCGTCGGCGCGGCGCTCCGGCGCGTTCCGCTGACAAGGCGCGGCGAGCGGATCGCCCGCAATTACTGCGCCTTCTGGAAAAAGGATAATTCCGGGTTTTACGTGGAGGCGTTTGCCGAGATGCTGAAAGCCGCTTTTTGATTGATTTCATATAAGCAAAACTGATCCGAAACCCTCCGAATCTGAATTGATTCAGGTTCGGATTTTTTATATACTGTGGGCAGAAACAGAAAAACGGAGGACAGAAACATGGCAAACCTGATTTTATATTACTCCCGCAAGGGGCAGAACTACGTCAACGGCACCATCAAAAGCCTTGCCAAAGGCAACACGGAGATCTGCGCGGAATTCATTCAGAAGGCCGTCGGCGGCGACCTGTTCGAGATCGACACGGTCAAGCCCTATTCCGCGGATTACATGACCTGCACGGCCGAAGCCAAGGACGAGCTGCGGGCGAAGGCCCGCCCCGAACTGAAAGAAGCGCTTGCCGATATCGCCGCTTACGACAACGTCTTCGTCTGCGGTCCCTGCTGGTGGGGCACGTTCCCCTGCGCCGTCTTTACCCAGCTGGAAGCGCTGGATTTCACCGGCAAAAAGGTGATGGCCCTGATGACCCACGAGGGCAGCGGCCTGGGCCATTGTGAGCGGGATCTGCAATCGGTCTGCAAGGGCGCGTCCTTCGGCAGAGGGCTTGCCGTTCACGGGGCGGACGCGGCAAAAAGCGAGACCGCCGTCGCCAGATGGGCGAAGGAGCAGGTATGACCGACCGGGAACAGATCGAGGCCCTCTATCATGAAATGTACTCCGCCATGGTCCGCAAGGACCGGGCGGAGCTTCTGCGGCTTCACGACGAGTCTTTCACGCTCATCCACATGACCGGAATGCGGCAGAGCCGGCAGGTCTATATCGACAGCATCATGAACGGCACGCTGAACTATTACGACGAAAAGACCGAGTCGCTGGAGATCACGGTGAGCGGCGGCAAAGCGGTCATGCGCGGGCACAGCCGGGTGACCGCCGCGGTGTTCGACGGCGGCAAACACACGTGGCCCCTCGCGCTGCAGTTTAATCTGAAAAAGACAGACGGCGGATGAAAGCTGACGCGGGCGCAGGCTTCCACCTATTGAAAGGAGAATGAAATATGGAACAGAGCAGGTTTTTTCCTGAAATCAATGGCAATTTCGGCTTCGGCTGCATGCGGCTGCCGATGAAGGACGGCAAGGTCGATTATGAGGAATTCTGCCGGATGGCGGACGCCTTCATCGACGCGGGCTTCAATTATTTCGATACTGCCCACGGCTATATCGGCGGGCAGTCCGAAACGGCCATCCGGGACTGCGTTTCAAAGCGGTACGACCGCAGCCGCTTTCTGCTGACCAACAAGCTGACGGACCCCTACTTCAAAAAGCAGGAGGATATCTGTCCCTTCTTCGAGCAGCAGCTGGCGTGGTGCGGCGTGGATTATTTCGACTTCTATCTGATGCACGCTCAGGATAAAAACAACTATCAGAAGTTCAAGCGCTGCAAGGCGTATGAGACGGCCTACGCCCTGAAAGAGGAAGGGCTGATCCGCCATTTCGGCATCTCCTTCCACGACAAAGCGGAGGTGCTGGACAGGATTCTGACGGAGCACCCGGAGGTGGAGATCGTGCAGATCCAGTTCAACTACGTGGATTACGACGACGCCTCCGTGGAGGCCCGCAAGGTGTATGAGGTCTGCGAAAAGCACGGCAAGCCCGTGATCGTGATGGAGCCGGTCAAGGGCGGCAGCCTTGTCCGCCTGCCGGAACAGGCCGACGCGATCCTGCGGGAGCTGAAGGGCGGCAGCAACGCCGCCTACGCCATCCGCTTCGCCGCCAGCTTCCCGAATATGGCCATGGTGCTCTCCGGCATGAGCGACATGGCGCAGATGGAGGACAACCTCTCCGCCATGCGGGATTTCACGCCGCTGAACGAGGCGGAGCACGCGGCGATCCGCCGGGTCTGCGATATCTTCCGCAGCCTGAACCTGATCCCCTGCACCTCCTGCCGCTACTGCGTGGAAGAAAATGAGTGTCCCAAAGGGATCCGCATCCCGGATATGTTTTCTTCGCTCAACGCCCATGAGGCGTTCCACAACTGGAACACCGGCTATTACTACAATACCGTCATCACCGGCGGCGGCCACGGCAAGGCGTCGGAGTGTATCCGCTGCGGTAAGTGCGAAAAGGTCTGTCCCCAGCACCTGCCCATCCGTGAGCTGCTGAAAAACGTGGCCGCCACGTTTGAAAAATAAGGGCTGCAGCGGAAAAACCGACAGACAAAACAGAAGAACCGACAAAACGGCCCGCGGCAGTTGCTGCCGCGGGCCGTGCGCTGTTGTTCAAAATTATGATCTGACGGACGCCGAAAGCGTGAGCGTGACCGCGCCGTTTCCGAGAAGCGCGTTCAGCGCGCCACCGTCCAATCCCTCTATTTTTCCAAGGCGGGTGTAACGCCAGGTGTTGGACCCGTAGAACACCACGATCTGATTGCCGTTGTAAAGGACGATATCGCCCGCGGCGGTCGTTGTCTGAGCGTCGTTCCTCGGCAGGCCGGTTCCCAGCGCGCCCACCTGTTCAAAGCCGCCGTAGGGGGTTGTCTGCACCGTCACCGGGGCTTTTGCGGCCAGTTTCGTGAGCGAAGCAACGGCCTCGTTGTCTTCCCATACGACGCTGATTGCGGTTCCGTTGATGGTCATTTGCAAGGCGGGTTCCTCCTTCTTTTTCGTTTGTTTCAGATCGATCTCCGTCAGCCATCCGGCGATTTCGTCTTTCTCCGTCCCGACGGCGAACCGTTTTCCCTCTTTCCATACGGCGTCCGGCGCCAGCGGATGGAGGTTGTCAGCACTGCTCCCCACCGGGCTTGAAGCCGACGTGCAGAAGGGGACGAGCGTTTTGCCGGTCAGGTCCGCGCTTTCCAGAAACGTGTAAAGGATCTTCGGGGCTTGCCCATGCCAGATGGGATAACCCAGCAGGACCGTCCCGTAACCACTCACGTCCGGCAGTGGGCCTTCGATCTCCGGCCGGGCGGCGGGGTCATGCTGCTCCCGGTCCGCGCGGCAGTCGGTGTAATAGCGGATGTCCTCGTCGGTATAGGGGATCTTCGCCCGGAGCTCATAGATGTCCGTGTTCAGAAGCTCCGCCGCGTATTCCGCCAGGGGTTTCGTGTGCCCGGTGCGGGAAAAATACACCACCAGTATTTTATCCGTTGTCTGCGGTTCCGGCTCCGCGGATCCGCTTTTTACCGGCAGCGCGGTTTCCAGCCCCACGGCATACCGCAGCACCAGACGGGCGTCCGCGGCGCTCAGCTTGCCGTCCGCGTCCGCGTCCATGCAGGCAAGGTCGGCTTCCTCCAGCCCCACGCCGGCCCGCAGCACCAGCCGGGCGTCCCCCGCGGTCACGCGGCCGTCGCCGTCCGCGTCTCCCACCGCAGGGGCGCAGGCAAAGCAGGGCAGGCAGCACAGTCCGACGGCGCAGACAAGGCAGAAAACAAGAATCGTCCTGATTTGTTTCATCGTCTCAATGCAGATACGCGGTGAAGAAGCCTTCCAGCCTGTCAAAGGGGATGGCGTTCGTTTTGCCGCCGTCGTACAGGTCGGTGTGGGAGGCGCCGGGGATCAGCAGCAGCTCTTTGTTGTCCGCGTATTTGCTGTCCTTCACCATGTCGGCGTAGGCGTCCTTGCCGAAGTAGCAGGAGTGGGCCGCGTCGCCGTGGACCACCAGCACCGCGCTGCGGATCTCGTTGGAATACATCAGAATGGGCTGGTTGAGGAAGGATTCGCAGCCCGTCACGTTCCAGCCCCCGTTGGAGTTGAGGGAACGGGGATGGTAGCCGCGTTCGGTTTTGTAGTAATCGTAATAATCCTTCACAAAATACGGCGCATCCTCGGGCAGGGGATCCACCACGCCGCCGCCGGGCTTGTATTCGCCCGCTTTCAGGTCCGCCAGCCGCTGGGCGCACAGGGCGGCCCTTTTTGCGTAACGGGCCTCCTCGCTGTCCTCCGCGTCAAAATAGCCCTTGGCGTTGACGCGGGTCATGTCGTACATGGTCATGGCCGCCGTCGCCTTCACGCGGGTATCCAGCGCCGCCGTGTTGACGGCCATGCCGCCCCAGCCGCAAATGCCGATGATGCCGATGCGGTCCGGGTCGGCCTTGCCGCAGAGGGAGAGGAAATCCACCGCCGCCATGAAATCCTCGGTGTTGATATCGGGAGAGGCCATATATCGCACGTTGCCGCCGCTCTCCCCGGTGAAGGAGGGGTCGAAGGCCAGCGTCAGAAAGCCGCGCTCTGCCATGGTCTGGGCGTACAGCCCCGCGCACTGCTCCTTCACCGCCCCGAAGGGACCGCACACCGCAATGGCCGGCAGTCTGTCCGCCGCGCCCTTCGGCGCGTACAGATCCCCCGCCAGCGTAATGCCGTAGCGGTTGACGAAGGTCACCTTGCTGTGGTCGACTTTGTCGCTTTTCGGGAACGTCTTGTCCCATTCCCGCGTCAGTGTCAATGTTTCTTTTTTCATGCTTCTGTCATCCTTTCCATTTTATCTGATGTGTCGCTCTGTTTGCCGGATCAGGTCGTCCATCCGGTCGATCCGTTTGCCGCAGTCGTGCAACTGTTCCAGAAGCGCGCAGCGTCGTCTGCGCAGCGCCGTTTTCAGTTCGGCAAAGCGCCCCGCCTGAAACAGCCGTTCCGCCAGCGCGATCTCCTCCGGGCTGCACCCGGCAACCCGCAGTCCGTCGCGCAGCTGCAAAAGCCCTTCGTCCATCTTCGCGCCTCCTTTTTTGTTCAATTTCATTATATCCTCTTGCGCGGCGTTTTGCTAATGGTTATAATGAATATCATGATATGTAGATAAGGAATATCAGGAGGGTAATATGGAGATCCGCACGCTGCGCTATTTTCTTGCCGTGGCAAGGGAAGAGAACATGACGAGGGCCGCCGGGCTGCTGCACGTGACCCAGCCCACGCTTTCCAAAACCCTGAAGGCGCTGGAAGAGGAGCTGGGCCAAAAGCTCTTCGAGCGCCACAGCTTTTCCATCTCCCTCACCCAGGAGGGCGTTCTGCTGCGGGACCGGGCGGAGGACCTCGTCACCATGGCGGACAAGATCGAACAGGAATTTCTGTCGCTGGACGACGTGACAGGCGGCGAGCTGTACCTCGGCCTGGGAGAATCCTATCAGATCCGCTACCTTGCCAGGGAGATCCTGGCGCTGAAAGAGACCTGCCCCGGCCTGCGCTATCACATCACCAGCGGCGATACGGAACAGGTGACAGAAAAGCTGGATAAGGGGCTGCTGGATTTCGCCGTGCTTTGCGACACGCCGGACGGACGGAAGTACGACTGGTTGCCCTTTCCGGAACCGGACGTGTGGGGCGTGGTGATGCCCGCTGGCGCTGCGCTGGCAAAAAAGAAGACCGTCACGGCGGACGATCTGAAAGGCTTGCCGCTGTTCACTTCGGAGCAGGGCTGGAAAAACGATATCGGCCGGTGGTGCGGCGAAAAGCGGCAGGACCTTCGGCTGGAGGGCACCTTCCGTCTGTCCTACAACGCCTCCGTCTTTGTGAAAGAGGGGCTGGGATATCAGCTGACCTTCGCGGGTCTGGTGGATACCTCGCCGGGGAGCGGTCTTGCGTTCCGCCCCCTGTCGCCGACGCTGGAAACGAAACTGTTCCTGATCTGGAACAAATACCAGACCTTCACCCCCATCGCGGAGCGGTTCCTGAAACAGGTCAGGGGTCGCTTCCGCCCGGAAGAAAGGTAAAAACAAAAACCGCACAAAAAAACGCAGGACGGCCACTCGACTGTTCCTGCGTTGCTTCTTTGTAATGGCACGGGGGCGTTTTTTCCGTTATCTGCGGCGATTGCGGCCGAAGAACGTGTTGTAGCGGTCCGGCTGCCAGCCGGGCTTGATGTCTTTGACCGCTTCCGCCGCC
Source organism: Oscillospiraceae bacterium (assembly GCA_902788995.1). Classification (GTDB taxonomy): domain Bacteria; phylum Bacillota; class Clostridia; order Oscillospirales; family Acutalibacteraceae; genus RUG806. The sequence continues at coordinate 33,074 of CADAMO010000034.1, forward strand.
GTGATGACGGCGTCGCCGTTGTCCACGTCGATGAGGGTATAGCGGTCGTTGCCCATGCCCAGCTCTTTCATATAGCTTAATTGCCGCAGGCCGTGGCGGGTCTCCACCCGCTCGATCAGGGCTTTGCCTCCGCCCTCCGGCAGGCTGTAGATCAGGTCAATACAGGCGTTGTCTGCGGCGAGGATATCCAGCGAGGCGATGATGCCCACGTCCGGCGTGACGACCGGCTCCGCTTCGGGGCCTTCGCAGTCGCAGGAGACGGACATATTCCGCATGACGTTGACAAAACAGACGTGCGGCGCGAAGAAGTCAACGGTGGCCTTGGTGCTCTCGGTGATGCGCTCCATCAGCTCCTCCTCCGCGATGCTCCACCTATTTTTGGACCCCACGGCGGTGTGGATGGCCGCCTTGCCGATGCGGCCGTCCGCGCAGCCGATGCCGACGTTTTTGTTGCTGCCGCCGAAGCCGCCCATGGTGTGGCCCTTGAAATGCGTCAGCACCAGCAGGGAATCGTAGTTCAGCATGTTCTTTCCCACGTGCATCTCGTCAAACCATTTGCCGCCCTTCACCGGCAGCGCGGCCACGCCCTCGCTGTCCGTGATATCCACCGGGCAGAAGGTCCAGCCGTTGATTTCGAGCGTTTTGCGATGGGCTTCCGTCGTGTAGCGGCTGCCCTCATAGTAGGTGTTCGTTTCAATGATCGTCCCCTCCGGCAGGCGGGCGTCGATCAGCGCCTTCACCCAGGGGCGGGGGATGATGTTCGGGCCTTCCGCTTCGCCGGTGTGCAGCTTGATCGCCACTTTGCCGCTCAGCGCTCCGCTCACCCTGTCATAAATCTTTTTCAGCCCTTCTTCGGACAGGTCGCGGGTGAAGAACACCACGGAGCTGCCGCCGGTACGTTCCTCAAAGGGCACGTATTGATTGCCGTCCTTCCCGGGTATGGGGTTGTTCATACTCATTCGGGAATCCTCCTGTCATTGATAGATTCTGTATGGATATTTTTGAATCAGACGCCGCCGGTTATACGCCGAACAGCGCCGCGGTCCGCTCCATCCGGTCCGCCACCTCCACGCCGAAGGGGCACCGTTCCTCACAGCCGCGGCAGCCGATGCATTCCGAAGCGGTGTGCGCCAGCGCCCTGTAATGCGCCGCGACGCTCTGGGGGACCTCCTTCTGGGCGGCGGCCAGATCATAGAGTTTGTTCACCATGGCGATGTCGATCTCCATGGGGCAGGGCTTGCAGTGGCCGCAGTAGGTGCACTGCCCGCGATAGGCGTGCAGCGGGGCGGTGGCCAGCACGGAGGCGTAGTCCTTCTCCTCCGCCGACGCGGTTTCGTAGGCCAGCGCCGCGTCCACCTGTTCCGGGGTGTCGAAGCCGCAGAGGATGGAGGCCACGCCGGGGCGGGTCAGGGAGTAGTGGATCAGCTGCGAGGGCGTAAAGGTCACGCCGAAGGGCGACTGGGCCTTGTCGAACAGCCTGCCGCCGAAAAAGCCCTTCATGACGGTGATGCCCACGTTTTTCTCTTCGCACATCCGGTAAAGCTCGGCCCGGTCGGGGTCAATACCGGAAAACCGCGCGTCGTCGTAACCGCCGAACATCTGGTCCAGGTCCTCGGTAGCGGGGCGCATATCAAAGGCCGGGTTGATGCTGAACAGGATCATCTCGATAAAACCGGTCTGCACCGCCAGCTTGCCGATCTGCGGGTTGTGGGTGGACAGGCCGATATGCCGGATGACGCCCTTCTCATGCAGTTCATGAACGTATTCGATGAACGGTCCGTTCATGGCCGTGTTCCAGTCCTCCATGGAATCGATGTAGTGGATCATGCCCAGGTCGATATAGTCGGTGCGAAGCCGCTGCAGCAGGTCCTCAAACGCCGGACGGACAAAGTTCATATCTCTCGTCCGGACGTACTGGCCGTTCTGCCAGGTGGAGCCCACGTGCCCCTGCACGTACCATGAATCCCGGCAGCCCTCCATGGCCTTGCCGATGATATCCCGGGATTTCGGGTCCGGCATCCAGCAGTCCACAATGTTCATACCCTTGTTGTGGGCGTACCGCAGCAGCTCCACCGAGTGGGCCTCGTCGTGGCGTTCCAGCCACTCCCCGCCGAATCCGATCTCGCTGACGGACAGGCCGGTTTTGCCGAGTATCCGATATTGCATCAATGTGGTCCTCCTTATGTTGTGGATCCTTCCCGTGATCCAGCTTCTTATTACTGCTCCACCAATTTAATCGTGAATTATTTATGCGCCGGATAAACGTCGCAAGACAAGGAAGAAACCGCAAGACAGGCTGTCGCCTGTCGAGGAGAGGATTTCTGACGCCGTATTGCGGCGTTTAGACAAGCAGAAATCTTCAAGTATTAATTGGTGGAGCAGTAAAATACATTATAGCATAAAACGAACCGCAATTCAATTCCTTCCTCAAAAATTGTACAATATGCCCGGTTCCGCCGTTTTTCTGGTTCATCACGGAAAATTGTGGGATAGCGGCAAAGGGGGATTTGTCGAGCAAATTCGGAATGCGGAATTCGGAATGCGGAGTTATTGCGAATCTCCGATTGCGTGCAATTTGAAACGTCCGGATTTGATTGCCTCGTTGATTCTTTAAGACATCCAATTACAATCAAATCGCGTCAGCGATTTCCGAAATTCCGCATTCCGCATTCCGAATTCCGCATTAAATCACCTCGCCAAACCCCAATTTGTTAAAATTTATCAAGCCGAAATCCAAATTCAACCGGGTATAAACCAAAAAATGCAAACAGCCCCTTCGCAGACGCGAAAGAGCTGTAAAACAGTTATTCGGCTTTGGTGTCGCTGCCCTTTTTGATATCTTCATCCAGATCGGGAGGCAGATAGAAAACGTTCAGCATGGTTTTGATCGCGGTTTCGTTGGTAACATGCATCTCCGCAAATTCGCCCTTGGTGATCTCGCCTGTCAGGCTGACGTACTCGATATCGGACGCCGCGTTCAGTTTTGAAGCCGCGGTCGAAGCAATATACGTCATCTTCGGCAGATTCAGGTTGGTGTCAGAATTGTCACGAATGACATCATAAAGCTTGGTAACCACCGAAACATCCGACTTGACCGCCGGAACAACAGAGCTGAGGAACGCCTTGATAT